>NZ_CP167894.1:2916863-3240959 GCF_041504345.1 Vibrio sp. BS-M-Sm-2
TTAGGGTTGTCACGGATGGCCCTGCGGAAGGTATGACGATTCAAAAAAGCGATCAACGTAGCTATATGAACGATGAATGGAGTTCGTTCCCTGCACAAAAGGTGGGTGTCAAAGTGGACGACACGGCGCTGTTAGCACTCTATAAAGAAACGTTAGTTCAATATTCACAGAGTTAGGCCTTACCATTAAGCACGCGAGAGTTCTAATCGCGTGGTACTAGGTACTCAACAGCTATAAAAAAGGCCGGGTTAACCGGCCTTTGATATTCTTAATGTACTTAATTCGTTACTGAACGACTTACCGAACCGATTACTGAGCAGCAATCACCGTAATAAGCTGGTGGCTTTCGCCTGGCTGTAATGTTTTGCCTGCTTCTAGGCTTGATGCGTGCAGCGTTGATTCAACACATAACATGGTTAGGTAACCGTCGTTTTGCATATCACCCATACCAGCAGCACCTTCGGCCCACGGGTTCCACAGTACTGCAGAATTATGACCGTGGTTTTCAACCGTTAGTGTGCGATCCTGCTTTTTGTCAGCAACTAAGATTTGCGCTTCTGGTTGCGTGTAAACGCGGTCAATCGTGTCGGTCAGTACCAGTTCAGAACCACCTTGGCAGATTTTGCCGTCTTGCAGGCTATCAATGTACTCAGCACCCATACCTGTTGTGGTTGTGCTGTGAATATCGCCAATATTTAAGTAAGTGTGCAGTGCTCCAGAGAAAGTCCATGGCTGAGAATCAGTGTTCTTCACATCTAAGGTCACTTTTAGCTGCTCGCCGATCTCAACATTCAAACGTGCATCGAATTGATGAGGCCATACCGCTAGCGTCTCTTCGTTTGGCTTCAGACCTAAGCTAACAATCACGCCAGCTTCGCTTTCACGGTGCTCAACCAATTGCCATTCACTTGAACGTGCAAAACCGTGCGCAGGTACTGCAATGCGACCAAACCAAGGCCAACATACTGGAATGCCGCCACGCAGAGCTGTTTTGCCGTCGAATTTAGCTTGTTGGCTCATCCAAATTAGGTCTTCTTGGCCTTGCGGTTGGAATGACACGACATGGCCGCCAAACAGTGAAATAGCTGCGTTTGCTTTATCGTGGATAACACGAACCAGTTTTACACCTTCGTGCTCAACGATAGTCACGTTATCAGAAAGTACAGTCAGTGCAGGTAGAGTAGATAAATCCATTACATGATCCTTCTAAGGAAATTGAATTCAAATGCAGACTAGAGTGGTGCTTGTGCTTTCACGAGTAACAAGCAGAGTCAGTATTGGAATTCAATTTTGCGTTACCTTGATGAACTGAGATAGACGCGGTCTAAAAGATAGCAGGTATTAAAAAGGCGACACTAAGGTCGCCTTTTTCAAAGTCTGCTCAAAACAGTCTTCGCTAATGCTTATCTAAAGCTATTTCTAAAAAGAAATTACTTAGAGATGTGAGCGATTAGGTCTAGAACTTTGTTTGAGTAACCGATTTCGTTGTCGTACCAAGATACAACTTTAACGAATTTGTCAGTTAGAGCAACACCAGCTTTAGCATCGAATACTGAAGTTTGAACTTCACCGATGAAATCTTGTGATACTACTTGGTCTTCAGTGTAACCAAGAACGCCAGCCATTTCGCCTTCAGAAGCTTCTTTCATTGCAGCACAAATTTCTTCGTAAGATGCAGCTTCTTTTAGGTTAACAGTTAGGTCAACTACAGATACGTTAGCAGTTGGTACACGGAAAGCCATACCAGTTAGAAGGCCGTTTAGTTCTGGAAGAACAACGCCTACAGCTTTAGCTGCACCAGTTGAAGATGGGATGATGTTTTGAGAAGCACCACGGCCACCGCGCCAGTCTTTAGCAGAAGGGCCATCTACAGTTTTTTGAGTTGCTGTAGTAGCGTGAACTGTAGTCATAAGACCAGACTCAATGCCCCACTTATCGTTAAGTACTTTAGCGATAGGTGCAAGACAGTTAGTAGTACAAGAAGCGTTAGAAACGATGTCTTGACCAGCGTAAGATGCTTGGTTAACGCCCATTACGAACATTGGAGTTGCATCTTTAGAAGGACCAGTAAGAACTACTTTCTTAGCGCCAGCAGTGATGTGCTTACGTGCAGTCTCGTCAGTTAGGAAAAGACCAGTTGCTTCAGCAACTACGTCTACGTCGATAGCATCCCACTTAAGGTCTTCTGGGTTACGTTCAGCTGTAACACGTACAGTTTTACCGTTAACGATTAGGTTACCGCCTTCAACTTCAACAGTACCGTTGAAACGGCCGTGAGTTGAGTCGTACTTAAGCATGTATGCCATGTACTCTACGTCGATTAGATCGTTAATACCTACTACTTCGATGTCTGCACGCTCTTGAGCTGCGCGGAATACGAAACGGCCGATACGGCCAAAACCGTTAATACCTACTTTGATAGTCATTGTAGTTGCTCCACAACTTAATTTCTGATTAAAGATAACTGGTAGTAAAATTACAGAATCCAGTATACATCTGCAATAGATAATCCGACTTAACTTGTTTAATGTCAAAAAAAAGCGACGCTTTTCTTAACAATTGGGTGTAAGTGGTTGAAAATTGACCATTGCAAGTGGCTCTGTACCCTTCCAGTTGGGTAAAATACCCCTAAATGATGATTCACTTATGAGTGTATATGTACAATGTTTCCTGGTGAGAAAGTATGTGCTACAAAACGACTGATATGCAAGCCTTTATAGAAAAAAGTAAATATAATAACTGATAATGTGGAGAGATATTAACGTGATTCAAAAGGGAGGAAATATGATAAAGCCTGATGAATACTGGCGTGAACGCCTAACGGACGACGAATTTGCAGTGTGTCGTGAACGTGGTACTGAAGCCCCATATAGCGGTAAGTTACTGCACAACCATAAGACTGGCGTCTATAGCTGTACATGCTGTGAAAGCCCTTTGTTTCTGTCGGATAACAAATATGACTCTGGGTGTGGTTGGCCAAGCTTTGATGCCCCAGTAAATGATGAAGCAGTACGCTATATAGAAGATCTAAGTCACGGAATGAAGCGTGTAGAGATCCGTTGTACCGCTTGTGATAGCCATTTAGGTCACGTTTTTCCTGATGGTCCGAAGACCACTGGTGAACGGTTCTGTGTTAATTCAGTGTCGTTAATTTTCAACAAAAATGACGAAAGTACGAAATAACTTGTAACTATTGTCTAATCCTTACAGGTCGCATTTGTCGATTTAGGAATGCTGAAACGCCCAAGATTTCAGATTTAACTCTAGTACAAATAAAAACAGCTACCAAAAAGGTAGCTGTTTTTTTAAAGCAGGTGAATAAGAAGCTTAAGTTAGAACACTATAAATGAAGCGATCAGTAACTCGGGACGATTGAAGGGCTGTAGACCCCATCCTCAATAGCTTCGACAATTTTGTCTGCGTCTTTATTTAACTGTTTGTATTTTGAATCTTCAAAACGATAGAGAACGGCCAGTTCCGCTTCTGATGCAATTGGTACATCAAACTCTTTGGCAACCATCGCCCAGACATACGCCTTTTCCATATGGCCCAAGCTGTGATTGATGCTGGCCATTGACTTAAAGATCTCTGTATTGACGGCAGAGTTGCTCGACAACGTTAAGGCATTATTAAGCAGCTTAAGTGTTTTAGCATGATCTCTGGTGGTATAGAAGGTTGCTAAGGCATATTGCATCTCTGCCGTGTTTAACGCTTCTGTGCCTTCCAGTTGTAGGAAACTGCGTCTTGCGTTGGTGTCTCCAGTTTGCGACCACAAGAAGTAAAGCGTTTCCGGTGTATCAGATTGCGATAGCTCACCAACAATGCGCTCAGACTCTTCAATACTGTGCATTAAAGAGGTAAAGCGGCGCTCTTGCAGTTTAGATTGGTCAATAGTTTCGATCTGAGCTGCGAGCTCTAGGCACTTTTTGTAAGCAGTGACTAATTCGAACTCTTTAATCTTATTGATTTCGGAGGGGTGTTTCTGAACTTCAAATCGATGCCAGATAAGATCGGTACGTGCGACACGACATTGCCCATCGTTCATGTTCAATTGTTCACACTGAAGGCCCGGGTTGCTTTGGCACAGTTGATCGGTATTTTTGTTTCCTTCAAGACACCCAACCAGAGTGCAAGGCAATAGGCTAATCGCCAACCATTTCATAATTTTCATATTCCTTCACTTGTGATCAAATGCACTTATTATCGGTCAGGTTCTTGACTCAATTCTGTTACGGGTTATTTTCTGGTGAAAATTGTTAAAACTAAGGCTTTACCATGGATGCAGAACAACTTCTTAGCGCAATGACACCCGAGGTCTACGAACGTTTAACTTATGCAGTTGAAACGGGTAAATGGCCAGAAGGTACGGCGCTCTCAAAAGAGCAGCGCGACTCGTGTATGCAAGCGGTTATGTTATATCAATCTAAACATAACTCTGAAGCTCAACATATGACAATTGCAGCTGGTGGTGAGATTAGCTTTAAATCTAAGTCTGAACTAAAGAAACAGTTTAAATCAGATCAAGACGATATTGTTAGGGTTAACCTTAATCATTAGGCTTAAATTACAACAAAGGGGTGGCAATGTGCCACCCCTTTTACTTTAAGCCGTTTATTTATAAGCAATAAAACGATTTAGTTCACGTTAATTGGCTAACAGACTTATAAGCTCATCTCGCCACGCAACACTTGTTGCATTTGAGTTTTCACTTCTTCGTAGCTTAGATTTTGGCTTAATAGGTAGTGAAGTTTCGCTAGTGCCGCTTCCGGAGTCATATCATAACCACTGACAACCCCAGCTTCTGCTAAAGCACAGCCCGTCGCATAGCCACCCATGTTCACTTTACCTGCTAAACATTGAGTTAGGTTTACCACGATAACTCCACGCTCTGATGCGTCTTTTAGGTGCTGAAGTAGTTCTGGGTTTTGTGGTGCGTTACCCACACCAAAAGTAAGCAGAATCATTGCGTTAACAGGCTGTAATAGTGTGTTGCGGATCACTTCATGTGATATGCCAGGGTACATAGTGATTACGCCGATAGGTTGCGGAGTAATATTATGAACCTTGAAAGCACCTTCAGGCTGCTCGTTTACCTTTACGTTATTGCTGATTTGGATATTGATACCCGCTTCTAGCAATGGGTTCAGATTTGGAGAAGTAAACGCATTGAAGCCATCAGCGTGTGATTTTGTGCTGCGGTTACCACGCATTAACTTGTTGTTAAAGAACAGCGTCACTTCGTTTATTGGGTAGTTTGCAGCAATGTGTAGCGCATTCAGTAGGTTTGCTTGTCCGTCTGAACGAAGCTCTGCTAATGGGATCTGAGAGCCCGTTACAATCACAGGTTTGCCGAGGTTTTCAAGCATGAAAGACAGTGCAGAGGCGGTGTATGCCATAGTATCTGTACCATGCAGGATAACGAAACCATCGTACTTATCGTAGTTCGCGCGGATGTCATCAGCGATAGTCTGCCAATCAAGTGGCGTCATATCTGAAGAGTCCATTAATGGAGAGTATTCGTGAATGGTGTACTCAGGCATCTCTGGGCGATGGAATTCAGGCATGCCAGCTAGCTGCTTATCCATGAAACCTGCGACTGGAACATAGCCGTGGTCAATAGACTTCTGCATGCCAATTGTGCCGCCGGTGTACGCGATATAGATGTGTTTTCTTTCCATGGCGAATAATACTTAGTGTGATATAGGGAACAGGGGGGCGATTATAGCGAATTATCATGCAATAAAAAGAGGCACCTAACACAGAGGCGCCTCTTGATAATAAAGCGTTGAACTTATCTTATTGAACTTGGCAATTTAAGCAGAAAGCGTAGCGGCCTTGTGGGTCGTTAAAGTTGCCTAACAGCTGGCTATCTTGAGCTAACTGTTGAGTAACAGGCTGTAAACTGCTTGGTATCATCGATTGAATATCAAGGCCTATCGACATCTGAACTTGGTTCATAAATTCTTGAATAAATTGTTCAGTGGCCGAAAGTGGCTCTTCTACCCAGTAGATGTTGTAGCTTTCAAGTTCTGCAAGTGAAGCCGCAGCTGCAACCGCATCATCAAAATCGCCAATCTCATCGACTAAGCCTTTCTGGATTGCATCTTGACCTGTCCATACTCGGCCTTGAGCGATCTTGTCTACAGCATCGACTTCCATGCCGCGATTTTCTCCAACTAGGCTGATGAATCGGCGGTAACCGTTTTCAATGCCCATTTGAAAAGCGTCTTTCGCGCCATCGCTAAGTCCTGTCGTAATACCGATACCTGAGAAAGGTGACGTACCAACGCCGTCAGTGTAAACACCAATATCGTTTAATCCTTTTTCGAAGGTCGTGATAACACTGAAGATACCAATCGAACCGGTGAGCGTGGTTGGTTGCGCTAGGATCTTATCCGCACCCATCGAGATCCAGTAACCACCTGAAGCAGCAAGGCTCGACATCGACACAACAACCGGTTTACCTGCTTGCTTGATCGCTTCTATTTCATTGCGGATCACTTCTGAAGCAAATGCGCTACCACCTGGGCTATCTACACGAAGTACAACGGCTTTCACTTTATCATCATTACGCGCTTGGCGAAGTAGGGCTGCAGTAGTATCACCACCAACCGTACCACGCGGTTGTTTACCATCCATAATTGCGCCGCTAGCAACAATCACGGCGACATCGTGTGGCTCACTGGTCATGTCTGGAAGCATGGTTGCACGGTATTCGTAGTAACCAAACGCGTTGTAGCTGTCTTGACCGTCACTGCCGAAAACATCGGCAAGCTCTAGTCGAACTTGTTGGCGTGTCGCTAGCTCATCCACTAAGCCAAGTTTCTCAGCCAGTTTTGCAATGTCACCGTCCACAGACTCAAGTTCTTTCAAGAACGTTTCCATGCTTGGGTTCAGTGTTTTAGCATCGATCTGACGGTTGTTGCTGACGTCATCAACGTACGCACCCCACAGTTGGCTTAACCAACGAGAAGCGGACTCTTTCGCTGCATCTGACATGTCGTCACGAATGAAGGGCTCGATAGCTGATTTATAGGTACCAACACGGAACACGTGCGTATTTACGTCTAGCTTCTCTAATAAGGTTTTGTAGTAAAGCGAATAGGCGCTGTAACCTTTGAGAAGCACACCACCGTCAGGGGACATGTACACCTTAGTGGCGTAACTTGCCAGGTAGTATTGGCTTTGGTTGTAGAAGTCACCTACCGCATAAATCGGCTTACCCGACGCTTTAAACTCATTTAAGGCTTTAGCAATGTAACGCAGTTTAGTTAGATTGGTCTCTGGCAGCTCTTTAAGTGCTAAAACAATACCCGTTACATTATCGTCGTCTTTTGCGTAGCGAATCGTTTCAACGATATCAAACAGGATGTTTTCTTTTGGAAGGTCTTTGCCCAGCAGCGAACCCGTGACCGAATCCATAGGGTTAATATAGCGGCTTTGCTCTACGATAGGGCCAGACAGGTTAAGTACTAACGCTGATTCTTGTGGAACAGTCGGCTGGGCCGTATCTGAATGGAAGTACACAAAGTAGATGATGGCGATACTGAGTAAAAAGAAAAGGTTTACCAGCGCAAGACGCACAAACGTGATGAGCTTCCAAATCCCTTTAAAGATCATGCCTATAAATTTGAATATTTTTTTCATTCTGTCTCCGCAGTGAGATCACGTCGCTTTAACAAGCCGTAGTACCATTAATCTCAATAATATGAACTGCTTAGTATCCTACGATAATTCCCAAGCTCAAACTATACCAAGAATTGTTAATCGATATATATTCTCATTAAGTGTAGTTAGATTAAGAACTTTTGAACGATTAATACATCCTGCACTATGATCGGTGTTACAAAAATGTAAACAGCTGTTTGAACTTTTGGTAATTGAGTTATATTGTGGTCTGACCACAAGGATATAATAATAGAAGTGATGTCTGCCATGTACCCACATTTACTTGAACCACTCGATCTTGGTTTTACTCAATTACGTAACCGTGTATTGATGGGATCAATGCACACAGGTTTAGAAGAAAATAAAGAAGGCCTGCATAAACTCGCCGCGTTTTATGAAGAGCGAGCAAAAGGAGGCGTTGGCCTTATTGTTACCGGTGGTTTTTCTCCTAATTTACGTGGCAGATTGACCCCATTTAGTGCTGAATTCAGTAAAGTGAAGCACGCAAAAGCTCACCAAGTTGTTACTGAAGCCGTGCACAAGCATGGCGGTAAAATTGCCCTTCAGTTGCTGCATGCTGGCCGCTATGCAATGCACCCATTCGCGCAAAGTGCTTCTGGTATTAAAGCACCAATTGCTAAGTTCGCACCTAGCGAGATGAGCCCTCGTCAGATCAAAAAGACCATTGGTGCCTTTGCCAATAGTGCAGAGCTCGCTCAAGTGGCAGGTTACGACGGCATTGAGATCATGGGATCGGAAGGTTACTTGATTAACCAGTTCATCTGTAAGCGTACCAACATGCGTTACGACGAGTGGGGCGGTTCTTACGAGAAGCGTATGCGTTTCCCTTTAGAGATCGTTAAATCGATTCGCGAAGCGGTGGGTAAAGATTTCATTATTATCTTCCGTTTGTCGATGCTTGATTTGGTTGAGCAAGGCAGCACGTTTGAAGATGTTGTTCTTTTGGCTCAGAAGCTAGAAGAAGCGGGCGTGACTATCATCAATACTGGCATTGGTTGGCATGAAGCTCGTGTTCCGACTATCGCGACACAAGTACCACGAGGTGCTTTCTCTTGGGTGACGGAAAAAGTGAAACCATACGTGTCGATCCCAGTGGTGACTTGTAACCGAATCAACACACCAGAAGAGGCCGAGCGTATCCTCAGTTCAGGACAGGCCGACATGGTATCAATGGCGCGTCCATTTTTGGCTGACCCTGACTTTGTTAATAAAGCCGCTCAAGACCAAGCTCAGTTCATCAATACCTGTATCGGTTGTAACCAAGCTTGTTTAGATAACGTGTTTAAAGGTAAACGTGCGAGCTGTTTGGTTAACCCACGAGCTTGTTACGAGACTGAAATTGTTGTTCAACCTGCTCAAGCCACTAAGACCATTGCGGTTGTCGGTGCAGGCCCCGCAGGCTTGGCTTGTGCGACGACATTAGCGCAACGTGGACACAAGGTTGACTTGATAGAGAAGAATGACCGTATCGGTGGACAATTCAGACTGGCAATGCAGATTCCGGGCAAAGAAGAGTTCAGAGAAACGATTCGTTACTTTGCTAACCAAATCGATGCATCAGGTGTGAACCTGAAACTGGATACCGAAGCAACGTTTGAGATGTTGCTGAAGTACGATGAAGTGGTGATGGCGGCAGGAGTTGAACCGAGAAAGCTCGATATTGAGGGCATCGACCAAGAAAACGTAGTCGATTACCAAACCTTGATTCGCGAAAAGACACCAGTAGGCGAAAAAGTCGCGATTGTTGGTGCTGGTGGTATTGGTGTCGATGTGGCAACCATGCTAACCGAGCCTACTTCTCACAGTTTAGATGACTGGCTGCATGAGTGGGGCATCGATAAGAATATGGAACACCCAGGTGGTTTGTATCCTTACCCGGATTCATTCAGCGATAAGACAGTCTGGGTAATGCAGCGTAAAGCGGGTCGTGTTGGTAAAGGCCCGGGCAAAACCACAGGTTGGATTCATAAACGTACGCTAGAAAAGCGCGGCGTGAACCTACTGGGTGGCGTGAGCTACAACAAGATTGATGACCAAGGTCTGCATATCAGTATTGGCAAGAAAGAACAGGTCCTCGATGCCGATTCCGTTATCGTATGTGCGGGCCAGGTGTCAGTTCGACCATTCGAAGATATGTGGCAAGAGTTTGGTGGCAAACTGCACGTGATAGGCGGTGCCGATTATGCCGGTGAGCTAGATGCAGTACGTGCTATCCGTCAAGGTGTTGAGCTAGCTATTAAGTTATAGAATCATCTATCAAACTGTAATCTTATCGGTAGATATTGTTACTTAGTTTGCTGAGCTAGATTTTGAACAAGGCTCCTAAGTCATAGATTTAGGAGCCTTTATTGCTTCTAATCTAGGCCAAATGGCTAGTCGTTGAGATTTATTATCGTTTGTATTCTGTGCTAAAGTTCAAGTATACAAATAATAAAGAAATAGTAAGGACTTCAAATGGATGCTTTGGATCTATTGCTCAACAGGCGCTCAATCGCAAAACTCTCTGATCCGGCACCTGAAGGTGTAGCGTTAGAAAATATCATCAAAGCGGGCTTACGAGCTCCAGATCACGGCGCATTAACACCTTGGCGCTTTGTTATCGCGCAGGGTTCAGGTCTACAAAAGCTTTCAGACATATTGGTGCGTGCCGCTGAAGCGGATGCAAGCGAAGAGGCGGTTATCGAGAAAGTAAAAAAAGCGCCGTTCCGAGCTCCAATGGTGATTACCGTTATTGCAAAAGTTACCGAGCACGAAAAAGTGCCCGCGTTCGAACAACACCTTTCTGCGGGTTGCGCTGCACAAGCCATGCAAATGGCTGCTGTCGCGCAAGGCTTCCAAGGCTTTTGGCGCTCAGGTAAATGGATGTTCCACCCAGAAGTACACCAAGCATTTGGCCTAGAAGGCGACGACGAAATTGTTGGTTTCCTATACCTTGGCACTCCAGGCTGTACACCAATGAAAGTGCCAGAGCGCGACTTCGCTAAGTTTGTTGAGTTCTTGTAAAGAGCGTTGAAGCTTGAATAGTGGAATGCTAACTGTATAAACAACCAGTTTTTCTTGATTTATTAGGGTCACATTAGATAATGTGGCCCTAATTGTTTGTAGCATCTGGAAAAACATGTCTCGCCTTATTATTGCTGAAAAACCAAGCCTCGGCCGCGCGATCGCTGCTGCACTGCCTAATCCACAGAAGAAAGACCAAGGGTTTATCAAATGTGGTAATGGGGATGTAGTGACTTGGTGTATTGGACACTTATTGGAACAGGTTGAGCCAGACGCTTATGACGACCGTTATAAGAAGTGGAACTTGGCCGATCTTCCCATCGTGCCAGAGCAATGGCAGCTAAGACCACGCAAGACTTCAAGCAAACAGCTCACGGTGATCCGAAAGCTATTGAAGGACGCTACTCAAATTGTTCACGCCGGAGACCCAGATAGAGAAGGGCAGCTTTTGGTTGATGAAGTGATTGATTACTGCAAAGTTTCTAAAGCCAAGAAAGAGTCGATGGAAAGGCTGCTTATCAGCGACTTAAACTTACCTGCTGTAAAACGTGCACTCTCTCAAATGCGTAGCAATCGCGATTTTATCCCTCTTTCTGTTTCAGCATTGGCACGCTCTAGAGCCGATTGGCTGTATGGCATGAACATGACTCGCGCTTATACCTTGCTTGGTCAAAAGGCGGGCTACCAAGGCGTCTTGTCGGTAGGGCGAGTGCAGACTCCAGTACTTGGTTTGGTTGTAAGACGTGATGAAGAAATTGAGAATTTTATTCCTAAAGATTACTTCACTCTGCACGCTTTGATCCCTTATCAAAATAACGGGCAAAGCTTTGATATTCGCGCGCGTTGGAAACCAAGCGAAGCATGTAAACCATGGCAAGATGAAGAAGGTCGAGTGCTTAATCGCAAGTTGGTTGAGAACGTGGCTAACCGAATTGCGAGTCAACCCGCGGTGGTAACGGAATCAGAGCAAAAGCAAAGTAAACAAGCTGCGCCACTGCCTTACTCGTTGTCAGCACTGCAGATTGATGCGTCTAAGCGTTTTGGCATGAGTGCTCAGCAGGTGTTGGACACGTGCCAGTCATTATATGAGAAGCACAAGCTCATCACTTACCCTCGTTCTGATAGCCGATACCTGCCTAAAGATCACTACTCGCAACGAGAGTCAGTCGTCGATGCTATCGCTAATAATGCGAAAGAACTACAAAGTGGTGCGCAAGGCGCAGATCTTTCACTGAAATCAAAAGCGTGGAACGACAGTAAGGTCGATGCTCACCACGCAATAATCCCAACACCGAAGAAATCATCGGTGAATGGTTTGTCTGCCAATGAGATGAAAATCTATCAGCAAATCGCTCGCCAATATCTGATGCAGTTCTACCCACCGGCTGTGTTTGCGGATGCTAAGTTAGTGTTTGATATCGCTGGTGGTGTGTTCATTGCGAAAGGACGTCAGCTTATCAACCCAGGTTGGAAAGTGTTGATGGGGAAAACGGACACCGAAGAGAAAGGTGATGGCACGGATACGGTTCCTCCATTGGATAAAGGTACGGTGTTGACGTGTCGTGAAGGCGTGATTGGTGATAAGAAAACCGAGCCACCAAAATATTTTACTGAAGCGACCTTGCTACAAGCGATGACAGGTATCGCGCGTTTTGTTGCGAACAAAGACCTCAAAGCCATTTTGAAAGAGACTGATGGCCTTGGCACTGAAGCGACTCGTGCGGGTATTTTAGATACGCTATTCAAAAGGCAGCTGCTAACGCGCCAAGGTAAGAGTATTCATAGTAGCCCTGCGGGGAGAGGCTTGATCCATGCTTTGCCTGAGGATTCTACTTTTCCTGACATGACAGCGCATTGGGAACACCAGTTACAAGGTATGGCCGAGCGTAACCAAGCGTACCAACCTTTCATGCAAGCGCTAGAAAGCAAGATTGATGGTTTGATGGGCAAGGTAAAAACGGGCGAAGTTCCTGAATCTCTGCGTCATCTTCCTAAAGTTGAGAGACCCGCTTTTAAACGTCGTAAAGGCGGTGGTGCGAAGAAAGCTTATGCCAAGAAAGGTACCTATGCTAAGAAAGGCACTAAAAGCTAGGAACTGAGAGCAAACAGCTGTTTATTGGCGATACTGGAATTAACGACCGACTTTGCGTCCGCAGCGCTTAAACAGCTGTTGCCAATAATCAACATGGCGGCGAGTGGATGATCGAAAGGCTTGATGCGCATCTTTGATGGGAAAGTAATAACTGTGCAGGTCAGGTTGCGCGTCAAACATCCCTAGTTGCGGGGCTAACTGCTGGTAAAAGCCATCCAGCTGCGCCATGTAAGGCTGAACCTTACCTATGTATTGCTGCTCGAATACATTGTTGAGATAACGAAACTTAGTGGTGTCTCGCTGCTTCCCGCAGATGATGTTGGCATCAAAAGTAGTGAGTTGCTTGGTGATGGTATCAAGCTCAGCTGAGGTACGGGCGAGCGAGTAGTATAAATCCCCGAGCGTAGAGCTCTTCTCTAATACTTCTTGAACCTCAGTAGTCTTGCCTGAAACGAGCGGAACGTTTAACGCTTGATTGATATGTTCTAAGGCATCACTGGTTTGTCGTACCTGATCGCCGATATCAGCACGTAACCACTGACTACCACGCATTTGCGACTGCATTGCTTCACTGGCATAGATTAGATTCCATTGGTGCAGTGGAAATTGTGCGAGTTTCTGTTGCTCGATTTCTCTGAGTAATTCTACGATCTCTGGATCTAATTCGTTATTAGATAAACACTTACCAACACCTTCCAGTAGAGCGACTTGATAATCGTAATTCCGGAACTCGTCGGCGACTTTTCCAAGTACGGAATTTCTTTCTGCAATCAGATTGAATAACCCACATTGTCGAAGTTGATAACTGTCGATGAGACCGATAGAAAGTGAGGGCACGTCAAGCAACAGCTCTCGCTTTCTCGGTAGGTTTTCAAACTCCCAGTCATCATTGAGTTCTTTTGCATCTTGTACTCTGGCGACCTTAGTTTGATAGTCGTCGAACAAGTCGCCGGGGCCATCACTGAAACAGCCAGCTAGCATCACTGTCAGACAAAACAGCGTTGAGTGCTTAACTAGGTTTGAGAGAGGCCCTGCATTCATCTGTGGATCACCAGTCTATTTCGCTGCCATCGAAATTGAAGAAGTGACCACTCACTTCGGTATTCGCTGACTCGATGACTTTAATAAGGCCGGATGCTGAAGTGTCGGTGTCGATCAGAGCATTCGGCCCGCCCATTTCAGTCTGTACCCAACCTGGATGCAGTGCTAACACCGTAAAGCCATTCTCGGTTAAGTCGTTGCTTAGGCTCTTCACCACGGAGTTTAGAGCGGCTTTAGAGGAGCGATAGATATAACCGCCGCCTGAGGTGTTCTCAGTCATACTGCCGACTCTAGAGGATAAACAAGCGACCTTTTTGATATCGCTGTCTTCTAATAAAGGCAATAGCGTTTCGACAAGTTTCAGCGGAGCAATAGTGTTGACTTCAAAAACACGACGCCACTCTTCGACATCGGTATTACCCAGCCCATAACCTTTAGGACCATAGTAGCCAGCGTTGTTGAGCAAGATATCAATCGGTTCCATTTGCGAGGGGAGTTGGCCTACTGCTTGGTAATCGGTTATCTCTAATTGAATGCAGGTTAGGTTGCTGTTGTGCTTTGCGAGTGAGAGCAGTTCTTTTGCTGAATTGGCTTCACGATAAGTCGCGTACACCTTGTGGTTACCTTTCAAGTACTGCTGAGTCAGGCTTAAGCCAATGCCGCGGTTCGCTCCAGTAATAAAAATTACGCTCATGGTGATTCCTTTTCAGTTCAATTAGTTAAGTTTGATGGCTTAACACGAGAAAATCAACGCTCCACCAACTGGCCATTAACATTCCTACAAAAATCATTACTGCTGTTACTGAGCCGCAGATCACCCCAAAGATGAGTATTAGGTTTCTCATTGCTGTCTCTTTTTGAAATTTAATATAATGATAACCATTATCATTAATTAAGGTTGTCGCCTAGGCTGAGACTGTTATGATTTTGAGAAAGATACGCAATTAACCTGATTATGATTCCTTTAATTTACCACCCAATCTATTCGCAGTTACCTTTACCAGAAGGTCACCGTTACCCAATCAACAAATATCAGTTGTTATATAGTGCTGTTGAGAAACGAATGGATAGCGAACCTCGATGGAAGAGCAAGTTTGAAGTGTTTCAACCAACGCCGGTTTCGGTTGAGCAAGTAAAACAGGTACACGATAGTGACTATGTCGATTTACTTGTGTCTGGTAATTTGCCAGCGGCCAAAATGAGACGCATCGGGTTCCCGTGGAGTGAGCAACTGATCGAAAGGACACTCTACTCAAGTGGAGGAACTTGTTTAGCGGCTGAAATGGCCATAGAGAGTGGTTTAGCGATTCATTTGAGTGGTGGTTATCATCACGCACACCATGATTTTGGTAGCGGATTTTGTTTGTTGAACGATCTGGTTTTAGCGGCAAAACATGCGCTGACCTTTGAACATATCGATAAAGTGCTTATCGTCGACAGCGATGTTCATCATGGTGATGGCACTGCGACTCTTTGCCAAGAGAATGACGACATCATTACTTTGTCGTTCCACTGCGATAAAAACTTCCCTGCACGAAAACCGCTATCTGATTTAGATGTGCTGTTAAGTCGTGAAACAGAAGATAAAGAGTTTCTGCGTTGTTTTGAGCAAGTCACCAAGCTGGCGATTGCTCACCATCAACCTGATCTCATTATTTATGATGCGGGTATCGATATCCATCAAGACGATGAACTAGGCTATTTGAATGTGTCTACACAAGGGATATTTGAACGCGACTGCTTGATGATCGACTTAGCGAAATCAGAATCTATTCCGATGGCGTGTGTTGTTGGTGGTGGCTATCGAACACAGCATGAAGATCTGGTTTCTATTCACATGCAATTATTGAAAGCGGCACTAGTAGTGAATGTTTGACGTGACAAACTCGGGTTTTCTCCAGATACAAAAAAGCCGCTGATTTCTCAGCGGCTTTCTTTAATGTGGTGGAGGGATAGGGATTTGAACCCTAGAACCGCTATTAACGGTTGCCGGTTTTCAAGACCGGTGCTTTCGACCACTCAGCCATCCCTCCGATGCCGCGTATAATATAAGGGAGGCCCTCGCTTGTAAATACCCTTATTAACTGACTGCTTTTTTTATGAACGCTTTTCGATGTTTTTGTGTTGAGTGGCTATTTATTATGCTTTTTTGATGGTTTTCTTATTGGTGTTCGCTAAATCGGGCTAAAGCGAGCAGTGCGAACATCTTAGGCTAGCGACATAACGGTGTAATGGTTGAAATGCTGGTGTGGACTTGTGAGTGAGTGACAAAGAAAGTGGAAGTTTGATGGTAATGCTATTGGGCAAGTTCTTTTGGATGATTAAGTTTGGTGATGAAGTACAAAGAGAAGTGATAAACCCCAGATGCAAAAAAGCCGCTGATTTCTCAGCGGCTTTCTTTAATGTGGTGGAGGGATAGGGATTTGAACCCTAGAACCGCTATTAACGGTTGCCGGTTTTCAAGACCGGTGCTTTCGACCACTCAGCCATCCCTCCAGTGGCGTGAATAATATAAGGGGCAGAGGACCTTGTAAACCCCTAATTTTCATAATTTTGTTCTGTTGCTTGTTTTCTAGTCATTAACGGCAATAAAAAAGGGAAGCCACTGGCTTCCCTTTTATTTTTGGTGATCATTTAATCATTTTTTGTGTAGAAACGCTGTAGCTCAGTGAGGCCTTGCATCAACACCGGTAAGCGAGGGCTTACGTTTTTCAGGCGCTTGTAATTCTGATCGTACAGTTTGTAGTTACCAAATTTATCTAACACAGTAGTTTGCTTGTCAGTAATCAGAGCAAGTTCACGAGAGTCACCCGCGAGAATCCACTTTCTCTTACGCTCATTAAACAGGCTGCGACCACTACTGAAATCAGTCGGACTTGAAGATACACCCAATAGCTCTTGCATCAGAGTTACTGATACGTCTAGATGACTAGAACGGTGAGTGTACTCAGAAGCAGACTTACCAGGCCAGCTGATAAACAGTGGTACTTGTAACTGATAACGACTGTAGTTGGAGTTTGCACCCCAGCTATTCGTTTTGGTTTCGTTAAACTCAGTACCGTGGTTAGAGGTAATGATTACAACCGTGTTGTCGGTTAGATCTAAGCGCTCTAGCTCCGCATAGATTGTTGCTAGCTGAGCATCGGCGGCTTGAGCTGATTTTTGATAGTCTGCAGTAAACCGTTCCGCTGTGGTTAACGTTGAGTTTGATTCAGAGCTTGAATCGTAGCTGGCGAAGTTATCCAGTGTGGTCAGTTCAATAAAGTTAAACCAAGGGCGCTTCGCTTGCGGTGATTGAATCCAGTTAGACCAAGCTTGTATTGCACTCTGGTCATCATACGTTGCCTGTTCTGGCATCACATCACGTCCTCGGAAGATGATATCCGAGTAAAGAGCATCGCTAAAGTTGTCGCCACTGAACGCAGCAAACTTGTACTTGTGATTATCTAAAACATCGAGTAATACCGCGCTAGAGCCTTGGGCTTCGATGCTGCTCGCGTAGCTGCTCGGAAGACCATAAAACAAACCGAAAATACCAAACATGTCGTTACTAGAACTGTAGTGGTTGGTGAAGTTGATCGACTGTTGTGCGAATGCATAGCTGCTAGGCATTGATGTTTCGTTCAGTGCGTCAGAGCGAAGGTTGTTCACACTCACCATCAGGATGTTCAGATCATCACTACGACGGTTGTACTGAATTTCTTCTAGTGGGTAGCTAACGAGGTTTACATTGCCTTTGTTCGCTTCCAAACGTTCTAGATATTCTTCACGGTCTAATAGACCATGTTTTTCCATAAAGCTTTTCGCTGTCATTGGATAAGACAGTGGGAAGTTCGCTTTCTGGCTAGTAATTGGGTTATAGAAATACGCATCAGCCCACATGTAGGTCAGGTGGCTGCTGATGAAACACAAGAAGAATACGGCAGTAATTGGACGGCCAATGTGTTTATGAGACAGTTTACGCTGCTTACGCCAAACCCATTCAGATAAGCCAAGCTGTAGCAAGAAGATGAGCGGCATAACAATGAAGAGGTGCTGCAAATCAGACGTGAATGCAGATTCCTCTCCACTGAATAAAACCTCCCACACAACAGGCGTCAGGTGGAGGTTTATATTTTGATACGTTTGGGTATCAATCAGTAGGACAGTTAAACCTATGGTCGCAAAACAAACCGCAACCAAACGTAATAACTTCCTCGACGGAAGAATAAAAGTGAGCGGGAACAGCACTAATAGATAGAGCGCGAACACTAAAAAGCCAAAATGACCAACCCACGATGCAGCCAAATAGAATTGACCTAGCAAGGTTTCTGGCCAAGCAGATTGAGTAATATAACGAGTACCAATCAACATCGCAGCAATGATGTTGAAAAATGCAAACCAGTGACCCCAACCAACCAGTCGAGATACACGATCGCTATATGAGTTTGCGCTGTCTACCATTTATAATTCTTTTATCCGTCAATCAAATTTAGTGAGACTTTTTATCTTCAAGAGAAGAAATTAAAGCCTCGGCAAATTTTTCAGCAATTCCTTTGCGTTGTGAAGCAGCAACATTCTGATTTAAGACATTGGTTGCGATATTTCCAGCGATCATCAGTGAAAGTTCTGGTGAAGCTTTGTGCTTAGATAGTACAGCACCTACTTCAGCTAGGATTTTTTCAACTTGATCATCTGTGTATTTAGATATAATCGGCATAAGGACTCTAATAATGATAGTAAAAGCGGCTTATGATAACCTACTATGCACGACAACTGAAACCTGAACGGTAATATTTTCACTATGAGCCTTCACCTTTCCAACGTAATTTTACACCAGCTGAGCAAGAACGATCAGGATGAACTGATTGTTAACTATCGTGCTGAATCTCTAGAAAACGATGCTTCATCTGAAAGTCTGGTTGCTGAACTTCACCGTGTTTTTAACTCAAAAGCAGGCAAAGGGTTTGGTTCTTTCAAATCTGACAGCGAATTTCAGCAGTGGTTGCACCAACTTCGTGCTGGTGAGACAAACTTTTACGATTTTTCTCAAAAGAGTGCGCAACGTCTAAAAGATGAGCTTTCAAAATACCCATTTGCTGACGAAGGTATCTTGGTAATGGCTGAATATCAGTCACTTGCAACAGATTACCTATTCATTGGTTTGCTGCCTTCAAACCAAAGCCTAAAGGTAACTGAAGGGCTAGATATTAGTGCGACGGATTACCTTGATATCTCAAAAATGGATATCGCGGCTCGCCTAGACCTTTCTACTTATGAGACTGATAAAGAGTCAAACCGTTATTTAACTTACATTAAAGGACGTGTTGGCCGTAAAGTCGCCGATTTCTTCTTAGATTTCTTACAAGCTGAAGTGGGTCTGGATGCGAAACAGCAAAACCAAGTACTGATGCAAGCGGTAGAAGATTTCGTTTCTGACTCTAAATTAGAAAAAGAAGAAGCGATCAGCTACAAAAAGCAGGTTGCGGATTACTGTAACGAGCAGCTTAAAGCTGGCGATGAAGTGCAAGTTCGTGAACTTTCTGGAGAGTTACCAGCAAGCACAGATGGCACAAGTTTCTTTGACTATACTAGTGAGCAAGGTTACGAGTTAGAAGACAGCTTTCCAGCCGATCGTGCAACTATGCGTAAACTAACAAAATTTGTTGGTGCTGGTGGCGGTTTGAATGTTAGTTTTGATAGTCTGCTTCTAGGCGAACGTATCTTTTACGATCCGGAGACAGACACGCTAACGATTAAAGGCACACCACCGAACTTACGTGACCAATTGACTCGCAATAAGTCATAGTCGGAAGTTAACGGATAAAAGCGGCAGCAGGATGTTGTCGCTTATTTTGTGCTTAATCTTTTAGCTACTGTTATGGCTTCAAGTTAACACGCACAAGGAATATAGATGGAACAATCAGTAGCAAAGCCCAAACGCTTTAAAAAACCAGCCACCTTCTTGGTTGTGCTCTTGGCTCTGTGGCTACTTCCTTCATTGGCTCTTCTTAATTTAAGCCGTTCCTACACCAATTCTCTTGCTCAAATCGAAGAGCTCGGTATTCGAGTCAACGAGTTGAGGCAATCACTTTATTTCTCAGAACCGCTTCGAGTCTCTCGTATCAATGATCTAGCACTCGATGCTCAGTTGGTTTATTCAATCCGACTGCAGATTGAATCTGATTTTCAACACGCTTTGTTTCGCCCTGATGTGAACCAACTGTTGTACGTAGCCGATCAGTTCCTAGAAAAGTTCGATGAGTTCATCCCGATCGAAAGCCAAGTTCAAGACATCGTTGATAACATTAAGATGTTGCGTGCGGATAAAGAGCTTTCCCCTAAGTTAAAACCACTCCTAAACGAATTCGGCGTAGTGGTCTTTGAAGCGATGTATTCTGACAGTCAAAGTTCGTCTGCCACTTATCGTGCCTTCGATTCTATTCTAGAAAAATCTTATTCATTAAAAACCAAAGAGCAAGATGCACTTCAACAGCTATTGGCTGATGCTTCAGCATTGTTGAGTGATTACGCCCAGCTCAATTATTTGGTCGATAAGATTAAGAAAAACTCAGTGAATGAGCAGATCATTAAACTTGAAGCTGAGTTTCATGAGCGTCAGTTTAACCTTTTACTTGTGATGTTAGGCTTGAGCTTAGTGGCGATGAGCGCTTTGGTTGTGTGGAGTGTTAGTGTGAGAAAAGCGGCTCTGCAGCCCAAAGCAGAACAGGGTATAGCCCCTGAACCTAGCAAAGAAAAGGTTGTTAATCTTTCCGATAAGGAAGATGAATTGTTTTCAGAAAGTAGCGTTGATTCGACTCCCTCGGCAACTAACCAGTTTGAGAAAGAGCCTGAGGTACCTGAAACCGTATTGAATCAGCAACCAGAATATCAACCTCAACAAAATATGAGCCCTGCAAGTCAACCTGGTACGATAGGCGAGCCAATGTCGGAGAAACACATAGCCAGTGTGACGGACTCTAAGCCTGCGATTGATATTGAAGACATGTTGGAGACACTCGATGGTGATGCTGAGTCTGTCGAATTGTTGCTTGGCGTCTTTGTACAAGATCACGCAGGTGATTATAAGAAATTTAAGTCTTTGCTGATCAAAGATGAAACCTCCGCAGCTCGCATTGTACATAGTTTAAAAGGCGTAGCTGGTAGCATTAAAGCGTCTCGATTAGCGATTATTGCCGCGAGTATTGAAATGACAATGAAGCAATCAAGAGCCATCAGTGAGCATGATTTAACAGAGCTCGAGCAGGCAATAAAAGCCTCGGTAGATTCAGCTCATGCATATTTAGATAATCAACGTTAACTTTTGCAGGGATTTTGACAATACTCTGACGAAGTGCTCATACAATCCGCGCCCTTAGTCTTTGTCAGAGGTTTATATGTTACGAGTTTCGAGTCGAAGTTGGATGGTGTTGGTGCTTAGCATTGTGCTAAGTGGTTGTTCTCTCCTAGAAGTTAAGTTAGATAGTCAGACGACGCCTCTCACTCAACAAGAGCTGAATGCTCGCCTCATGACGCGTGAATACGCCAAGATGTTTTTTACAAGAGTCGAAGACTCGGCGGACGTAATCGCGCAATCTTACCCGGCTGATGACACCTTACATCAATCTTATGTGTTGCTTTGGAAGATCCACGCAGAGCAAGGCTTACAGCAAGCGGCTTATCAAACTTCTCCTATGTCAGCTTTAATTGACTCATGGGTGTTCACTGCTCAAATGAATCAGTTTTACGCACAAGGTGACGGTGCTGATTTGTTCGTGACCGATGATGCTGTAGAAACAGCTCGTTTTCTTGACCAAGAAGCTGAAAAGCTAGCAAAGGGCGTATTGAGCTCGAGTGATTTCAAAAAGAGCAAAGCATTCGTTGCAGAGTTTGCCGCGAACAATCCTTTTAAAGACCTTACCTTCAGAAGTACGCCTGCTTATCGAGAATGGCTAGCTTACCTTGGTAAAGATGAATCACAGATCGTTCAGAGCCTAGGTACCATGCCAGAAGCCATGAGCGATGCATCAGACCGCTTAAGCCTAATGGCGGACCAAACGCCAAAACTGATGTCTTGGAAAGCCGAATTGGTGGCGATGAATAGCTCACTCACGGGTGAAGATTTGTCGATGACACTAGAAAGCCTTCGCCAAACCTCAGCTAGCATGCAGGACTTTATTGAAAATAACCCTGAATACATGCAAACACTAGCCTCTATTATGTCGGCAGAAATGCAGCCATTGCTCAACGACCTCAGCGATAAAACAGACCAAAAATTGGCGATGCTGAGCGATGAACGTGTCGCTCTGGAAAAGATGGTTACGCGTGAGAGAGAAGCGTTAGTTCAGATGATTGAGAAAGAGCGTCTCGAGATTGCAGGTATTGTGACATCAGAAAGAGAGCTGTTCACTCAAGATTTAGACCGTGTCTCTCAAGAAGTGGTTGTGCTTGCGATTGATAAGCTGATGGAGCTAATCAAGGGTGTGATTATCTACTTTATTCTGTTTATCTTGGTGGTGTTCTTCGCACCGTTAGGCATCGGTTACTGGTTGGGTAAGCGAACCGCAAACAAGTAAAAAACCGATAAAAAAGAGCGCTCTATGGCGCTCTTTTTGCATTTCTACCATTAACGTTTTGAGTTACGTTCGAAAGTGTTAGCCCATGAACTTAAGCTTGTTGCTTGCTTAGCTCTGTCGCTTCTTCAGCTTCAAACGCTGGTGCTGTTGGTTCACACTTATCAACGAACCAACCCATATAAGACGTCACGATAGTTACAATGATACAGATGAAGCTTAGCCACATGAACGGCGCGTAAGACAGCGTCGCAACGCCAAGAATACTCGCCATGTAGATGCCGTTATCACTCCACGGAACCATACCCGACGTTAACGTGCCACCAAACTCAGCATTACGCGATAGGTTCTTACGTTTGTAGCCTAAACGGTCGTAGTTTTTCGCACAGATTTTTGGCGTAAGGATTAACGATACGTACATTGCAGAACCGAATACGTTACCCATGAAAGCCGTGCCAATGGTGCTAGTCGCTAGTGAGCCTGCGCTGTTTACGCGGCGCTCAAACACTTTAGCGATTGTCTCTAGTACGCCCACTTTATCCAGTAAGCCACCGAAACCTAGACCAAATACGATAACCGCAACCGAACCAAGCATGGAAGACATACCGCCACGGTTAAGAATCGAATCAATAAACTCTACGCCAGATGAGATTGAGAACGGTGCCCAAGCAGTGTTGAATGCCGTTAGGAAGTCGATATCTTGGATCATGACTGCCCAGATAATACCCAGCAAAGAACCAAAGCTGATAACCGGGAAGGAAGGCATACGGAAAGCCAACAGACCAAGCACGATAAGTACTGGAACGAATGAATAAGGGGTGATGTAGAACTGAACTTCCATCGCTTTGATTACAGAGTCTACTTGGCTCATGTCAACGTTGCCCGCGTAGTGGAAACCAAACGCAGTAAACATGATGCCTGTAATCACGTAGCTGATTAACGCAACTGGCAACATGCCCTTGATGTGTTCAACCACTTCAACACCAGACATTGAAGAAGCCAGAATCACTGAATCAGAAAGCGGAGACATCTTGTCACCGAAGTAACAGCCTGACAGCACTGCACCCGCAGTAATCGGCGCTGGAACACCGAGACCTTGGCCGATACCCATCATTGCGATACCTGCTGTACCCGCAGCGCCCCAAGAAGTACCAGTTGCCAATGCGGTTAGAGAACAGATGATCATGGTCGCTAAAAGGAAGATAGAAGGGTGGATAGCTTTCAGACCATAGTAAATGATAGTAGGTACGATCCCGCCTGAGATCCAAGTACCAACAAGAGCGCCAACGGCTAAAAGTATTAAAACCGCGCCTAAGCCATTGGATATTCCTTTGAGTGCTGCTTTTTCTAAGTCTTTGTATTGGTGTCCAAGACGAATACCAAGAACCATGATAATGAACCAGCCAATATACAAGGCAAGTTGAATTGGAAGGTCAAGCTTTGCTGTAAAGGAAAAAGCAAGGGATAGAAATAGTCCTAACGCGATGAATACCTGTAATAGGTTCGGTAGGCGAGTTTTACTCTGCTTCATAAAAGCCTCTTGTGATTTCGAGCATTTATAGTGCTTCGTTATAGTGTGTGGTACAAAACGGACACTACAGTAATTAGTTTATTATATCGAAAAAATACGCCCAAGTTGTGATATTTGACTGTTAACTCAATCAATTGTGGTTTCATAATCTAAAATTTTGTTAAATTCATGATTGTTACATGTTGAAATCTGTCGCACGTTGTTTTCGTTTTGTAAAATAAAATTCTGATTAACCTTGGTTTGAAAGAGGGATTTACTGTTTGTGATGAGCGTCGATTGAACCGGTTTTGGCGATGTAAATGTTTGAATTTGACGATAATGGACGCTTAATCAATGAGGTGGAGATGGAATGTCGATACAGAGATAACTGCACGATTCATTACGTTCACTTAAAAGAAACGAAAAAGTTACACTTTTTGACAAAAAGCACTTGAGTTCTGTTTCTGAAAAACTTATAGATGGGGGAGAGCAATTTTTAATTTATACATGGAGAGTGAGCGATGAGAGTAGGTCTAGTTGGTTGGCGCGGTATGGTGGGTTCTGTACTGATGCAACGTATGGTTGAAGAGAAAGACTTCGACTTGATTGAGCCTGTTTATTACAGCACATCTCAGATTGGTATTCCTGCCCCTGTTCTAGGTGGTAAAGATGCGGGTCTACTTCAAGACGCTTTTGATATTGATAGCCTAAAACAGCTTGATGCTGTGATTACTTGTCAAGGCGGCGATTACACATCAAAAGTATACCCAGCACTGCGTCAAGCAGGTTGGAAAGGTTACTGGATTGATGCAGCTTCTACTCTGCGTATGGACGCTGATTCAATCATCACTCTTGATCCTGTTAACTTGGCTCAAATTCAGCAAGGCATTCACAGTGGCACCAACACTTTCGTTGGCGGTAACTGTACTGTGAGCTTAATGCTTATGGCTCTAGGTGGCCTGTACGAGAAAGGCATGGTTGAGTGGATGAGTGCCATGACTTACCAAGCAGCTTCTGGTGCGGGTGCTAAGAACATGCGTGAGCTGATCTCACAAATGGGTGTGATCAACGACAGCGTAAGTTCTGAGTTAGCGAACCCTTCAAGTTCAATTCTTGATATCGATAAGAAAGTGGCTGATACGATTCGTTCATCTTCATTCCCAACAGACCAATTTGGTGCTCCACTTGCGGGCTCACTGATTCCTTGGATCGATGTGAAGCGTGAAAACGGTCAGAGCAAAGAAGAGTGGAAAGCGGGTGTTGAAGCGAACAAGATTCTTGGTCTAGACGGTCAACCGATTCCTATCGATGGTACCTGTGTACGTATCGGTGCAATGCGTTGTCACGCTCAAGCGCTAACGATTAAGCTCAAGCAAGACGTGCCAATGGACGAGATCGAAGAGATCATCGCGACGCACAATGATTGGGTTAAAGTGATTCCTAATGACCGCGACATCACAGCACAGGAGCTAACACCAGCGAAAGTAACAGGCACTATGTCTGTACCAGTCGGTCGTCTGCGCAAGATGTCGATGGGCAACGACTTCCTAAACGCATTCACGGTTGGTGACCAATTGCTTTGGGGTGCTGCAGAACCACTACGTCGTACTCTGCGCATTATCCTTGCTGAGAAAGCGTAACTGCCTCATTTTTGAGAATAATTAACGAAGAAGCGCCTTAGGGCGCTTTTTTTGTTTCTGATGACAGAAGCCTGACTTTAAAACCTTACCTTTCGTGCGTCTTAAAGTTGGAGCTAGAAAATGAAAGCAAACCTTAAAGGTTTTACTCTTATCGAGTTGATTGTTGTTATCGTCATTATTGGTGTTTTAGCGGTTGTTGCAGCACCTAGGTTTTTAAACATACAACATGATGCTAGGGCTTCGGTTATGGAAGGGTTAGGGGCATCAGTCCATACCGCAGCGGATTTAGCATTCGAAAAAGCAGCTGTGGCAGGAATGGAAGACCAAGAACGTTACCTCGTACCAAACTACGGAAGCGTACAGTTTGGCTACCCTGCTGTTGAAAAAGGGGGAACGGAAAACTTTTTGGCGATTGATTCTGGGTACCATGATTTAACGAAAGAGTGGACTTGGGCTGCACATAATAATGGGTCTGTTGGCGACCCTGATTTGTGGCTGATTACCCGATCGGAATATTTGTCGGACGTTCTTCCCAATGACTTCAATACCGCTATCGAGAAGACCCAATGCTATGTGAAATACACGGCTGCGATGGAAGCAAATGATGACTACCAAGTGGAAGTTTTCACAGATGGCTGTTAGATAGTTAAGAAAACCAAAAAAGAGCTCTTTTTTGGTTTTATTCGGTCTTGTCGGTGACGACACGCTTGTCTGGATCTGCCAATTCGCTTGCACAGTGTTTGCAATACATGGCGTCAGAATCATGACCCGCTCGGTTGCAGTTAGGACACTTAACCAACTCTTTGTGTGAGTTCATTTCATTACTGAGTTCTGCAGTAATAATCCCTGTCGGCACCGCCAAAATTGAGTAACCCAATAGCATGGTCAGTGATGCTATGGCTTTGCCAAGCGCGGTCTGCGGCACCATGTCACCATATCCCACTGTCGTGATGGTCACGATTGCCCAATAGATGCTGTGAGGAATACTAGTGAAGCCATTTTCTGGTCCTTCAATAACAAAGATCAGAGCACCAAAGATAACGACTAAGATCCCAACGGTGCTGAAGAAGATCAGTATCTTTCGTCTTGCCATTAACAGTGAGCGCAACAGAATATTGGAATCTTGCAGGTAGCGAACCAGTTTTAGGATTCGGAAGATACGCATCACACGAAGCAGCCTCACCACACCCATAAACGAAGCGCCAGGGAAGATGATCGCTAAGTAGGTTGGAAGAATCGCTAATAGGTCAACGACACCATAAAAGCTAGTAGCGTAAGATTTTGGCTTTGGAGAGCAATAAAGCCTCAACAAATACTCAAGAGTGAAGAGTGCAGTAAAGGTGTATTCGATATAACGCAGCTGTTGTGACCATTCACTCATTACATTAGGAATGGACTCTAAGATTAGAACTAACAGCGAAGCCAAGATTGCAACGATCAGAGAGATATCAAATGCACGTCCGGCAGGCGTGTGAGTACCAAAGATAATGACGTACAAATGATGCTTGAGTGGCTTGCGTGACATAAGGAGAGATTCATCTTCTGTTAAATGCATTAACAGTCATTATACTAGCTTCATAATAACGAGGCGAGTGAAAGCCCAATTGCTTTACTCGCCTCATCTATATTTCAATATTGTTGCCCTTTATAGAGCAACCGAAATGCTGTTAAACGTTATGCCAAACCTGGGAACAAATTACGTAAGCCATTGGCGATGAACTCGATGCCCAATGCGCCAAGAATCAAACCCATGATACGAGTGATCACGTTGATACCCGTTTGACCTAGGAAACGAACGATAACTGGCGCTGAACGGAACAAAAGCCAAGAGCATGTTGCGAATGCGATGATGCTAATGCCGATTCCTACCGTATCAATAGCAGCAGGGTAGCGAGACCCGTAAACAATGGTCGAGCTGATTGCACCCGGACCTGCCATTAGCGGCATAGCAAGTGGAACAACACCGATCTGCTCTTTGCTGATGTATTCAGATTTTTCTTGTTTGTTCTGCTTATCTTCACCGAGCTTACCGCTCATCATCGAAAATGCGATGCTCAGTAATAGTAAACCACCTGCAACACGAAATGAGTCCAGTGAGATACTAAACATATCAAGTAGCATTTGCCCCGCAACAAGAGAGACAATGAGGATCACGGCAACAGCAATGTTTGCTTGTAAGGCTGTCCTGTTCCTCTCTTCTGGCGGCATATGAGCAGTAAGAGAAACAAAAACAGGCATGATGCCGATTGGGTTTACGGCAGCAACAAGCCCAAGGAAGAATTGCATAAAAATTGCGAGTTCTAAGCCTTGCATGAGAGCGATCTCCAGTTAGCGTACTTAAGGTTGAAGGTTTGATCTGTGAATAGTCTAGGCGCGTAATGTAAGGGACAAACTCAATTTACACGAATGAAAAAAACTAACTTGAAACGGGTGTTTTTTTGTAGAAAAACTAATTGAATCTCACTTTTGTATCTTCCTTGTTGCAAGCTTGTCGGTGCTGTTTCATTTCGTAACTTTTTATTGAGTAACTGTTAACTGCCGCACGGAATTAATAAAAATTATGTCAGAATCTAGCCCGTGTAACGGTATGGATATACTCTCAGTAGCACGAATATAGCTGTATACATGTAATTTAACGGACTAAAAATGAAATTTTTTTACAGTTTATGACGCTATGTAGAAAAAAGTTGACTGTTTGCTTGTTTTTTGTTCTGACGGAAAGTGTGATTTTAATCTATTTAAATCAGTACCTTAAGTTAATTTTTGCGATTGCCTTACTACTTTTTGGTTAATTCTTTTTGGGTAACTGATCTGGGTCAATTTTTTTCATACAGTGAAATAATATACTCAGTCCTGAAAGCAATTTACTAAGAACGTTGTTGTTTGAGGTTAAAAGCAAGCAGCGAAATTAATAAAAAGTTTTTAATATTTATTATTTTAGGAGATCCACCATGCCTGTAACTAACTTAGCGGAACTTGATGCTCTAGTAGCTCGCGTTAAAGCAGCACAAGAAGAGTTTGCAACATTCTCTCAAGAGAAAGTAGACGCAATCTTCCGTGCAGCTTCTCTTGCTGCTAACCACGCTCGTATTCCACTAGCACAACAAGCAGTTGCTGAATCTGGAATGGGTATTGTTGAAGATAAGGTTATCAAAAACCACTTTGCATCTGAATTTATCTACAACAAATACAAAGACGAAAAAACATGTGGCATCTTAGAAGAAGATGACAACCTAGGCACAATGACTATCGCTGAGCCTGTAGGTATCATTTGTGGTATCGTTCCAACAACGAACCCAACTTCTACAGCAATCTTCAAATCTCTAATTTCTCTTAAGACACGTAACGGCATCATCTTCTCGCCACACCCACGTGCAAAGAACTCAACTAACGACGCAGCGAAACTAGTTCTAGACGCAGCTGTTGCAGCGGGTGCTCCAAAAGACATCATCGGTTGGATCGACCAACCATCTGTAGAGCTTTCTAACGCGCTTATGAAGCACGACGGTATCGCACTTATCCTTGCTACTGGTGGTCCAGGCATGGTTAAAGCAGCGTACTCTTCTGGTAAGCCTGCTATCGGTGTTGGTGCTGGTAACGTTCCAGTAGTTATCGACGAAACTGCTGACATCAAACGTGCTGTAGCTTCTATCCTTATGTCTAAAACATTCGATAACGGCGTTGTATGTGCTTCTGAGCAAGCAGCTATTGTAGTTAGCGAAGTCTATGACGAAGTAAAAGAGCGTTTCGCTTCTCACAAAGCTCACGTTCTATCTAAAGCTGACGCTGATAAAGTACGCAAAGTACTGCTTATCGACGGCAACCTAAACGCTAAAATCGTAGGTCAGCCTGCTCCAGCAATCGCTGAAATGGCTGGTGTTAAAGTTCCTGCTGATACAAAAGTACTTGTAGGTGAAGGTCTTGGTAAAGTTTCTTACGATGACGAATTCGCTCACGAGAAACTATCTCCAACTCTAGGTCTATTCCGTGCGGACGACTTCGAAGATGCTGTTGCTCAAGCGGTAACTATGGTTGAAATCGGTGGTATCGGTCATACATCTGGTCTTTACACTAACCAAGATACTAACGCAGACCGCATCCGTTACTTCGGTGACAAGATGAAGACTGCTCGTATTCTAATCAACATCCCTACTACTCACGGTGGTATCGGTGACCTGTACAACTTCAACGTTGCACCTTCTCTAACTCTAGGTTGTGGTTCATGGGGTGGTAACTCTATCTCTGAGAACGTAGGTCCTAAGCACCTTATCAACAAGAAAACTGTAGCGAAGCGAGCTGAAAACATGTTGTGGCACAAACTACCTAAGTCTATCTACTTCCGTCGTGGTAGCCTTCCAATCGCAATGAGCGACCTAGAAGGTAAGAAACGCGCATTCCTAGTAACTGACCGTTTCCTATTCAACAACGGTTACGCTGATGACGTAGTTAGCCTGCTTAAAGCACAAGGCATCGAAGTTCAAACTTTCTTCGACGTAGAAGCGGATCCAACGCTATCTGTTGTTGAGAAAGGCGCTGAAGCAATGAAGAGCTTCCAACCTGACGTAATCCTTGCTCTAGGTGGCGGTTCTCCAATGGATGCTGCTAAGATCATGTGGGTTATGTACGAGCACCCAGAAACTCACTTTGAAGAACTAGCAATGCGCTTTATGGATATCCGTAAACGTATCTACAAGTTCCCTAAAATGGGTCAAAAAGCTGAGCTAGTATGTATTACTACTACTTCAGGTACGGGTTCAGAGGTTACTCCATTCGCTGTTGTTACAGACGACAAGACTGGTGCTAAATACCCACTAGCTGACTACGAAATCACGCCAAACATGGCTATCGTTGATGCGAACCTTGTAATGAACATGCCTAAGTCTCTAACAGCGTTCGGTGGTTACGATGCAGTAACTCACGCTCTTGAAGCTTACGTATCTGTTCTAGCGAACGAATACTCAGACGGTCAAGCTCTTCAAGCACTTAAGATGCTTAAAGAATACCTACCATCAAGCTACAAAAATGGTGCGGCTGACCCAATCGCTCGTGAGAAAGTACACAACGCAGCAACTATCGCTGGTGTAGCATTTGCGAACGCATTCCTAGGTGTGTGTCACTCAATGGCTCACAAAATTGGTGCTGAGTTCCACCTACCACACGGTCTTGCTAACGCACTACTTATCTCAAACGTTGTACGTTACAACGCGAACGATAACCCAACTAAGCAGACTGCATTCTCTCAGTACGACCGCCCACAAGCACGCCGTCGTTACGCTGAAGTTGCTGACCACCTAGGCCTAAGCCAAGCTGGTGACCGTACTGCTCAGAAGATTGAACGTCTACTGACTTGGTTAGAAGAGCTTAAGAAAGACCTAGACATCCCACTATCTATCCAAGCTGCGGGTGTTAACGAGTCTGACTTCATCGCTAAACTAGACGAGCTAGCTGTTGAAGCGTTCGATGACCAGTGTACAGGTGCTAACCCACGTTACCCTCTAATCACTGAGCTAAAAGAAGTTCTAACAACTTCTTACTTCGGCCAACCATACGTTGAAGGCGAAACTTTCGAAGGTACTACAGTTATCCTTAAGAAAGCAGACCAAAAGCCAGCTGAAGCGAAAGCGCCAAAAGCTAAAAAAGAAAAAGCTAACGCATAATAAGTAAGCATTAGTTTGAGATAAGTTTTCGCTAGCACGATACTTATCTATCGGGAAAAGATGAAGGCCCCAGTCGAGAGACTGGGGCTTTTTTTATGTTTGCTGGCTAGTCTGAGGACTTTGAAAGGCTAAAGTGATCGACTTAATGATAAATGAATTGCGCGCATTTACTTGAAGTAGGGGGGACTAAACCTCAGCAGCCACAACTCGCCCACTAAAGTAATCATTAGAGACAATATATTCTGTTGTTCTGGTTAGTTCATCCTGCAGTTGCGCCCAATGGCATCGGTTGAGTTTACCGTCAGAGTTATGAACCGCGGGCACAACACCACCGACTCGAATACCAAATGGAGTCAGTTCTTTCGCCCAGCTATGGGTAAAGCCGGTAATCATGGAGTTTGCGCTCTCTAAGCCTGACACATCATGGAAGTCATCGTGAGATATCACATTTACAATCACGCCTTCTTTATCTTCTTCTCGTAGCCTCTCTGCACTGATTTGTCCAAATGCGAAAAGGGTCGATGCCTTAGATGAGAGGTCATTAATAAAGGTACTGACAGGCTGATCACCAATTAAGCTAGGCATAGGGGAGCTGATCCAGTTATTGACCAGTACATCCGGTGTGGTATTGAAGGTCGATTGAATAAAATCAAACACGCTGAGAATCGCTTGGCTGTCATTTCCTTTGAGCGTGTAATGGTAAACAGAGTCGGAGAACCGAGTACATTGCGAATAAGTTGCTTGAAGTGCTTCCGTGTCTTTATCGCAAAGGATGACTGTGGCTCCAAGGTTAACAAAGTGGTTCGCAATCGTTCCTCCCAGTCGCGAGCCGGCAGATGTCACCAATATGATTGAGCTTTTTATTTCCATCCCAGTACCTAAACAAGTTGTCCATGTCGGATAAGGATGGGTTAAATTTCATACGATGGGTGTGAATTGGTTCAAACTAAGCTGTACCCATTAATAAGTTTTTATGAACTTAGTGGCAAGTCACATTTTGCAGTAACTTCAAGCGGTAACCAACATCTGGTGTTTGTAGGTTGCCTAAGGCTGGTGGTTCATATCACTCGTGTGAATGCTTTAAGGACGTGAGTTAATCGAAGAATAGCGGTGGATAGACAGCGAAAAAGGGAAAGGTAGGTGACCGCTATACTTGAGCTTGAATTTGATACTGACGTTGCGCTGTTGTTAGCTCATTGTAGAGCGTGGCGTGTGGCAAATCAGGGAAATGCTTGTTTGCAAGTTTACGTCGATCATGACCAGAAAGGTTTTGGTAAACTTCTTCGGGTAAGTCAGCCGTATCTTCAGGCATAAAGGCAAGCGCTTCAGGTTTCAAATAGTGGCTGAGCTTGGCACTGGCAAGGCTTGCTTGATGAAAATGATTAGATTGCTGAGCTGAAATTTCATACGACGATTGGTTTGAACGCAGTTGTTGTGGTTCTGCTACGCCAAATTGCTTGCGCAGGCGATCTTCAGTTGTCTCTGTGATTTCAATGGTGTCTATCGGCGTGCAATCGCGAACATCATTAGAGAACATAGATAACAGCAACGCGAAATCTGCACGGCGACCTTGCTCAACCGCTTGGCTGATCCCGATGCCGAACTTCAGTTCGTTTATGATTCCTGCTTTGTCTAAAGTATGTATTTGCATGTAGCCTCTCATTGGATACACCTTTAACGGCATGGAGTCGGCAAACTTTAGTGTTTAATTACAGGCGAATAGAGAATTTATGCAGGGCGATTAAGAAAGGTAACAATAGGTTAAAAAGCAGTCTTGATTGGCTGATTTGTTTCGTAATGTTCGTATTGATAGGAATACGACAGATACAAAAAAGCTCACGCCGAGGCATGAGCTTTCAATAGGTAACTCGCTATAAATAGCGCAGCTTAAGTAATAGATTACTTAGCTAGGTTCTCTTCTACGAAAGACCAGTTTACTAGGTTCCAGAATGCAGCCATGTAGTCAGGGCGAACATTACGGAAATCGATGTAGTAAGCGTGTTCCCATAGGTCAACAGTTAGAAGTGGAGTAACACCTTCTTCTGTTAGAGGAGTAGCAGCGTTAGAAGTGTTAACGATGTCTAGAGAACCGTCAGCTTTCTTAACTAACCAAGTCCAAGAAGAACCGAAGTTGTTGATTGCTGAATCAGTGAATTTCGCTTTGAATTCTTCGAAAGAACCGAATGCAGCGTTGATAGCTTCTGCAACAGCGCCAGTTGGTTCGCCGCCTGCTTTAGGAGCAAGACAGTGCCAGTAGAACGTGTGGTTCCAGATTTGAGCAGCGTTATTGAAAACACCACCAGTCGAAGTCTTAACGATCTCTTCTAGTGTTTTGCCTTCAAACTCAGTACCTGGGATAAGACCGTTTAGCTTAACAACGTAAGTGTTGTGGTGCTTACCGTGGTGGAAATCTAGCGTTTCTGCTGAGATGTGTGGTTCTAGTGCGTCTTTCGCGTAAGGAAGAGCCGGTAGTTCAAATGCCATTGCTCAATTCTCCATTGATATGAAAGAGTTAACTCTTTCGATTGCTTCCAGTGATATTATTATTCATGGCTCGCTATACTGCCAACCATGGTCAATTTGCTGACTTGCGATATAGTTTAGCAAGTTTTTACTTTATTAAAAGCTTATTTCATCACTTTTGTGTGAATTGTTAGCTTAGCTTGTTAACCGCTTTTTTTATATGGTTTTTATTCTTTTGGTTTGGGGTAGAATAAAGGCAATAAAAGCCGTAATCCATTAACGAGGAAGCAATGGAAACTATCGATAAAATCAAACAGCAAATTGAAGAAAACACTATTCTACTGTACATGAAAGGTTCTCCTAAGCTACCTAGCTGTGGTTTCTCTTCTCAAGCGTCTCAAGCTCTAATGGCATGTGGCGAGAAATTTGCTTACGTAGATATTCTACAAAACCCAGATATCCGTGCAGAGCTTCCAGCTTACGCACAATGGCCAACTTTCCCACAACTTTGGGTTGAAGGTGAGCTAATCGGTGGTTGTGACATCATTCTTGAGATGTTCCAAAAAGGCGAACTTCAGCCAATCATCAAAGAAGCAGCAGCTAAAGTTGCTGGTGATGACGCTGAGTAAGCTCTAGCCTTTGCGCTGAATAGTTAAAATGAGGGGCCTTAATTAGGCTCCTTTTTTGTTGGAATTGATAGAAGAGTCGACTCGATAAGGAACGAACAATGAACGTAAAACTTCATTATGTGCATGATCCAATGTGCAGCTGGTGTTGGGGATACAAGCCAACGCTTGAGTTGTTGAAACAACAATTGCCTGCGAGCATTGAGTTTAACTACGTTGTGGGTGGCTTGGCACCGGATTCTGATGAGCCAATGTCAGAAGAGATGAAAGGCAAACTGCAAGCGATCTGGAAGCAGATTGAAGCTAAGCTAGGTACCGAGTTTAACCACGAGTTTTGGACTGAGTGTAAGCCTGTTCGCAGCACTTACCCTGCGTGCCGTGCTGTAATCGCCGCAGGTTTTCAAGATCACTACGAAGCGATGCTAGAAGCGATTCAACATGCGTACTACCTTCGTGCGATGTTGCCACACAGTCAAGAAACGCACCTGCAGTTGGCTGAAGAGCTAGGCATGAACGTACAACAGTTTGAAAATGACCTTTCTAGCAAGTTATTGGAAAGTGAATTAGATGACCAGTTAGGCTTTAAAGAAGCGATGGGTGTGTTTTCTTACCCGACGTTAATGCTTGAAGTAAATGGCATTTTTAGTGAAGTTGAACTGGATTACCATTCAACTGAAGCGACGCTTAAGTCTATTCGCGAAATTCTAGTGAACAGTGCTCCCGCTGCATAATCCAGCGAGAGCTGTCTGTATTAACGCAACGACTTCTAAGGTTTACTCATAAGAGTAAGCCTTTTCTTTTGTCTGACGTAGTTGGTTTATCTCCTCTGTAAACCGTTCGAATGTGGTAGTGACTTCCGCGATTGATGCTTCAATTGTTGATTCGGCTTGCTCTAAGCCCGTGGCTTCGGTTACTAGATCGTTTGCTTGCGCCTCAATGATTGCGAGCGGAGAAGCAATCGTGTCACATGCCACCATTTTTGCTGCGCCTTTAAGTCGGTGTGCCGTGGTTTTTAGTTCTCGGTATTCCTTGTTAGCCCACAGGTCGTTTATCCGTTTATTATCTTCCATGAAGCTTGCGGCAAACTCTTCAAGTAAGGTCAGTACGACATCGTGATCGTCGAAGAGATCATAGAGGGTGGCGTAGTCGATCACTTGATTGTTGGTATCGCTGGAGGAGTCTCGGGCGTTTGCAGGAACGAGGTCTTCGCTTGGCTCTAGGCTCTGATTATCCTCAAAGCTTTGTTCAATATCTTGGAACAGCATCGAAAATTCATTGGCTTCTTCGTCTTTATTGGTTTCCTCGTCTTTAGGTGAAGAGTTTGATGAAGCATTGACTTCCTGATTCTGTGCCTTTAATTCCTTTGCATCGTAAACATCAGTTTCACGAACTGGGTTGGAATCGTCGATTGCGGGCAGCCACTTCTCAATGGTCAATCTCATCTGCTTAATCGAAACGGGTTTAACCAAGAAGTCATCCATGCCGTGCGCGTAGCAATTAGCATCTTCACCTTGCACAGCATTTGCCGTCAGCGCGACGATTGGCAGTCTTTGAGTTTCTCGGTTCAGCTCTTCTTTGCGTTGTTCTATTTGACGAATGCTTGATGCAAGTGTGTATCCGTCCATTTCGGGCATGTGGCAATCGGTTAGTAATAAGCCATAGCGTTTATCTTTCAAGGCGTTCAGAGCTAACACTCCGTTATCAACGATGTCGGCGTGGACACCGATATTTTCAAGCTGTTTAGCGATGACTTGTTGGTTGATGGGATGATCTTCTGCGACCAGAATCAGCCTGCCGTTGAGTTCAGCTTGTTCGCGAGTCTCTGTGGCGATCGGCGTTTTAGTTTCGTTGTCTAATGGCGATATTAGATTGTCGTGACTGACGGGCTTCGTTAGAACGTGAACCAAGTTATCGGGCAGTAATGGATTGACCGACAAACACCAAGAGTTGCCTAAAGGCTCAGGCGAGAGCATTGGATTTTGGTTGATCACGGTAAATCGTGTTGAGCTTGTATGTTGTTGAATCCAAGCATCGGTAATCGTCAGCTGATGCCACACAGACATCGCCACAAAGATGTGTTTTGGCTGATGTTTGACGACCATCTCTTTGAGAAGGTGCTTTTGGTTAATATGCAGAACCTTTGGTTCAAGGCCGAAGTGTTTCAAATATCGGCACAGCTCTTCTTGTTGAAGAACGTAACCAACCACATACACCTCGTGTGAGTGATTACCCACATCTAGTCCAATAGGATTCTCAACCTCCGAAGGGCAAATCAGCGTTTGTGGTAGAGCCAAAGCGTTGCTTACTGCATCTTGAAGAGTACAAGTCGGGAGGGTAACGGTAACCGTAAAGTGGCTGCCTTTTCCTTCTTCACTCGACAGTTCTATGTTGCCATCCATCTGTTCTATCAATTTCAAAGCTATAGATAGTCCAAGCCCTGTACCACCAAAACGGCGGCTAGTGGTTTTGTCAGCTTGTTCAAAAGGCTGAAATAAGCTTTGTTGTCTGTCTTTCGGGATACCAATACCCGTGTCTGAGACGGTGAGGCTAATTGTTTGTTGATGTTCGTTTTTCTTAATGACGTCGACATGTAACGAAATCGTGCCATGTTCGGTGAACTTAATCGCATTATTGAGGAAGTTATTTAGAATTTGGTGGAGTCGTATGTCATCTGCGAACAGCCATTGAGCGAGATTTGGATCTTGCCAATAATGGAAGGCCAAGCCTTTTTGCTGCGCGTGAATGGATTGTGGTTGCACGATTCGTGCTAGTACTTTACCAAACTCGATCTCGGTCGGGTTAAGCTCTAGTTTTCCCGCTTCAATCTTAGAGTAATCGAGCACGTCATTAACGATGTGCAGTAAGTTACGAGCTGACTGATTCAATCCTCCGTGTAGGTTGAGCAACTCTTCACTCAACTGATGCTCCTGCATTAATTCCAGTAACCCTAAGATCCCGCTAATTGGGGTGCGAACCTCATGGCTGATAGTCGCTAGGAACTGCGACTTAGCGGCGGTGGCACTTTCAGCTTTCTGGCGGGCGTTGTCTAAAGCCTGTTGCTGTTTTTTCAGTAGGGTGATGTCTGTAATCACCGTGTTCCATTCGATAGCGTGGCCGTTTGATACTTGGCTATTAAATTTCACCCATTTCAGTTCACCAGACTCTAATTGCACTTGCTGTTCGCTTTCCCAATGCCCGGTTTCAATAGCATCAAGCATACTGGCTTCAAACTGTGGCAAGTCTTCCTTCGAGACAAGCTCGAAAAGATGTTGAGGGTGTTCTTTTACGCTATCCACGGATAAGCCGAACATATCGGATACACCGGCACTGACGAAGCTAAACTGGATATTCAAAGGCTGTTGAGGGTGCATTTGAATATGTTTTAGCACCACCCCATCTATGTTGTCGGCCAGTGTTTGTAAATGGGCTTCTGCGGCTTTGGCGCGCTGTTCTGCGACTTTTCGCTGCTCGATTTCCGCCGCCATTCTGCGGTTCCAGAATACGATCACGAAGATAACCACAAAGATCCCAAGCCCGATGATCACCGACCATTTAGCCACTTCGCGTGGCGACAAACCTTCTTGGTATTCATAGGTTAGCCATTTGTTCTCCAAGCGCTCAAGTTCATTGGCAGGCAATGCGCCAATGGCTTTATTGAGAATACTCAACAGCATGGGGTGGCGGAAGTTAACAGCTAAAGCCAAAGGAGCACTGTTTTGCTCATTAATGGTGCCTGTGATTTTGAATTGCCCTACATAGTCTTGATGCAATAAAGGCGCGGCATGATGAAGAGAAGCAAGCGCGAAACTGATTTCGTCTTTCTGTAATGCTTGGAAAGCGCTGACGTGATTGATGTAAGGGACGGCTTGGCAAGTCAGGCAGAGAGAAGGTAGAACCGTTGTGCCTCCGGAATCTTCAATCACACCAATATCTTCGGTGCCACTTGGCGCAAAGTTACCTAGTCGATCAGAGCGACTTAATAACAACCAAGGTTCAAAGCTGTAGGCTTGAGTGAAGTCCATGTATCGAGCTTTATCTGTGGTTGGCGTGATGTTTGTTAGCACCATGGTCTCACCATTATTGAATGCGACCTCGGCTGCTTCTGGGGTTAGGTAAGTGGTACTTTCAAATGACACGCCAAGCACATTACTTATTAGATTTAATATGTCAGCAGATAAGCCGGAGTGTTGCTGTTGCTCATTGGTAAAGTCGTAAGGATACCAATTGGAATGTGTGCCTACAGGGATGGAAGGATTGTTATCAAGCCAGTTCTTTTCGTCTTGAGTTAAATTCAATGTTCCATAATCCAGCAACATCGAGTGTTGAGAGGGAGCAAGCCATTGATTGTAAATCGACTGCAGCGAACCTTGCTTGATGTCCTCTAAAGCGAAATTGATTCGGCTGAGTAGTTTGTGTTTTCCTTTTTTGACTGCAAAGTGCAAGTGGTCAGCTGGAAGGTCAGGAAGAACCGATAGTGTAAGTGAGTCTTTAGGTTGTTCTCGCAGTAACGCAGACAGCGCAAGTGCATCACCAATGTAAGCATCAACACGATTCTCTTCAATCGCGGTGAAGGCCGCTTGTGTGCTGTCTAGCGTGGTAATTCGACTCTCTGGAAGTAAACTAGGTAGGAGATCATTGAGCGCAAACCCTTTCTCTAGCGCTAAGTTTGCGGTTGCCAGTTCACTCAAGTCGTTTATTTTCAGATTTTGAGTAATGACCGCTCGTCGAATCGAGAACATGGGTTCACTGAACGTCATATATTCTTGGCGCTCTTTGGTCGAAGAGACGCCTACCAACAAATCTAATTCACCCTGTTCAAATGCACTGAGTACGCCGCTAAATGTAGGGAATAGCTCGATTTTATATTTGAAGCCTGCGTTTGCCGATACCTCATCCAACATGCTGATGAGTAGTCCTTCAGAAACAATGTTCCCAGAGGGCGTTTGATGTTGGTAGCTATAAGGAACCATGTTGTAAGAAGGTAGGCCGACACGTAATACAACTTGGTTATTCGACGAGTTTGCTAGAGGTGTACTTTCAGCAAGGCTGTGCAGTGGCCACATGAATACCGTAAGGCAACTCAATAGAAAGGCGACACACCACGTTTTCGTTTTTGTAGCATTGTTCTGCATAAAGACATCCTGTCGTTTACGTACTCATTTGGGTTTGACGGTGTGCTCAACTAACGGCGGCCAAAGGTGCTTTGGTTAGTGTGGGTAATGCAAAATTGTCTGCTTGCTGTAATGCCATACGCTGCAAAAGGGCGAGGCTGGTATGGTCTGCTTTTAGGTGGATCTCAATTTGGCGCTTTATTTGATCGACTTTGTCTTGTAGACCGAAGGCTTGATAACACAGTGCTAATAAGAAGAAAGCTTCGACATCATTGTCTGAGAACTCGTTCATTGAAATACTCTCAATACGCTCTTTTGCCACCTCATGCTGTTCGAGTTGAATGAGCTGTAAGGTTCGACAAAGCTTCAACAACGGCTTACTGAGTGCGTACGACTTTTCAGAATGAGAGAGCCTTTGCCAAGCCCCTTCAGGCTTCCAAAGTGCTAGCTCTTTTTGAGTGAGGGTTAAACTGTCTGTCCATAAGATCAGTGCTCGCTTACCAGCAGAATCCCAAATCGAGTGGGGAATGAGTTGAGCAAGCGACTTGAGGTGTAGGGTCGCTTGTTCAACGTTTTTATCTAACAGTTGTAGCCAAACCATGGTGTTGGTCAGCTCAATATTACTGCCGTTTATGGTGAGCACTTGGTCGATTAGCTGGTTAGCGGATTCGAAGTCACTGGTATTGAGGCAGATCTTGACCTTAAGTTGCTGCAATTTGATGTTGCGTGGATTGTTTTCTATCAAGCTATCTATCTGACTGAGCGCGTCGTGATAATTCTGTTTAGCGATATGGATTTCAACCAGCTTAACCTTGGCAGGCAAGTAATCATGGAGCTGCAGCAAACCATTTAACATGGCTTGTGCCTCATCGAGGTGGTGATTCTTAATCAGAATGTTTGCCATGTAGATTATGGCGTCTTTCAATGTCGATGGGTCAGGGGCTTTACCAAAGAGTGGCTTTACCGCGTTGAGCCCGTTCTTAAGATAGGCTTGCTCTAATGTCGAAAAGTATTGCTGTCGACACAGGGCTGATGTCACTCGTTTTATGATGTCATCGGCTCTTATTGGCTTGATCAGGTAGCCATCAGGTTCGAAGTGAGCATAGCCAAAGAAGATGTCTTGGCTATCATTACCCGTCACTATAAACACAAGGGTTTGTGGTTTGATTAACTCTTTCTGCTGCAAAAGCTCAAGCAGTTGTAAGCCATTACTACCTGAGCCTAAATCATGGTCAATCAGTAATATATCGAATCGATGTGCGCGGCAAGCCTCAATTGCATTTTGGGCATTGGAGGCGCTGATTACATTGTTGTTCGGAACACCGAGTTTGATAAGCAGTGCGCGTGTCGCACTTTGAATGACGCTGCTGTCATCAATGATGAGGTAGCGCGATCGGGCGAGTATATCCATATAGTAGCCTTCTGACGTATTGAGCCTTGCCACTTTGTCTTCTATGAATTAGCGGCTTATTTATTAAACACTTAAGTGTAGAAGTGAATTTAATTAATAGCCATAAGTTGCATATCAATGCGAACGGAATAATGTATAGAAAGTGACGTTGGTTCAGAAGGTTAGCTTATTTCTAAAGTTATAAAGAAAGAGTGAAAAGAGGCTAAATACAAAAAAGACCGCACGAGGCGGTCTTTATAAAAGTCAGGGTAGGACTGTTTAACTACAGAACCTAATTACAGAACCATGGCTGCAATCCAACCGAATACGATCAGTGGGATGTTGTAGTGCAAGAATGTTGGTACTACAGTTTCCCAAACGTGCTCGTGTTGACCATCAGCATTTAGACCAGACGTTGGACCTAATGTTGAGTCAGAAGCCGGAGAGCCCGCATCACCAAGTGCTGCTGCTGTACCTACTAGAGCGATCGTTGCCATTGGCGAGAAACCAAATGCTGCCGCTAGTGGAACGTAGATAGTCGCAAGGATTGGAATCGTAGAGAACGAAGAACCAATGCCCATCGTTACGAGTAGACCAACCACTAGCATAAGTAGCGCAGCTAGAGGTTTATTGTCACCGATGCTGGTTGAAAGCGCTTCAACCAGAGATTCAACGCCACCCGTTTGCTTCATAACTGCCGCGAAACCTGCCGCTGCAATCATGATGAAACCGATCATTGCCATCATATGAACGCCCTTGGTGAAAACATCTTGTGTCTCTTTCCAAGCAATGACGCCACCGAAGGTAAATACCATGAAGCCCGCTAGAGCACCGATGATCATAGAACCCGTCGACAGTTGAACTGTTAGCGCTGCTACGATACCAGCCGCTGCAACTAGGATGTGCTTCTTATTGATCTCTTTCACTTCTGTTGAAACAACAGTGTGAGAAGTTTCTTTGTATTGGCGAGGCTTACGGTAAGTAAAGAATACTGCGGTAAGAAGGCCGAAGATCATGCCTGCTGCTGGTAACAACATTGCCATAGGTACTTGGCTTGCTACAACGTTTTCAAGACCATTGTCGTGAAGGTTTTTAAGCAGGATGTTGTTTAGGAAGATGCCGCCAAAACCAATCGGTAACACCATGTAAGGCGTAATCAGACCAAAAGTAAGCACACACGCAACTAGACGACGGTCTAGGTTCATTTTTGCGAATACGCCTAGTAGAGGTGGGATTAAGATTGGGATGAAGGCGATATGTACAGGAATCACGTTTTGCGAAGACATGGTTACTAAGATCAACGACGCCAGGATGCCGTATTTAAGACCAGTCGATGCTGCACTGTTCTCTTTGCCGTGAATGCGTTTGATAACACTTTGAGCAAGGAGATCTGTGATACCAGAACGTGAGATAGCAACAGCGAATGTACCAAGCATAGCGTAGCTAAGTGCGATAGTTGCACCGCCACCTAATCCACTTTCGAAAGCCGCGACTGCGTCGTTCAAGCCCATACCAGAGGCTACGCCACCGATAATTGCGCTGAACGTGAGAGCAACGACTACGTTTACGCGCATCAAAGCTAAAACAAGCATGATGCAAACTGAAATTACAACAGGATTCATATTATTCTCGGGATGTTGTGTTTTTTATGAAGGCAATACGAGTGAACGTTTACCGACTCTATTTTTTATTCTTCGTCAACAAGAGGCCAACCACCAAGGGCTTTCCATTTGTTTACAATGCCGCAAAATAACTCTGTGGTTTTTTGCGTATCATACAAAGCAGAGTGTGCTTCTTTGTTGTCAAATTCCATCCCTGCAGTGCGGCAAGCTTTAGCCAAAACGGTTTGACCGTAGGCAAGACCACTAAGAGCTGCAGTGTCAAAAGTAGCAAATGGATGGAAAGGGACGCGTTTAAGCTTACAGCGCTCACTTGCCGCATTAACGAAGTTCAAATCGAATGTAGCGTTGTGAGCAACCATGATTGCGCGACTGCAATCTGAAGCTTTTTGTTCTTTTCTCACTAGCTTGTAGATTTCTTTAAGGGCTTCTTGTTCCGACACAGCACCACGTAATGGGCTAAATGGGTCTTTAATTCCGTTAAAGTCTAATGCTGCCTGCTCTATATTTGCGCCTTCAAAAGGCTCAATGTGAAAATGAAGCGTTGATGCAGGGTGCAGATCTCCGTTCTCATCCATTTTTAATGTAATGGCACAGATTTCTAATAATGCATCGGTTTCAGCGTTAAACCCTGCGGTTTCCACGTCGATGACCACTGGAAAATAGCCACGAAAGCGTTTTTTTAGGGTCAGAGCTTCGTTTTCTACAGTCATGTTAGCCCAAATAAGTGTGATTAAGGCTGCATTATTGCAGATAATAGCAGTGATAAAAACTAGGGAAGGGCAATAAATCACAAATTACCTAACCCATTTCGGCTTGATAATTGCATATTTAAACGCGAGAGAAAAATGCGGCAATTGGCTGCATTGTTAAACGAATTGCTTAAGAGATACTCCACTTTATGAAGAAACAACTCATAACAGGTTCAATGCTATTTTCGCTTCTTATGTCGTCATCGGTAATGGCACAAGAAAAGCGTTACGGAGCATCTCCTCAACAGTCAACGTGGGAGATGGTGGCTAACACGCCACTAGAATGTCGCTTAGTTCATCCAATCCCAAATTTTGGTGACGCTGAGTTTTCATCTCGTGCGAGTAAAAAAATCATTTTGGACTTTGAGCTTAAAATGCGCCGCCCAATGGGTGCGACTCGCAATGTTAGCTTGATTTCAATGCCACCACCTTGGCGTCCGGGCGAAAGTGCTGATCGCATGACAACCATTAAGTTCTTCCAACAATTTGATGGCTACGTAGGCGGACAAACGGCTTGGGGTATTTTGAGTGAGCTGGAGAAAGGGCGTTACCCGACATTCAGTTACCAAGAGTGGCAAAGTCGAGATCAACGTATCGAAGTGTCGTTATCATCGGTGTTGTTCCAAGAAAAATACAATGTGTTCAGCGACTGTGTTGCCAACCTATTGCCTTACAGCTTTGAAGATATCTCTTTTACTATTTTGCATTACGACCGTAATAGCGATCAGCTGAATAAGTCGTCACGTAAAAGGTTGAGCCAGATTGCTGATTATGTTCGCTACAACCAAGATATTGATCTTGTGCTGGTGGCAACGTACACCGATTCTGTCGACAGCAAAGGCATTAGCCAAAACCTTTCAGAGCGCAGAGCTGAGTCGTTAAGAGAGTACTTTAAGTCTCTCGGTTTGCCAGAAGACCGTATTCAAGTACAAGGCTATGGTAAGCGTCGTCCAATTGCCGACAACAACTCGCCAATTGGTAAAGACAAGAACCGACGCGTTGTTATCTCATTGGGTAGAACGCAGGTTTAGCGCCAATAAAATCTAAAGCTCAAATTAAAAAGCCCGTCGTCATGACGGGCTTTTTGTATTTGAATCAATGAACTAAACGTTGCGTCTGCGAAAGGATCTTTCCTAGTTAAGACGGAAACGAGCAATCATTTCACAGTTGGTCGCGGTATCGATCTTTTCGACCATAGAAGCAATTTTAGGGTTGGGATGGCGTTTCATGAAATCGATCAGCGCTTTCTTACAGCAACCAATTGAATCAATAAAGCTAGAACATTGCGTGTTAGGGCATTGAGGGATAAGAGTCAGCACTTTTTCTGAAGCCAGTTGAAGATACTTAAGTTCGTATTCAGTATCACCGGCCCAGCGCCAGAATTGCGCAAGATTGTGACAAGAAATCACTGAAATCAGTAGGCGTTCATCGGCCTGAATATCGGTACGTTCTGTAATTTCTTCGCTTAAGTTCAATGCTTGCTGATAGTGAAGAATACTTCGTACAGGATCATCGAGCTGCAATGCCGTATCGGCGAGTAACGTGTGTTTTTCCCATTCGCTAATCATTGTATTACCTCACTAATCAATAGGTGGTTAATTTAAATGATAATCATTATCATGTAAAGTTTCATCAGTGAGATTGTTAATAATAATTGGTAAAGAATATTGATTATGGGGAGAGTGATAAAAAAAGAAGCGAGCATAGTGCTCGCTTCTGTGTTCATTTCATCAGGCGTTCTAGCCTAATCTTGCGAAGGTATTTAGGAATTAACCTTCTAGACCTGCGCTTGCTTGTTTGTTTTGAATCAGCTCAATCATGTAGCCGTCAGGATCTTTAACGAATGCGATGTGCGTAGAGCCACCTTTTACTGGGCCTGCTTCACGAGTCACGTTACCGCCTGCTGCTTTAATCGCATCACACGTTGTGTAGATATCATCAACACCGATAGCAACGTGGCCAAAAGCAGAGCCAAGATCGTATTCCGTCGTGCCCCAGTTGTACGTTAGTTCAATCACAGCGCCTTGAGATTCGTCGCCAAAGCCAACGAAAGCCAGTGTGTATTCGTACTCTTTGTTTTCGTTCTTACGTAATAGCTGCATGCCCATTACATTGGTGTAGAACTCGATAGACTTGTCTAGATCACCCACGCGTAGCATGGTGTGTAAAATACGACCGTTTGACATGATTTGCTCCTAGCTTTAACTATGTATACGTTTTTGTAATTCTGTTTTCTACCGCGAGAAAAACGCGGTGCTTTTTAGCCATTGGGCCTGTTAGCTTCTTTCGCTTAGGGCTAACAGCTTATGAGCCTAGACGTCCGTCTTCTCTTTGAACTCACATAGGTCTTCAATGATACAACTGCCACAGCGTGGTTTACGCGCGACACAGGTGTAACGTCCATGAAGAATGAGCCAATGGTGGACATCCAGTTTGAATTCTTTTGGAATGACTTTGAGAAGCTTAGCCTCAACATCGTCGACCGTTTTACCCATTGCTAACTTAGTGCGGTTTGATACACGGTAGATGTGAGTATCAACGGCAATGGTTGGCCAACCGAAAGCGGTATTCAATACTACGTTAGCTGTCTTACGACCAACGCCAGGAAGGGCTTCTAATGCCGCACGATCTTCCGGTACTTCACCGTTGTGTAGGTCAAGCAGCATTCGACACGTTTTAATGGTGTTTTCTGCTTTTGAATTAAATAGGCCGATTGTCTTGATGTACTCTTTCAAGCCATCAACACCTAGGTCGAAAATGGCTTGTGGAGTATTGGCGACTGGGTAAAGCTTATCCGTTGCTTTGTTGACACTGACATCGGTTGCCTGTGCTGATAAAAGTACCGCGATCAGCAACTCGAAAGGGCTGTTCCAGTTAAGCTCAGTCTCTGGCTTTGGATTGTTTTCTCTTAAACGCTCAAGTATTTCTACTCGTTTTACATTGTTCATAGCGACATTACTTTCAAATAGTTAGGGCTTGAGTTCCGGAGTTGGTATTCAATAAACTCTCAATGCTCAGGCTTTATCATCGGTTACGCGCTCTTATGAGCGTCATTATTATGTGTACTTGGTCAATCTAATTACCTGCTGAGCGGTTGAGCTACTCAGCAGGGTTTAAGCTACTGTAACTTATTAAGCATTGGTAACGCGAGCGCGTTCAATGACTGGTTTTTCTTGTTTAGGCTGTCTAGATTTTGCTTGGTTGTCGATGATGTTTTTCAACGCAATCAAGAAACCAACACCAATAAAGGCACCTGGCGGAAGCAGGGCTAGCAAGAAGCTGTTATCAAATTGGAATATCTGGATTCGTAACACAGAAGCCCAATCACCAAGAAGCAGGTCTGCACCATCAAATAGAGTGCCGTTACCAATAACCTCACGCATTGCACCCAGTACCACCAGTACCGATGTCATACCAAGACCCATCCAGAAACCATCTTGAGCAGCAGGCAATGCCTCGTTTTTAGAAGCGAAGGCTTCAGCTCGACCAATGATGATACAGTTGGTTACGATCAGCGGGATGAAGATACCCAAAGACAGGTAAAGGCCATAGGCGTAAGCATTCATCAGAAGTTGAACACAGGTTACCAGTGACGCAATGATCATTACGAATACTGGAATACGCACTTCTTTTGGTACGTGGTTACGAACCAGAGAAACTGCAACGTTCGAACCGACCAATACAAGCAGAGTCGCAATACCCAGCCCAAGTGCGTTAGTCACCGTTGAAGACACAGCCAACAGAGGACATAAGCCAAGTAGTTGAACTAGGGCAGGGTTGTTAGCCCACATGCCATTTTTGATTAGTGTTTTATGGTCACTCATTATTCACCACCACAATTTAGAGGTTGAGCAAGCAATGCTTGGTTGTTTTGGTTAACGTATTGCACCGCTTGCTTAACTGACTTAACGACAGCTCTTGGCGTAATGGTTGCGCCAGTGAACTGGTCAAAGTCACCACCATCTTTACGAACCTTCCAACGGTCAAGATTAGAATCCGTCACTTGCTTACCAGCAAATGAGAGAATCCAATCACTCACACGTAGATCAATCTTATCACCCAATCCCGGAGTTTCTTGGTGGGAAAGAACGCGAGTACCTAAAATGGTACCGTCGATTTTCATCCCAACAATGACCTTAATCGCGCCGTTGTAGCCATCGGGTGCAATCGCTTCGATCGCAATCGCACTTGGCTCACCATTGAGTTTAGCAATGTAAGCTGGCATCGCTTGTTCAGTGCCCAGCTCTTCTGCTTGAACCAAAGTACAGGCTGAAAATAGTTCATTATCATGCAGATCGTGCGGGATAACTTGGTTAAGAACAGACAGTAACTGAGCCTGTTCTTGCTGCTTAATCTGGTCTTTGGTCAGGTAGTGAGTTACCGCGACCAAACCTGTCGAAGCACACGCAAAAATTGCGAGTACAAGGCCGTTTTTCTTAATTGCATTTAGCATGGTATCCGCTCCTTAGTGGCCGTATGTACGAGGTTTGGTGTAGTAGTCAATCAGTGGAACACACATGTTGGCTAACAATACAGCAAACGCCACGCCATCAGGGAAGCCACCCCAACTGCGGATAATAAAGACTAACCCGCCAATCAGGGCACCAAATACCAAGCGACCTTTCACTGTCGTCGAGGCTGAAACCGGATCGGTTGCAATGAAGAATGCACCAAGCATGGTCGCGCCAGACAATAAATGAATGGTTGGAGAAGCGGTTTCACCAGGCGTCAGCACTAAGAACACTAAGCTAAACAGCGCAAGGCTAGCAATAAAAGCGACCGGAATATGCCACTGAATCACGCGTTGCTTGATGAGCACCAAGCCGCCGACTAGGTAGGCAAGGTTAACCCATTCCCAGCCCACGCCAGCTAACCAGCTGAATTGTGGCTGAGACAGAGCTTCGGAAGCGGTGTTGCCTGCCGTTAATGCGGTTTTGAATGCATCGAGTGGTGTTGCCATCGTGGTGCCATCAATACCAAGACGCGCTTGTTGAAGAGATAAACCTTCGTTATTGAAACCGGTAAAGATCATCAAAAATGAGTCAACAAAGCTCGTTGCTTCAGCTGTTAAGCTGGTCGGCGCATTCCAACTGGTCATTTGAACTGGGAATGAGATTAGCAAAACAACGTAAGCAACCATCGCGGGGTTAAACGGGTTTTGTCCAAGGCCGCCATAAAGGTGTTTTGCGATGATGATAGCGAAGAACATACCGATGACTAGAATCCACCACGGAGAGTGTGGGGGAATCGCGACACTGAGTAGCCAAGCGGTCACAACAGCGCTGTAATCACGTAATGCCATCACTGGCGGACGTTTTCTTAGCAGCATGACAGCGGCTTCAAAGGTAACAGCAAGTGCAATAGCAAATACTAACTGGATGAGCGTACCCCATCCAAAGAAGTAGGTTTGAGCTAGTAGACCTGGCAATGCACAAATAGCGACCCATTTCATGAGATCAGGGGTGCTTCTACGATTGTGCGCGTGCGGTGAGCTGGCGATAAAGAAGGCCACTACTCTTTCTCCTCATTGTTCTTTTTATCTTGCTCTTGCTGCGCTTTTCTTGCTTTAGCACGAGCAATTGCGGCAGCAACGGCTGCTTTCTTAGGATCGACGGGTTCTGATTGAGCATCAGATTCAACCACAGTCTTTTTTTCAACTAAAGGTTCAGCTACAGGTTCGAGAGCGATTTCTTCAGCTTCGACCGGCTTAGCTTGCTGTGCTTTCTTCGCTTTAGCACGCGCGATAGCGGCAGCAACAGCAGCTTTCTTAGGATCGACAGCTTCTGGTTGAGTTTCAGCTACCACCTCAATTACTGGCTCAGGCGTTTCTGCTGTCTCAGTCTGTTTCGCTTGCTGAGCTTTCTTCGCCTTTGCACGGGCAATCGCAGCAGCAACCGCGGCTTTCTTAGGATCGACTGACTCTTGTTGAGTTTCAGCTTCAACTTCAATTACTGGCTCAGGGGTTTCTACTGTCTCAGCCTGTTTCACTTGCTGTGCTTTCTTCGCTTTAGCGCGAGCTATTGCGGCAGCAACGGCGTCTTTCTTGGCATCACCAGTACTTTCAGCTGGAGCACCAGAAGCTGATTCTGCTTGTTGTGCTTTCTTCGCTTTAGCACGCGCAATAGCGGCAGCAACGGCATCTTTTTTGGCATCACCAGTACTTTCAGTTGGAGCGTCAGAAGCTGATTCTACTTGCTGAGCCTTCTTGGCTTTAGCACGGGCAATAGCGGCAGCAACGGCATCTTTCTTAGCATCGCCAGAGCTTTCAGCTGGAGCATCAGAAGCTGATTCCGCTTGTTGAGCTTTCTTGGCTTTAGCGCGAGCTATTGCGGCAGCAACGGCGTCTTTCTTGGCGTCGCCAGAGCTTTCAGTTGGGGCTTCAGAAGCTGCTTGCGCCTGCTGTGCTTTCTTGGCTTTAGCACGAGCGATAGCGGCAGCAACTGCGTCTTTCTTAGCGTCGCCAGAGCTTTCAGCTGGAGTGTCAGCAGCTGCTTGTTGCGCCTTGCGTTCTCGAGCTTGACGCTTACGCTCTTCACGTAGCTTCGACATTTCAGAGTTGTCTGGTTCAGCACTGTCTGCTTTCTGAGCCGCAGCTTGTTTCGCTTTTGCCTTAGCAATTGCAGCGGCTACCGCAGGTTTCACTGTTGGCTCTTCACTTGGAGCCTGCTCAGCTGCGGCTTTTTGTGCTTTAACACGTGCAATCGCAGCAGCAATTGCATCGTCACCGTCTGCCGCTTTCATGTCTTTGCGACGGTTATCCGCGGCTTTCTTGAAGCGGTTTTCACGTTCTGCTTTGTCACGCTCCATACGAGCGTTTTTCTCTTCGAAACGAACCTTGGCACGCTCTGCGGCCGTTGCTTCGTCTTTTCTTGTTTTGATTTCGGCTTTCGCTTGGCGATAGTACTGAACAAGAGGAATTTCACTTGGGCAAACAAACGCACAAGCACCACATTCAATACAGTCTTTAATATTTAGCTCTTCGCACTTGTCCAGCTCATTGGCTTTCGCGTGCCATTGCAGCTGTTGAGGCAGCAGAGAGGCAGGGCAAGCTTCAGCACACGCGCTGCAACGAATACATTCCATCTCGTAAGTGCTTGGTGAGATCTCACGACGCGTTGGCGCTAAAATACAGTTCGACGTTTTAGTGATTGGCACATTGGCGTGTGGCAAGGTAAAGCCCATCATAGGGCCGCCCAAAATCAAACGCGGCAGTTTTTTATCGGCTTTGTAGCCAAACTCTTCAAGTAACTCGAGTACAGGTGTACCTAATAGTGCCCAAACGTTACGAGGTTGCTTAAAGGTTTTACCGGTTAATGTCACAACGCGGTTAACCACAGGTTCGCCGTCAATTACCGCTCGCTTAATCGAGTAAAGAGAGCCGACGTTCTGAACTAAAACACCAATGTCTGCAGGGATGCCGCCAGCCGGAACCTCTTTATTAGTAAGGATCTTGATCAGCTGTTTCTCACCACCAGAAGGGTATTTAGTTGGGATAACACGAATGACGATATCTTTGTCTTTCGCCGCAATCTCAAGTGCTTTTATTGCAGCTGGCTTGTTGTCTTCAATGCCGATAACAGTCAGTTTTGGTTGAAGGATGTGTTCAACCACTTCGATGCCTTTTAGTACTTCTTCGGCATGCTCTTGAAGCAACTTGTCATCGGAGGTGATGTAAGGCTCACACTCCGCAGCGTTGACGATCAAAATATCAGTGCGGCCTAAGCCTGATTGAAGCTTTTTGGCGGTAGGGAAGCCTGCACCACCCATGCCTGAGATACCAGCTTGGCGAATTATATCAAGCAGTTCATCGGATGTCTTTGTAGAAAAATCTTCAACTGGGTGTTTTGCAACCCAAGCGTCTAGGCCATCAGGTTTAATAACCACGCACATATCGCTCAAGCCTGAAGGGTGAGCGGTAGTTCGTGGTTCGATAGCGGTAATCACACCCGATGTTGGTGCATGTACCGGCAAAGTAAAACCAGTCTCTAAGGCCGTCAGTTGTTGGCCTTTTAGTACAGTGTCACCAACAGCAACCAACAAGTTACCAGGCTTACCGATGTGCTGTTTTACCGGAAGAACGATTTCTTCAGGAAGCCTTGCATGCACGATATCAGTAGTATTCGACTGTTTCTTGTTTTCAGCAGGGTGCACACCGCCCGGGAAGTTCCAAATAGAGCCCGCGCGAATTTGTTCAATTAAAGAGATCATACTAACCCTACGCCTTAGGCTCTGACGCGGTCGCATCAGTCGCTTGGTTAGTGATATCAGTAACAGGAATGATGTTCATCTGCCATTTCCAATTTTCAGTCGTTGTTGCCACTGGAATCATTTCGATACAGTCAGTAGGGCATGGTGCAACACATAGGTCACAGCCTGTACATTCATCTTTGATGACGGTGTGCAGCGCCTTGGTGCCACCAACAATGGCGTCAACAGGGCAGGCTTGAATACACTTGGTACAGCCGATACACATATCTTCGTGAATGAAGGCAACGGTTTTTACTTTGTTATCTAAGTCATGAGCGGAGTCTTCAACTTCTACGCCCATTAAATCTGCTAACTTCTCAATGGTTGCTTGGCCGCCCGGAGGACATTTGTTGATCTTGTCTCCGTTAGCGATCGCCTCTGCGTATGGGCGACAACCAGGGTAGCCACACTGGCCACATTGAGTTTGCGGTAAAATGGTGTCGATTTGATCAACGATAGGATCGGCTTCTACTTTAAAGCGGATAGAAGCAAAGCCCAAAATAGCGCCAAAAACAGCGGCTAAAACGGCTAGCGCAATGATCGCAATTAAAATGGTACTCATGCTTATTTCACCAACCCAGTAAAGCCCATAAATGCCAGAGACATTAGGCCTGCTGTGATCATCGCAATCGATGCGCCTTTGAAGGGCATTGGAACATCAGCAACCGCAATACGCTCACGCATCGCAGCAAATAGGATCAATACAAGAGAGAAACCAACCGCTGCGCCGAAACCATAGATGATCGACTGAATGAAGTTGTGGTTTTCATTAATGTTCAGAAGTGCCACACCTAATACCGCACAGTTAGTGGTGATAAGAGGCAGAAAGATACCCAATAGGCGATATAGCGTTGGGCTGGTTTTGTGGACGACCATTTCCGTAAATTGAACAACCACCGCGATAACCAAGATAAAGCTCATGGTACGCAGGTATTCAATACCCAGAGGGGTAAGGATGTAGGTTTCTACTAGGTATGCAGATACTGACGCTAACGTCAAAACGAAAGTCGTCGCGAGGCCCATGCCAATCGCAGTCTCCAGTTTCTTGGAGACTCCCATGAAAGGACATAGCCCTAAAAACTTCACTAGCACAAAGTTATTGACCAGCACTGTGCCAACCAACAACAAAAGGTATTCGGTCATAATGGATTAATTCTTGAGATTCCGATCCCGATATTATCCTGCTTTGCTCACCTAATAACAACCAGTGAACGGTGTGGTTTTGTATGTCTGATGGAAATTTATACGCTTAATAAGAGGATAGCAGATCTCATTGCAACAAATCAGTTGTTCTAAAGCGTAAGAATGATACACATATTATGGACGTGTTTGGGCTCTTATACGTGGTTTTCTTAAGCATAGAATTGACGATTTTAACGAGGGTACTGTCAAACTTTTCTTGTAACAGGCCTAGGAGGCGCCCTCTTGTTGAGCAATTGTACGTATCAGTTTTAGAAAACCGTTTCATCATTGAGGATTGAGGGGGAAAGAGCAAAATCATTTACCCAAAATGAGTCTGACATAAGCAAAAACTTAATCCGCGGAGATTAGTTTGTTGTAAATGAAGTTTTGAGCGAACGTGTAGCTAGAGGTTTTTTTTGTAAGAACAAAAAAAGATTTACATTTCCTGTAATTGTAAGTCAATTTTTGAGTTAAATTGTAATATTCTTTAATAATTGAGTGAAATCCACTCTCTTTTTTTATGAAATAGTTATCAAGTTTGAAATATATGTATTTTAGTTTTTTTTGTTTCATGGCGACGCTTTTTTTATATATAGTTGCGTTTACAAAAAAGTTACTTATTTTGCCTTTTTAAATAACCATTTAATTAATCCCGTTAACGTTCGGTTAGTGGTAAATGGTTGAATGAATCAAGTGACAGATAAAAATTATTTTAAATAACCCCAATATTTATCCATGAAAATTATATTTGTATAAATATTATGGTTATTCATTTTTTAAGGCTAATTTATGTACAAAGTAAATAATTGGTTAATTCACTTAGACCACCCGTTAGTGACTGATTTACTCAAAAATGAAGAAAAGCGCATCGGCTATCACGATCATCTTGTGATTCTAATGTTGTGTGAAAACGCTGGAAAAATTAATACTAAAGAAGATTTGTTGAAAAGAGCTTGGCCAGGAAAACATGTCTCTGAAGGCTCACTGACACAATCGATCAGCGCGATACGCACTTTGCTTGAGGATAATGGTAAGCAACAAAAGTATCTAAAAACGGTCGCCAAGGTTGGTTATAAACTAGAAAGTGAGGCAGTATCGTGGCTAGAAGACGATGATGATAAATCAGATAACCAAGAGAACTTATTCGCTGGGGAACCAAGCGGTAAGACTGAGAGCTTTGAAGAGAGTTCCGAAAAAAACACGATTCACATTCGGACGTAATCAAATCTATATTGTTCTAGGCTGCGTATTCATAGCGATTGCGGCACTGTTTCCATTAGTGTTCACTGCAAAAGCCCCTAAGTTAACGAGCTGGCTTCCACTGACTAAAATGTTTTCTAGCGAAGCTTTAACTGTCTATTGTGATAATGAAGAAGAGGCCAACTTGGTTGCAAAAGGCGTTAAGCTTTTGGTTTCTCAAGAAGCTAAACAAGGTAGGTTAAGCCGATTGATCCTTGCTCATTCTCAAGAAAGCTTATCTATTGTAATACTCAAGCCATTGGCACCGCCTGTCAATTTAGTGGTTTTGTTTGAATCTCCTCAATCAACGGATGATCTGGTTGGTATGGTTAAAGCGGAGCTTAGTCGCTATGTTCACTAAAAATAAAAGCGTTTATTTTCTTCTGTTTTGTCTTTGTTTAATGCTGGTTTCCATTGCATATAGTCTACGTTCGAAAAATAATGTTTTGGTCAACTCTACGACCCTATATATGACAATAGATGGTGACTATATGGCCACGGAGCACATGGACGTCGTGATCAGTGATGAAAATTTTGAGGCGGTTACGGTTATAAAAGAAGCAGGACTCAATAACACCTTAGATATTTACACAAAAGGAAAATTCATTCGCAAGAGTAATGGGCTATTTAATGTAAGCTTGCGTGAAGAACGCGTTGAGCATGGAGACATTGATTTTGAACATGATGACGACATGCTCGTTTATGATAAATATATTGAAGCGCGAAAAAAGCTATCGTTTTTTAAATCGGTTCAAGTTGTTGAAGAGTTGCCGAACCAATATATGCTTATCATTTCAAATAGTCCGGTAAAGAAAATGGTTGCTGTAAAGATTGAGCCTTTACCAATTGAAGACTTTTATGATGACTATTAATATTTTAACTATGGTTTGATATTTTTTTAGGTCTATTTCATTATTATCAATTGTATCATTATGGGAGGATGCACCTCAGTTTAATAGGAGATGCACTAACCATGACTAAATATCTAATATCAGTCTTGCTCATACTGATCACTCTTACTTTGCGAGCTGAGGAGATCAGCTCACCCCCCAAGATAATGAATTATAACGTTTATATGCTGGATCATCGTCTCGGAATTTTCGTTGGTGGGACTAATCCAAATAAACGAGCACAGTTGTTGGCGAACTCTTCGGTTTTTGATGATACCGACGTGGTTATATTTAACGAAGTGTTCGACAACCAAGCAAGCCAAATACTTATCGATACACTAGCTCAGAAGTTTGGATATCTAACTCCTGTTTTGGGCCGTACAAAAAATGGCTGGGATCACACTGAAGGTTGGCGATCGACATCTCTTGATGATGGCGGCGTGATTGTATTTAGTAAATATCCAATTGAGTACAAGTCACAAGTGATCTTCAGAGATGGGTGCGGTGCAGACTGGGCATCTCAAAAAGGTTTTATACACACTGTCATTAATAAAGGTGGAGAGAGGTACAATATTATCGGCACCCACGTTCAAGCTGATGATGACACCTGCAACACTCCTCCTTCTGTGGTTAGACAAGACCAGTTTGCACAAATAGAGAACTATATTTTCGGGTCAAACCGCTCAGCTGATGAAATGTTTTTTATTGCTGGTGATTTAAATGTAGCAAAAGACTCACAAGAGTTTTCTTCAATGCTCGAGACCTTAAATGTATCAGAGCCAACCAATTACGCTGGTGCGCCATACTCATGGGACCCTGCAGTAAATGGTTTAGCACACGCAAACTATTCTGATCTAAAAGGGCAATTACTTGACTATGTTCTGGTCGAGCGTAGTCACAAGCAACCCAAGAACTGGCACAACCAAGTGTTAGATATAGTATCGGATAGAGTTGTTCTACCTGGCACACAGGAGCCGTATTACTTTTATGAGTATTCAGATCATTTCCCTGTCGCTGCGTTTGAGTATGCAGATGAAAGCACGCCAATTCATAGCGTGCGTCCAATCAATAAGCCATATAACTCAATCAGGCTAAAGCATCGATCGACTGGTGAATATGTTTACGCGGATCCAAATGTGCCTAATGGCTGGCTTACCTACGGTCGCGATGGAGAGCAATCCAACGCTAAGTTTAAGTTAGACAACTGGCATCCATATAATGGTACTTGTATTCACGACCATGACTATGTACAGATCTCAAGAAAAGATGATTATAAAGATTACTACTGGACCTATAGTAGTAATACGTATTACACCGAAGATCACGACTCTTCTGACTTCATGAAGATAAGCCGCCTAACAGAATCCGAAAGCTGCATCCAGAATGGTGATGTCGTATATATTTATGATCATGCGCATCATTTGTGGACATCAGCGGACAAATATCTTGAGCCTATAAATACGTACATCAAAGCGACTAAGGAGCTGCCAGTTAGCGAAAATGGGCTGTTCATTATTGAGATGGATAACTTTGAATTCTCTGACTGGGAATCGAATATAACTCATAAATGAACATATTCTAAATATTGATTTTTCTTGAAATTACTTGATTTTCAGTACTATTTGACTTGTTTGGTTTATTGTAAATAGTCAAACATTAGAGTGTGTTCAGCGATGGTGGAGGGTAGTGCGGTTAGTCGGCTCTGCTCTTCTGCTGCCACTATCGTTAAAATAAAAGCCACATTAATGTGGCTTTTTACAATATAAAAACAATGTACTTAATTATCGATTGGTCAGTTAATGATTGATTGAATTTTCGAGAATCATAGTGTGTTGAAAATTGGTTTTCATAAAGACTTGAATTATAGAAACTAGTTGGAAAGGTTTTGGCTTTAGTAAGATATTTAATTATGAACTTTGATGGATACTTTGAAAAAATACAAATTCAAATAGAGAAGATCGATTCGCTAGAAGACCTACTAGTATGGCGAAAGAGAATTAACATAGGACACTCCGGTCTTTCATTTCGGACAGAACAAGGTCGGCTTATTTCCCATTGCTATCGAAGGTTTAAGGACAAAGAATATGGAATTACTGATTTTAACTCTTCCTGTGAGATATAAAGTATTCAATAACAAATTAATTATTACTCAGGAATATTCAACAATAAAATAGATTTTTTTATCACAATTTAATTGTGAATATATTCTTTTGACTCGCTAATTTTAAAAGGCATCGATATTGGTGCAAATGTAGTTAAAAGGAACGAGTGATGAAATTAAAACGCTTCAGTTTAAGCTTGATAACAGTCTCTATGTTATCTGGCTATGCTAATGCATCTCCTATCCCTGGGATTGATGATGCCTACTTCACAGGGGCTGATGAGTATGTTGCGTACGATGATCCGGCAACAGCCTGTGATATCTTTAATGCCAAAGTAGAATACATTAATAATCATCTAGATCAGCAGGGTTTACCTGGAAAAATTGCGAACCTCTGTCAGCATGCAAGAATAGAAGATGGCCAAATTGAAGAGCAATTTATTATCACTTCTCAGAATGGTGCTTATAGCTATGGTAAGGAGAAGTACAAAATTCATGAACAGGTTGATGTCGCACGTACCATCGATTTGTTGATGTTTTCTCAGTCAAATAAGACTAACTATATTATGGCGGTTGACGGCAGTATGAATGTAACGCGTCAAACCCTTGCCGACGGAGGCTATTTTTTCGAGTGGGAAGATGAGAAAGTTGCTCCGCACTTTTATTACCAAGAAGGATACTTAGGTCAGATCTTCCATGGAAATTCTCAATTTAATTTCATGTCAGGTGAAAATGTCTACAATTGGGCTCACAAGAAAGCCGTTAATGAGGCGCCCAATAATGCGGAAGAGCAATCAAGGCTGACTTGGAAATACTTGTCTGAAGAATGTGAAAACGATAAAAACAACGATTATTGTCTCCCTCAAAGCCGATATGGAAATCTGTTTGTGAACCAGCAAAGCTTTCCAAGTTCGAGTAATGTGAACAAAGAGATTTCGTTAGCTGAAAGTACGTCTTATAGCTTTGATATTACTGGCTCTTTTGAAGCGAGCAAATCAGATGGTCCGTCTGCTGGTCTCGGAGTGGGTTTTGGTTTTAGCCAAACCAAAGAATCGAGTCAGACACACAGTATGTTGAATTACACCTCGGTTGATGAAGGCAATGATATCGGCCACTCGGTTGTCCAGACTATTAATACAAAAGCTGTGGGAGAAGCTGGGTATTACAGAGATGCTCCATCTGCAGAATTTTGGCATGTAAAGAATGCTGCTGAAATTTGGGGTGAAGACCTGTACCGAGTTTACGATCTAAAGAGCTATGAGACGTGGCAAGAAAACTACACTGCTGATTGGAATACTTGTCGTGATCAAAAACTGGTATTCGGTAATGCGGTGACGGTTTCGCGCGCCTATCTCAATATGTATGGCAGTAGTTGGTCAATTAATGAGAATGAGTCAACTTTATACCAAAGAGATTCTAACTACGGCATTACGATCGATACCGATTGCACTATTGACGATAAAGGTCAAACGTTCCGCATCATGAAAGAAACAATTCTTTAGTTATTAGAGGGTAAAGAGAATGAATTTTGTTAAAAGTACTATTTTTGCTAGTACACTGCTATTGTCTTTGGCTTCTAATGCTGCGAGCCTATCTACCATTGGAACGCAAGATAATGGTGTGTTCAATGAGATGCAGCAAATCCAACTGAAGTCTGCTGGAGAGCGAAGCTCTGGGAAGTCTGCGGATATCTTTTTTATTAATAGTAATGATGTTCAAGTTGAAGATCTGACTAAAGAGCTACTGAAAGATTTTAACTCTATCGTGATCGTTGGCGACTCATTTAAAAATAAAGAGTTGATGATCGAGTTAGTTGGGTTTGGTATCGAGAGAGAAGTAGTGGCTATAACCAATATCCACGACTCATCGAAGCGTCAAATCAATACCTACAGCAAAGGCGACAAAGCTGGCAATGATAAGGTAGCTGCAGTGCTGATGGACACTATCGCTCGTCACCTGTAATGCAATATAAATGGATTTTACGGGATAACCCATTACTTCTCGGGTAGTTTGTAGTCTCAAAAGTTAAGTGAGCCACGGATTCGTTCGTGGCTTTTTTGATCGCCCTAGAACACAGAGCTTAGTGCAGGCCAATGCTTCGGCTGAGACATAGGTTTGGTACAAACCAGTCGCTTCAAAACGCAAAAAGCCGCATCAAGTGATGCGGCTTCTTAAAATTTGGCCCCCTTGTCGAGACTTGACCCGGGCGGGTGGGACGGTCCGACGATTCGGGTGTGACATTAACTTGGAACAAGTTAGTCGCAGTTACATACGAAAAAAGCCCAATCTTTCGATTGGGCTTTTTTCTGAATTTGGCTCCCCTTGCAAGACTTGAACTTGCGACATACGGATTAACAGTCCGCCGTTCTACCAACTGAACTAAAGGGGAATTGCTTGTTAGCGACGCGAATTCTAATAAGAGACCTATTTTCTGTCAACAAAAAATAGCAGAAAAAAATAAGATAAAAAACTTTACTTTCTTGGACGCCTTATCGGATTTAGCTTTGCTTTAGTTATCCACCAAAATTGTGGATAAGTGTGTGTGCGAAACTTTAACAACAATAATTGAGGTAAATCTGAAAATGCAAAAATTATAGCTAACGTGATGTATTTAAAAGAATAGTACCAAAATATCACGGTTGTATAACTTTTGTAGATTATAAAGCGAACAGTAAAACAAGAGGTATTTTTAGATTTTTTGGGGAAAAGTAGTGGATTAAAATTCGAGTAATTTAGCTGAGGAAACTTTGCAGGGGCACGGATAATACCAAGTTCTAAAAATAAAAGCTATCACTGATATTCAATCTTAAGGCGCATTTCTCTAGATAATAGTTGCAACGAGATGGCTCATAGAGTGACAATGACCTGATTAAAAACACAGTATGGAAATGGCAACCTATGAGCAAACTCTTTGATTTGGTATCGGACTACAGCCCGTCCGGTGACCAGCCGACAGCGATAACCAGATTACTAGATGGATTAGATTCTGGTTTGGCACATCAAACTCTATTAGGGGTAACGGGCTCAGGTAAAACCTTTACTCTCGCTAATGTCATTTCCCAATCGCAAAGACCTGCCATTCTGTTAGCGCCGAACAAGACGTTGGCTGCTCAGCTTTATGGCGAGATGAAATCTTTTTTTCCAAATAATGCCGTCGAGTACTTCGTTTCTTACTACGATTACTACCAACCAGAAGCTTACGTTCCGACCACAGACACATTCATCGAGAAAGATGCGTCTGTGAACGCTCATATTGAACAGATGAGGCTTTCGGCAACCAAGGCCTTACTAGAACGAAAAGATGCCATCATTGTGGCTTCGGTATCTGCTATCTACGGTCTTGGTGATCCTAAATCTTATTTGAAGATGATGCTTCATTTAAGCCGTGGCGAGGTGATGGATCAGCGAGACATCTTACGCCGCTTGGCTGAGCTACAATATTCGAGAAATGACGTCGCGTTTGAACGTGGTCAGTTTCGTGTTCGTGGTGAAGTGATTGATATTTTTCCTGCTGAATCTGACCAAGATGCAGTTCGAATTGAAATGTTCGATGACGAAGTAGATTGCATCAGTATTTTTGATCCCTTGACTGGTGCGGTGAAGCAAAGAGACTTGCCGCGCTTTACCGTTTATCCGAAAACTCACTATGTAACGCCAAGAGAGAAAATCCTTGAGGCGATTGAGAATATCAAGGATGAACTGCGCGATCGTGCTCAATACTTAAAAGACAACAACAAGCTTTTGGAAGAGCAACGTATTTCTCAGAGAACTCAGTTTGATATCGAGATGATGACGGAGCTTGGTTTCTGCTCTGGTATCGAAAACTATTCACGATATTTGAGTGGCCGTGCGGAAGGTGAAGCGCCTCCGACATTATTTGATTACTTACCTGATGATGGTCTGCTGATTATCGATGAGTCACACGTGACTGTGCCGCAAATAGGCGCTATGTATAAAGGTGACCGCTCTCGTAAAGAAACCTTGGTCGAATTTGGCTTTAGACTGCCTTCAGCGTTAGATAACCGCCCAATGAAGTTTGAAGAGTTCGAGTCTATAGCTCCACAAACGATTTTTGTGTCGGCAACGCCGGGTAATTACGAGATTGAAAAATCAGATGGCGAGATTGCTGATCAAGTCGTTCGTCCTACTGGCCTGTTAGACCCGATCATTGAAGTAAGACCCGTCGCGACTCAGGTTGATGACTTGCTGTCTGAGATCAGAATCCGTTCAGTGAAAGAAGAACGCGTGTTGGTCACAACATTGACTAAGAGAATGGCGGAAGACTTAACCGAATATCTAAGTGAGCACGGCGTTAAAGTGCGTTACTTGCACTCGGATATTGATACGGTTGAGCGTGTCGAGATCATTCGAGACCTACGTTTGGGCGAGTTCGACGTGTTAGTGGGCATTAACTTACTTCGCGAAGGCTTGGATATGCCGGAAGTGTCGCTGGTGGCGATTCTTGATGCAGACAAAGAGGGCTTCTTGCGTTCTGAGCGCTCTCTGATCCAAACCATTGGTCGTGCCGCGCGTAACCTTGAAGGTAAGGCGATCTTATATGGTGACTCGATTACTAAGTCGATGAGAAAAGCGATTGATGAAACAGATCGTCGTCGTGAGAAACAGCAGGCCTACAACCAAGAGCAAGGCATCACGCCGCAAGCGCTGAAACGTAATATCAAAGACATTATGGAGCTGGGTGATATCACCAAGTCGAAACAGCAGCGTCAATCTAAGCAAGTCCCACTATCTAAAGTGGCTGAGTCTTCAGAAAGTTATGCCGTGCTTACGCCGCAACAGCTTGATAAAGAGATCAGTAAGCTAGAAGCAGCGATGTATCAGCATGCTCAGAACCTGGAATTTGAATTAGCGGCACAGAAACGTGATGAAATTGAGCAGCTAAGAGAGCAATTTATTACTAATAGCTAATCTCGCGTTTTACTCAAGAAGTTGATCCCCTCAAGACAAAAGCTGAGAGTGTTTCAGACAAAAAAACAGCCAGTAGTAAATGTTCTACTGGCTTACGTTTGTGAACACTCGGTTCACTAACAACGTCAGTTGGCTAGGTGACCCGAAGGTCATTTACACTACTGCATCGTTCGTGCCATATAGATAAAACATTGATTGTTTGAAGTAAGTAAAAAAACACACTACAAATATTGTGGCTAATTTGCATAATGCAAAGCGGAATGCGACTATAATAAGAAATGCAAAATATAAATGGCTAGGATATGCAATCAAAAACGCTAGATAACAAATCGAAGTATTTGTTGATGGTAGAGGATACCGCTTCGGTAGCAGCTTTATATCGCTCGTATCTTACACCGCTCGAAATTGATATCAACATTGTCGGCACTGGCCGCGATGCAATCGAGAGTTTGAATCATCGAATCCCAGACCTTATTTTATTAGATCTACGTCTGCCTGATATGACGGGTATGGACGTGCTATTTGCTGTAAAACAAAAGTATCCTGAAGTTCCGGTTATCTTCATGACGGCTCATGGCTCTATCGATACTGCGGTAGAAGCGATGCGTCATGGTTCTCAAGATTTCCTTATCAAACCGTGTGAAGCAGACCGACTCCGTATTACGGTGAACAATGCGATCCGCAAAGCTACCAAGCTTAAAAACAGCTCGGAACACCCGGGAAACCAAAATTACCAAGGCTTCATCGGCAGCAGCCAGACCATGCAGCAGGTTTATCGAACTATCGATTCTGCTGCATCAAGTAAGGCGAGTATTTTCATTACGGGTGAAAGTGGTACGGGTAAAGAGGTATGTGCAGAAGCTATTCACGCTGCGAGTAAGCGTGGAGATAAGCCGTTTATCGCGATTAACTGTGCCGCTATCCCTAAAGATCTGATTGAAAGTGAGCTGTTTGGCCATGTGAAAGGTGCCTTTACGGGCGCGGCAACTGATCGCCAAGGGGCTGCTGAGCTTGCTGATGGCGGAACACTGTTTCTCGATGAACTGTGTGAAATGGACCTTGAACTGCAAACTAAGCTGCTGCGTTTTATCCAAACTGGTACTTTCCAAAAAGTAGGCTCTTCGAAGATGAAGAGTGTGGACGTTCGTTTTGTTTGTGCGACCAACCGTGACCCTTGGAAAGAAGTACAAGAAGGTCGCTTTAGAGAAGATTTATATTATCGTTTATACGTGATTCCACTGCACTTGCCACCATTGCGCGAGCGTGGTGAAGATGTTATCGAGATTGCTTACTCGTTACTAGGCTATATGTCGGTCGAGGAGGGGAAGGCGTTTGTTCGTTTTGCTCAGGAAGTTCTTGATCGCTTTAATCAATATGAGTGGCCTGGGAATGTGCGTCAACTACAAAACGTATTACGGAACGTGGTGGTATTGAATAATGGCAAAGAGATTACTCTTAGCATGCTCCCGCCACCATTGAACCAGCCGATTGAAAACAGTCTGCGCTTGAAAGAGAAGCAGAACGAAGACATCACGGTAAAAGATATTTTCCCATTGTGGATCACTGAGAAGACGGCTATCGAACAGGCCATTAAAGCGTGTGACGGTAACATTCCACGAGCAGCAGGTTTCCTAGATGTGAGTCCTTCGACCATATACCGCAAGTTACAAACGTGGAATGCGAAGCAGTAATCACCAAACAATAAGAAAATCATAATGACGAAAGTATTAAATCAGCAAAAAGTTGATGAGCTTGCCAGTGAAATAGGGCAAGAGAATGTTCCTGTTTTACTGGAGATCTTTTTAGGTGAGTTGAAAGGCTACTACGAACACCTAGAGATAAATAAGGAGTCGGATACTTCTAAGTACTTGGCTGATATCAGTCATGCACTTAAGAGCAGCGCCGCGAGTTTTGGCGCGGACTCTTTGTGTAGTTTTGCGATTTGCTTGGATACGAAAGTGAAGCAAGCGCTGCCTGTCACTGAGGTTGACTTTCAAGATATGCAGAAACTGCTGTTATCCACCTACCAAGAATACCAGCAGTTGATGGCAGATATCTAAAGCGGTAGGGTATTACATATATTAAAAAAGGAGCATGAGGCTCCTTTTTGTGTTTGTTGGGGGTTGGCAATCAGATTCAGCTAATCAAGTTAAACCAACTGCTCCCTAATCGCTTGTTGGAGTTTTACACGGTCGTGTCGCCAATCTCGATTTGGTGAGGCAAGATCAGTGGTCACGCAATTCCATAACCCTTCAAGTTCAGGGTGTGGCACATTGCCTAACACAATGTCTATCTTTCTTGCCTTACAGGTCCGTTCGCACCATTCCAATTGTTCCTGAAGTGTCATCTTGCCTGCTGGACCATGTTCTGGCGAAAGGTTTTCCACGAAAATAACCTTGGCGTTCCTGTTTTCAGCAATTGCTTTGCCGATCTCTGGTAATAAGAGCGGAGGCATAACACTGGTTAGAAAGCTTCCAGGCCCAAGAACGATACAGTCTGCTTGTTCAACGGCTGTTACTGCTTCTCTAGTTGCGGGCACCTCCGGCGATAAGTCCATCATGCGCAGTTTTTCTGTCATGTCATCAACGTTGGTCTCTCCAGTGACCCAACGGCCGTCCATTGAAAGAGCGGTCAGGTCTGAAGGGTGCTCAGTCATCGGCACGATATTAACGTCGACCTTAAGCATATTTCGAATTAGGTTAATTGCTTCCAATGGACGAACCGAGAGGTTGTCTAACGCAGTGAGCATCAGGTTACCTAGGTTATGACCATCGAGTTCGCCTTGGCCGCGAAAGCGGTATTCAAACATCATCGAACTGATTGAAGGTTCAGTGATCAATTGGTTGATACAGTTGCGTGTATCTCCCCAAGCGATACCACCTTGGCAGTCTCGAATTCGTCCGGTTGAACCGCCATTATCCGTTGTTGCAACAATGCCGGTTGCGTTGTTACCAAAGTCTTTTAATGCAGCAAGCATACGACCTAAGCCATGGCCTCCACCGATTGCTACGACTTTCTTTGAAGAGTAAATATTCATTTTTTGTTCTTGTTAGATTATTACCTACTATAATTTAGGTTAAATGCTCCTCGCTATATACTCAACAAGAGTTATTTTGAGCGTTTGATACGTTTTTTTTGCCGATGTGACCCGTTTTTTACCATCAGAGCTAGATTCACGTACAAATATTAAGTATTTTATTACTCAGCTACTGCACGTGTGAATATAACGTGCGGTTGCCATAACTCCGAGCTCTCGCATGCTAAGTCGCACAGTGGTATTTGCTGTACCGATACGCATCAAGAGCCAGTGACATGTTGTCACAAGGGCTTAATTGGAAATGATTATGCCTCCCGTGTTTGGAAAGGTGTTCCGTGGCGCAACAATTCGAAGATAGATTCCATCGCAAGTTTTATTACTTGCGCTTGTCGGTTACAGACGTCTGTAACTTTAAATGTACTTACTGCTTGCCGGATGGTTATAAACCATCAGGGCAAAAAAACTCGTCTTTTTTAAGTGTTCCAGAGATCAAACGCGTTGTAAAAGCGTTTGCAGATTGTGGTACCTCAAAGATCCGCATTACAGGTGGAGAGCCGAGTCTGCGTAAAGACTTTCCTGAAATCATACATACCGTTGCTTCTACTCCAGGCATCGAAAAAGTAGCCACGACAACGAACGGCTATCGCATGGAGAAACAAGTAGGGCAGTGGCGTGATGCTGGTTTAACCCATATAAACGTGAGCGTGGATAGCTTAGATTCACGTATGTTCCATCAGATCACTGGTGAGAATAAGTTTACCGAGGTTATGCGAGGTATTGATAAAGCGTTTGAGGTTGGCTATGAACAAGTCAAAGTCAACGTTGTATTGATGAAAGACCTCAACAGTCAGGAATTACCAGCCTTCCTTAATTGGATCAAAGACAAACCTATTCAATTACGTTTTATCGAGCTGATGAAAACCGGCGAGATGGACGAGTTGTTTGATAAACACCATGTATCGGGCGTTGCGATTCGCAATCAGCTTATTGCTAACGGTTGGCTACTAAAAGTCAAAGCCGCTAATGATGGCCCTGCACAAGTGTTTGTCCACCCAGACTACAAGGGTGAAATTGGTTTGATCATGCCTTACGAGAAAGACTTTTGTGAGAGTTGTAACCGCCTGCGCGTGTCTGCGACAGGTAAACTTCACCTATGTCTGTTTGGCGACCACGGTGTTGAACTGAGAGATCTGATTCAAGAAGATCAACAAGAGCAAGAGCTCATTGATCGAATTCAGGCTCAGCTTCAAACCAAGTCCGTTAGCCACTTCTTACATGATGGCAACAGCGGCATGACTCCAAACTTGGCGTCAATCGGCGGTTAACCCGCTATACACTCTAAAGCATTTTATCGCTCAGCTTCATTAGGCTGGGCGAATCAGTCTAATAATTGAAAAATTTATATAGGTGAACAAATGGGTCACGCAGAAAGCAAATTCCAAGCAGCAAACATCGCAGTACTAACGGTTTCAGATACGCGTACAGAAGAAAATGACACGTCAGGTGGTTACCTAGCTGAACATGCTAAAGAAGCGGGTCACAACGTTGTTGATAAGCAAATCGTTATCGACGACATGTACAAGATCCGTGCGATCGTATCTAAGTGGATCGCTGATGAAAGTGTACAAGCGATCATGATCACTGGCGGTACGGGCTTCACTTCTCGTGACAGCACGCCTGAAGCGCTTAAGCCACTATTCGACAAAGAAGTAGAAGGCTTTGGTGAGCTATTCCGTCAAGTATCTTACGAAGAGATCGGTACATCGACCATTCAATCTCGTGCGATTGCGGGCTTTGCTAACCACACAGTAATCTTTGCGATGCCAGGCTCTACAGGTGCTTGCCGCACGGGTTGGACTAAGATCATCAAGCAACAGATGGATGCTAGCCACCGTCCTTGCAACTTCATGCCACATCTTTCTGTATAAGGCGGTTTGAGCATGAGCCAATTTACACACATTAACGCGTCTGGTGAAGCAAACATGGTCGATGTATCGGCTAAAGCTGAGACAGTACGTGAAGCGAGAGCGGAAGCTTTCGTAAAAATGTCTGCTGAAACACTAGAGCTGATTGTTTCTGGTAGCCACCATAAAGGTGATGTTTTCGCAACGGCACGTATTGCTGGTATTCAAGCGGCTAAAAAGACGTGGGATCTGATTCCACTGTGTCACCCTCTACTATTAACCAAAGTAGAAGTGCAGCTTGAAGCTATCGAGTCTGAAAACAAGGTTCGCATCGAATCTGTTTGTAAGCTTGCTGGTAAGACTGGCGTAGAAATGGAAGCGCTAACGGCTGCTTCTGTTGCTGCGTTAACGATTTACGATATGTGTAAAGCTGTTCAGAAAGACATTGTTATCGAGAATGTACGCCTGTTAGAGAAGACGGGTGGTAAATCTGGTCACTTTAAGGTGGAATCATGATTACAGTTCTTTTCTTTGCTCAAACTCGTGAACTTGTTGGTGTGGACAGCGTTGAAGTTGATGCACAGTTCAAGACGATTGAAGCGATTCGCAGCCACCTTGTAGCACAAGAAGGCAAATGGGATATCGCTTTGGAAGAGGGCAAGCTTCTAGCTGCGCTTAACCAATCAATCGTACCTTTGACGACTGAAGTGAAAGACGGCGACGAAGTGGCTTTCTTCCCACCTGTCACTGGAGGCTAAGCATGGATCCAAGAGTATTAGTGACAGCAGAGGATTTCTCTGTAGGCGACGAATACGGCTACTTGGCTCAAGGTACAGCTGCCGGAGCGATTGTGGCGTTCGTAGGTAAAGTTCGCGACATGAACCTCGGCGATAACGTGATTGGTTTGTCTCTTGAGCACTACCCGGGTATGACAGAAAAGTCGTTGAGCGAGATCTGTGATCAAGCTGAAGCGCGCTGGCCTATCCAGAAGATGCGAGTGATTCACCGAGTTGGTGACTTAGATATCGGTGACCAGATTGTTTACGTTGGTGTATCAAGTGCGCACCGAGGTGCTGCCTTTGAAGCTTGTGAGTTTGTTATGGACTTCCTGAAAACCAAAGCGCCGTTTTGGAAAAAAGAACGTACCACCGAGGCGACTCGTTGGGTCGATTCTCGCGATTCAGATGCAAAAGCAGCAGAGCGCTGGGAGAAGTAATTTCTCTTAAAGTGATGTTGCTTCAACATTTACTCATTTATATATGAGACAGTCAAAAGCCGACCACTTAGGTCGGTTTTTTTGTACCCGCCACCAATTAATTTATAAACATCCAGCGCTTCAATAAATTGTTAATCACTGCTGTTGCATATAAATTCAACCATCAGTTTTGTCTGAATTAGTGCATCGAATTTTCCGTTTTGGTGCAGTGCATTATGCTGTTTTGTATAAAGTGATAACCCTCACAAATAGTGGAGTCTATTTAGGGGATATGTGATGTGCAATTAGATTTCATGTGGCATTAATGTTAATTTGCTGGCGGTGTTCTAGCATAAGATGCTAAAAAAAAGTATCAATACAGATACATCAACACTAAAGGCTGTTTTTTAATTAATCCTTATGTGTAACTCACTATTCATTAGGTTTTTATTAGAGATTTACACTATTACCTTAAGTAATTCGGAGAATTATCCGATTTTTTGCGACTTGTTTATGGCAAATTACTTCAATGGTTGATAGTGTGTGCCTCAATCTTTGTAAGGTTTTAGATTTTTATGCTTAAATTTTGAGCTAAATAAATCTAAATCACTGCCGTTCAGTGAACCTAGCAAAGAAGTCATGGATGCAATACGGAAAACTTGGAGTTTATTAAATGTACAAGAATAAAATCACTCAGTCCCTTCTTCTAGGTGCTGGTTTGGCAGTGGCTGCCACGTCTACTCTTTCTATCGCTGCTGAAGTTCCAGCAGGTACAGAATTAGCAAAAGTTCAAGAACTTGTTCGCGGTAACGGTACTGAAGTTGCGACTATCGACCCACACAAATCTCAAGGTGTACCAGAATCTCACGTAATTCGTGATCTTCTAGAAGGTCTAGTGAACCAAGACGGCGACGGTAATACTATCCCTGGTGTTGCTGAAAGCTGGGAAACGACAGACAACAAAACATTCACTTTCCACCTACGTAAAGATGCAAAATGGTCTAACGGCGATCCTGTAACAGCTGAAGATTTCGTATACAGCTGGCAACGTGCAGTCGATCCTGCAACGGCTTCTCCATACGCTTGGTACATGGAATATACCAAGATGGCGAATGCGAAGGACATCGTAGCGGGCAAGAAAGACAAGAGCGAGCTAGGCGTTAAAGCTGTAGATGCAAACACTCTTGTTGTTGAATTAGAAACAGCGGTACCATACTTCGTAATGATGATGGGCCACACAACAATGAAGCCAGTACACCAAGCGACTGTTGAAAAATACGGCGATCAGTGGACTAAGCCTGAAAACTTTGTTGGCAACGGAGCATTCTCTGTTGATAAATGGGTTGTTAATGAGCGTTTAGTTCTAAAACGTAACGACCAATACTGGAACAACGATAAGACGGTTCTAAACAAAGTAACCTTCTTGCCAATCGAAAACCAAGTAGCGGAAATGAACCGCTTCCTATCTGGTGAAATCGACTTCACAAACGAACTTCCAACTGAGCACTTCAAGCGCCTTCAAAAAGAATACGCGGAAGATGTATCTGTAGCGGGTAACCTATGTACTTACTACTACATCTTCAACACGAAGAAAGCACCATTTGATGATGTTCGAGTTCGTCAAGCAATCTCTTACGCAATCGACCGTGATATCGTAACAGGTGCGATCCTAGCGCAAGGTCAAAAACCTGCGTATTTCCTAACGCCTGAAATCACAGCTGGCTTCTGATCCTGAGCTACCTGCTTACGGCAAGATGTCTCAGAAAGAGCGTAACGCTGAAGCGGAACGTCTTCTTGAAGAAGCGGGCTACGGTAAAGACAACCCACTTAAATTCAACCTACTTTACAACACTTCAGAGAACCACAAGAAGATTGCTGTAGCGCTAGGTTCTATGTGGAAGAAAACACTGGGTCTTTCTGTAACACTTGAGAACCAAGAGTGGAAAACGTACCTATCTTCTAAAGATTCTGGTGACTTCGAAGTAGCACGTGCTGGTTGGTGTGGTGACTACAATGAAGCGTCTTCGTTCCTAACGCTAATGAAGAGTAACAACACTACCGGTGGTGTTCACTACGACAGCGCGGCTTACGACCAGATCATCGATAAAGCACTTAACTCAACTTCAGAAGAAGAGCGTAAAGCACTTTACCTAGAAGCTGAGGCGCTAATGGCAAACGACATGCCAATCGCTCCTATCTACCAATACGTTAAATCTCGTCTACTTAACCCGCATGTTGGTGGTTTCCCAATCAACAACGCGGAAGACAAGATCTTCTCGAAAGACCTATACATCAAAGCTCAATAATAAGCTTCGATTCTAAAAAGTTAATATAACTATAACGATACAGGCACTACATGCGCAGGGCGCGCATGTAGCGTCTTTCTAATTTTAATTGTCACAGACTGAAAGAGTGAGTTTATGCTTAAATTCATTATGAAAAGGATATTTGAAGCGATTCCAACCATGTTGGTGTTGATCACTATATCTTTCTTTCTCATGCGTTTCGCACCGGGTAACCCGTTTTCAAGCGAACGTCCATTACCGCCAGAAGTTATGGCTAACATCGAAGCTAAATATGGCTTAGATAAACCAGTATTTGAACAATACACCACGTATTTGACAAATATCTTACAAGGTGACTTCGGTCCCTCGTTTAAATACCAAGATTACACAGTAAATGAGCTGATCGCGGTTGCACTTCCAGTATCTGCGAAGGTAGGTTTCGTTGCCTTTATCTTCACACTATTGATGGGGGTCACCGTCGGGACGATTGCTGCCTTGAAGCACAATACCTGGGTCGACTACACCATAATGTCGACCGCCATGCTCGGGGTGGTGATGCCATCCTTCGTGTTGGCACCGGCGCTTATTTACCTTTTCTCCCTGCACTGGAACATATTCCCAGCAGGTGGCTGGCATGGCGGTACATTCATGTACATCGTGCTGCCTGTTATCGCGATGTCTCTTCTTTACGTAGCAACCTTTGCTCGTATTACTCGCGGTAGCATGATTGAAACGCTAAACAGTAACTTTATCCGAACTGCACGTGCAAAAGGTCTAAGCTACCGTTATATCATTCTAAAACATGCACTTAAGCCAGCAATGCTGCCTGTTGTTTCTTACATGGGGCCTGCGTTCGTAGGTATCATCACAGGATCAGTTGTGGTTGAAACCATCTTCGGCCTACCAGGTATCGGTAAGCTGTTTGTTAACGCCGCGTTTAACCGTGACTACTCGCTAGTAATGGGTGTAACCATCTTGATTGGTTTCCTATTCATCTTGTTCAACGCAATCGTTGATATTTTGCTAGCGCTGATTGACCCGAAAATTCGCTACTAACAGGGACTGGTTATGTTGAAGAAAAAGAAAATTTAGAAGCGATCGAAAAGTTCTCTGAGAGTTTAGAGATTGAAGGTCGTAGTTTGTGGCAGGATGCACGCATTCGTTTCATGCGTAACAAAGCTGCGATGGTCAGCCTGTTCATCCTTACTATTATGGTACTGGCAGTTATCTTCTTACCGATGCTAGCTCAGTACACTTATGATGATACTGACTGGTACGCAATGCACGTGGGTCCAAACGCGGATCATTGGTTTGGTACTGATAGTTTAGGCCGTGACTTGTACGTTCGTACGCTTATCGGTGGCCGTATCTCACTAATGGTTGGTGTGATGGGTGCATTCGTAGCGGTACTTATTGGTACGCTTTACGGTGCAGCTTCTGGCTTCATCGGTGGTCGTACTGACCGAGTGATGATGCGTATCCTAGAGATCTTGTACGCGGTTCCATTCATGTTCCTAGTTATTGTTCTAGTAACATTCTTTGGTCGTAACATCATCCTTATCTTCGTTGCTATTGGTGCGATTGCTTGGCTCGATATGGCGCGTATTGTACGTGGTCAAACGCTGAGCTTACGTAGTAAAGAGTTCATTGAAGCAGCACACGTATGTGGTGTGAGCAAATGGAAGATCATTACACGTCACATCGTACCAAACGTACTGGGTATCGTAGCGGTTTACTCTACGCTGCTTATTCCAAGCATGATCCTTACAGAATCATTCTTATCTTTCCTTGGTCTTGGTGTTCAAGAGCCTATGACAAGCTGGGGCGCATTGCTTCAAGAAGGTTCGCAAACAATGGAAGTTGCAATTTGGCAACTAACATTCCCTGCGGCATTCATGGTAGTTACGCTGTTCTGCTTTAACTACGTAGGTGATGGTCTGCGCGACGCGCTTGATCCAAAAGACAGATAAAGAAATAGCAATTAAAAGCTATAAAAGATTAAGGAAGCAATAATGAGCTTATTAGATGTCAAAGATCTGCGCGTCGAATTTACCACGCAAGATGGTATCGTAACCGCAGTAAACGATCTGAACTTCTCACTCAACCAAGGCGAAACGCTGGGTATCGTGGGTGAGTCAGGTTCAGGTAAATCACAAACTGTATTCTCTATCATGGGTCTGCTGGCTAAGAACGGCATCATCTCGGGTAGCGCGAAGTTTGAAGGTAAAGAGATTCTTAACCTTCCAGAGAAAGAGCTGAACAAAGTTCGTGCTGAACAGATCGCGATGATCTTCCAAGATCCGATGACATCATTGAACCCTTACATGAAAGTAAGTGATCAGTTGATGGAAGTACTTATGCTGCACAAAGGCATGGGTAAAGCAGAGGCGTTTGAAGAATCAGTACGCATGCTTGAAGCGGTTAAAATCCCTGAAGCACGTAAGCGTATCACCATGTACCCACACGAATTTTCTGGCGGTATGCGTCAGCGTGTGATGATCGCAATGGCACTATTGTGTCGTCCTAAATTGCTTATCGCTGATGAACCAACAACCGCTTTGGATGTAACTATTCAAGCGCAAATCATGGAATTGCTGAACGAATTGAAAGATGAGTTCAACACGGCAATCATCATGATCACCCACGATTTGGGTGTGGTTGCAGGTTCATGTGACAAGGTACTTGTGATGTACGCTGGTCGTACAATGGAGTACGGCACGGTTGATGAAATCTTCTACGAGCCAAGCCACCCATACGCAGAAGGCCTACTGAAAGCGATCCCTCGTTTGGATACAGAAGGTGAAATTCTACCGACTATTCCAGGTAATCCACCAAACTTACTTCGCCTGCCAACAGGCTGTCCTTACCAAGACCGTTGTCATCGTGTAATGGACCGTTGTAAGCAAGAAGCACCTATTTTGACGCCATTTGGTAATGACCGTCAGCGTGCTTGTTTTTCTGACTGGGAGACTTGGACAAAATGAGTGTAGATAAGCAGTTATTATTAGATATTAAAGACCTGAAAGTTCACTTTAGCATCGCAGCTAAATCAGCGTGGCCTTGGGCAAAACCGTCAAACCTGAAAGCCGTTGATGGCGTTGATATTCACCTTTACGAAGGGGAAACGCTGGGTGTAGTAGGTGAGTCTGGTTGTGGTAAATCGACATTTGCTCGTGCAATCATTGGTTTGGTTGAAGCGACAGACGGCGAAGTCATGTGGTTAGGCCAAGACCTAACTAAAATGCAGGAAGTGCAGCGTCGTGAAACTCGTAAAGAGATTCAGATGATCTTCCAAGATCCACTGGCATCGCTTAACCCGCGTATGTCTGTTGGTGACATCATTGCCGAGCCTCTAGAGACTTTTTACCCAGAACTTTCTAAACAGGAAGTGAAGGACCGAGTTAAAGAGATGATGGCAAAGGTTGGTCTACTACCAAACGTAATCAACCGTTACCCACACGAGTTCTCTGGTGGTCAGTGTCAGCGTATCGGTATCGCACGTGCTCTTATCTTAAAACCTAAGATGATCATCTGTGATGAACCTGTTTCGGCATTGGATGTATCTATCCAAGCTCAAGTAGTTAACCTTTTGAAGGAATTACAAAAAGAGTTAGGTTTGTCTTTGGTATTCATCGCACACGATTTGTCGGTTGTTAAACACATTTCTGACCGCGTGTTGGTGATGTACTTGGGCAACGCGGTAGAACTTGGCGAATCAGATGCATTGTTCTCTGATCCTAAGCACCCATACACCAAAGCGTTGATGTCTGCAGTTCCAATTCCAGACCCACGCTTAGAGCGCAGCAAAACCATTCAGATGCTGGAAGGTGATCTACCGTCACCAATCAACCCGCCATCAGGTTGTGTGTTCCGTACTCGTTGCCCGCAAGCAACAGAGGCGTGTGCGCAAACTAAGCCAACGATTCAAGGCGATGACGTTCACGCAGTATCTTGCTTGCACGTACAAGTCTAGAGCCTATTTAAAACGGTTCAGCCTGTGACAGGCTTAAGCGCGACTAGTTATTAGAGTCGCGCTTTTTTTGTCTTAGGCTTATTGGTTCGCTCAACAAGCTTCATCAAAATATTCGAACAACTAAGCCAACTTCTTGTAGTTTTGAAAAAGTTGGCTTTTTTTATACTAGAGAAAAGTTAGCATCACAGAGGTTTGGATATGGGCAAGTTAGTTGAAGGTGTTTGGCACGATGTGTGGTACGACACCAAAGAAAGCGGTGGTAAGTTCGTTCGTGAGGATGCGGGCTTTCGCAACTGGGTTGAAAATAAAGCCGGAGCGCAATTTGAGCCAGAAAGTGGTCGTTACCACCTATACGTATCGTTAGCTTGTCCGTGGGCGCATCGCACGCTGATCTTCCGTGAACTGAAAGACCTAACCGATCACATCGATGTGACAGTAGTTTGCCCTGATATGATGAGTGAAGGGTGGCAAATGGGTTTGCCTGAGCCTCTGTTCGGTCACACTCGCATGCACCAAATCTACACCCAAGCCAAACCGGACTATTCAGGTCGAGTCACGGTTCCTGTTTTATGGGATAAGAAAACCAACACCATCGTGAGCAATGAGTCGTCTGAAATCATCCGCATGTTCAATTCAGAATTTAATGAGTTAACAGGTAACACCGATGATTACTACCCATGGGAATTGGCGAGCAAGATTGACGAATGGAACGACTACATCTATCCGAACATCAATAACGGCGTTTATCGTACCGGCTTTGCGACAACACAAGAGGCTTATGAAGAAGCGTATGACGCGTTATTTGAAGCGTTAGACAAAGTGAATGCCCATCTTAGCGAGCACCGTTATCTGGCAGGTAATGAGATTACAGAGGCGGATTGGCGGTTGTTTACCACTTTGGTCCGATTCGATGCAGTGTATGTGGGTCACTTCAAGTGTAACAAGCAGCGAATTGCGGACTATGAAAATATCCAGGGTTACCTAAAAGAGCTGTATCAGATCGAAGGCATCAAAGAAACGACCGACTTTTATCATATTAAGCGTCACTACTATTACAGCCACGCAGGTATTAATCCAACTCAAGTTGTCCCTGTTGGGCCTAACTTGGATTTAGATTCCCCGCATAGACGTGATGAGTTAAGCTAATATCACTTGATTTCTTCCATTTGATTTCGCTTGATATAGTGCTTTATCAGTTTGTTGAAGCGCTGTATCAACGCTATGTTCAGAAAGAGATAAAGGAACTAACCCTCCACTAATCGTCACGTTTAGTGAGTGTTCGTTGTCGTAAATTATGTTCTTTTCAATAGATTTACGAATCATCTCACTGAAGTGAAAAGCACTGTCTGCATCTGATGCTTCAAATACAATACAAAACTCCTCACCACCAACACGATACAGTTTATCCGAGCCTGCTGTTTCTTGAATCACCTCACATGTAGACTTGAGAACCGTATCTCCACAACTATGTCCGTAACTATCGTTTATTTTTTTAAAGTGATCTAAGTCGAAATGGAACAAATAGAGGTTATGTAGGTGGGCTAACTCATGGCTCGCGTCGTGTAATAGGCACAGTCGATTTTTGGCCTCGGTTAGGGAGTCCGTGAGTGCTAGAGTTTGGAGGTTATGTTGAACCCGTTCTCTTACTTCTTCATAAGCAAATGAAATGATCCATACCGTTATATAAGGCAGAGAAAAATTAAGAAACGCAAAAGGATTTGTTTGGACGTGGTTTTGATTCACGACAGTTAAGCATGTAACCAGAACTGCCAAGGTTAAAAGGGAGCCAACATAGCGATTGAAAAAAAGGTGATACAAAAGTGGTAAACAGAATGTCCACAAAATAAGAGCAGAGGACACCTTTGTAACGGTCAATCCATACATGATGATAAATGTAAAAAATGCAGCGATGCTTGGGTAGTGCCAACTTCTAATTATATTTTTCTTACTTTCAACAAGTACATAAAAGCAGAACAGTGAGAAAATCAATTCAATAGCTGCGAAAGTATGCGCACCTATATAAAGGTAATTAAGGCCTGCTAAGCCAAGAGAGATAACACCGAGTGTCACGCACGCAACGGTAAGAACTTGATTTTTTTGGGCACTGATAGATGGCAGCATAATTTACATGATGAGTCATTAGTCGCTAAATACTAGCAACTAAATTTAAAGAAATCTCTAATATACGTATTTTTAGTAGATGATATTAGTTAAGTGGTATAGGTCTAATTTGAAAAAATAGATAAGTACAAATAAAAAACCCTCGCGAGTGGCGAGGGTTTTGCATAGTAGAAACAGCAATTAGTTAATTACTTTTTCTTCAGCTTGAGCGGCTTGGTCTGCTTGGATAGCCGTTAGAGCTACTGTGTAAACGATGTCGTCTACTAGAGCGCCACGAGACAAGTCATTTACTGGCTTGCGCATACCTTGAAGCATTGGACCGATAGATACTAGATCTGCTGAACGCTGTACAGCTTTGTAAGTCGTGTTACCCGTGTTTAGGTCTGGGAATACGAATACAGTCGCTTTACCAGCTACTGGAGAGTTTGGTGCTTTAGAAGCAGCAACGTTTTCCATGATAGCAGCATCGTACTGTAGAGGACCGTCGATCACTAGATCAGGACGTTTCTCTTGAGCAAGCTTCGTTGCTTCACGTACTTTATCTACGTCTGCACCCTTACCAGATTCACCTGTAGAGTAAGAGATCATAGCAACGCGTGGGTCGATACCGAATGCCGCAGCAGAATCTGCAGATTGGATAGCGATTTCAGCAAGCTGTTCAGCTGTTGGATCTGGGTTGATCGCACAGTCACCGTATACAAGAACTTGATCAGGCAGAAGCATGAAGAAGATTGAAGATACGATAGAAGCATCAGGAGCAGTCTTGATGATCTGGAACGGAGGAACGATAGTGTTCGCCGTAGTGTGAACAGCACCAGAAACTAGGCCGTCAACTTCGCCAGCTTCAAGCATCATAGTACCGAGGAATACAGAATCTTCTAGCTTCTCACGAGCTACAACTTCAGTCATACCTTTAGCGCCACGAAGTTCTACTAGACGAGCTACGTAGTTTTCGCGAACTAATGCAGAATCGATGATCTCAACGCCAGCGCCAAGCTCAACACCTTGCTGTGCAGCAACACGACGGATTTCTTCTGGGTTACCTAGAAGTACACACGTTGCGATACCGCGCTCAGCACAGATAGCCGCAGCTTTAACTGTACGTGGCTCATCACCTTCAGGAAGTACGATGCGCTTAGCTGCTTTACGAGCAAATTCAGTTAGCTGGTAACGGAATGCTGGTGGGCTTAGACGACGGATACCTTGAGTACCTTCAGATAGAGAATCAATCCAAGGGCCGTCAATGTGGCTTGCAACGTGATCGTTAACGAACTCGATACGCTCTTTATCGTCTGCAGGAACTTCTAGGTTGAAGCTCTGTAGGTTAAGAGACGTCTGCCAAGTGTTACCTTGAGCCTTGAAGATCGGTAGACCTGAAGCGAATGCTGGTGCACAAAGGTTAGCAATGCTTTCTGGAATGTCGTAACCGCCAGTAAGTAGGATTGCGCCAATCTCAACACCGTTTTTCGCAGCAAGAGCCGCAGCAACGATAACGTCAGGACGGTCTGCAGAAGTTACTAGCAGTGAACCTGGTTTGAAGTGCTCAATCATGTGCGGTAGAGAACGTGCACAGAAAGTGATGCTCTTAATACGACGAGTTGCGATTTCACCTTCGTTGATGATTTCAGCGTTAAGGTGTTTAGCCATATCAACCGCACGAGTTGCGATTAGGTCGATGCTCCATGGCACACAGCCAAGAACACGGATAGGGCTAGAGTTGAAGATTTGCATTACTTCAAGGTTCGCTTGCTGAGCTGTATCTGCATCGTCGAAGATTTCAGATAGGTCAGGGCGAGTACGGCCAGCTTCATCAACAGGAGCGTTAAGCTTGTTGATGATTACGCCTTTGATGTTCTTGTTCTTAGTACCGCCGAAGTTAGAACATGCTACTTCGATACGCTCTTTAAGTTGCGTAGGGTTGTCAGTACCAGGAGTCGCAACGAATACGATCTCCGCGCCAAGTGTCTTCGCGATTTCCGCGTTTACTTGGTTAGCAAATGGGTGCTTACGAGTAGGTACTAGACCTTCGATTAGCGTTACTTCTGCGTCTTTGTTGATCTTGTTGTATTGCTCAACAACAGACTCAAGAAGTACGTCCATTTTTTCGCTACCGATCAAAGCTTCAGCTTTAGTCATTGCGATTGGTTCACCAATCTTAATGTCGCTGTTTACGCTGATAATAGTAGACGTTAGATCCGGTTGATCACCACCGCTGCGAGGTTGAGCGATTGGCTTGTAGAAAGAAACACTTACGCCCTTACGCTCCATAGCGCGAAGAACACCCATGCTAACACTAGTAAGACCAACACCAGCGCTTGTAGGGATAAGCATAATAGTACGTGACATTGACGAACACCTTTGACTATTGGAAATAAAAAAAGCTCAACTGCTATTCCTACCGATATTTAAATTGGGGTAGGAATAGAAGTTGAGCCCCATTTTCTTGATATGAAAAACTGACTAGCTTCGAGTGAAGCTAGTCAGGAAAATCAATTAAAGACCTGCTAGTTTCGCAGTGTCTTCAGCAATTACTAGCTCTTCGTTAGTAGAGATAACCATTGCTGGGATACGGCTGTTAGCTGTAGTGATAGTACCTTCGCCGCCGAAACGAGCTTTAAGGTTAGCTTCACCGTCAACTTCGATGCCGAAGATGCCTAGGCGGTTAAGAACCATTTCACGGATTGGGCCAGAGTTCTCGCCGATGCCGCCAGTGAAAGTGATTGCGTCTAGACGACCTTCTAGAGTTGCAGTGTAACCAGCTACGTACTTAGCTAGACGGTGACAGAACACGTCCATTGCACGAGTTGCTTCTTCTTTCTCACCGTAGTTGTCTTCAACGAAACGACAGTCAGAAGTCACTTCAGTTAGACCAGCAAGACCAGACTCTTTAGTTAGCATGTTGTTGATTTCTTCAACAGAGTAACCAAGAGCGTCGTGTAGGTGGAAGATGATCGCAGGATCTAGGTCACCACAACGAGTACCCATTACAAGACCTTCAAGAGGAGTAAGACCCATAGAAGTATCTACAGATTGACCGTTCTTGATAGCACATACAGAAGCGCCGTTACCTAGGTGACAGTTGATGATGTTAACTTCTTCAACTGGCTTGTTTAGTAGGCCTGCAACTTCACGAGTGATGAATAGGTGAGAAGTACCGTGCATGCCGTAACGACGGATGCCGTGCTCTTTGTACAGGTTGTACGGTAGAGCGTATAGGTAAGACTCAGAAGGCATTGTTTGGTGGAACGCAGTGTCAAATACAGCAACGTTTTGTAGACCAGGGAAGTTCTGTTGAGCTGCTTCGATACCGATAAGGTGAGCTGGGTTGTGAAGAGGTGCGAAAGTCGCAGCATCTTGAATACCCTTAAGAACTTCATCAGTGATAAGTGCAGAAGAAGTGAACTGCTCGCCACCGTGTACGATACGGTGACCGATAGCGCCAAGGTTAGCTTTAAGCTCAGGCTTAGAAGCAAGAATAGTTTCTACCATGAAAGATAGTGCTTCTACGTGAGCTGCGCCCGCGCCTAGTTGTGCTTCATGCTTGCCATCAAGTTTCCACTTCATACGAGCTTCTGGAAGACCTAGACACTCAGCAAGACCAGTTAGGTGCTCTGCACCTGTTTCTGCATCAACAACAGCGAATTTAAGAGAAGAACTACCACAGTTTAAAACTAAAACTAGCTTAGACATTAATGACTACCTGTTTATTTTTCTGATCGAAATCAGTTAAGGATGAAAATTAATCTCAAGAATAGTCGAAGCACATAGGCTTGCGTACTAACCTTGGTCAAAAAAACGTTAATTTCCGTATAAAGTGAAAGCGCTCTTTATCAAAAAGAGGCTTGTGCATTCCTTGCAGAAGTCTTCCCAAAGTTGCTTAAATTGTAAATAAGGGCAACAATGAGATTGAGGTCTGCAAATAATAGCGATATTGTGCAAATATAACAAAAAAATTTGAAAGAATATTATTTTTCGTCAAATTTTTGTGTTTTTAGTTGATGGTTTCAACTTTTTTTAATGGGAGACTCATATGAGCAATAGAGTTGGTTTAGCTAGTAGTTTAAAAGATGGCCAAAAGTACATGGATCTCTGGCCCGTCCGAAAAGAGTTAAACGCGATCTTCCCAGAACAGCGCATTATTAAAGCGACGCGTTTTGGCGTGAAAGTGATGCCTGCTATTGCCGCTATTAGTGTTCTTACACAAATGGTCTTTAATAATTACCAAGCGATGCCACAGGCTGTGGTTATGGCTTTGTTTGCAATCAGCTTGCCGCTTCAAGGCATGTGGTGGTTGGGCAATCGCTCAAATACACAACTTCCGCCGGCGCTAGTATCTTGGTACCGTGAATTGCATGAAAAGATCACTGAAACGGGTTTTGCGTTAGAACCGATGAAGTCGCGCCCTCGTTATAAGGAATTGGCGATTATCTTGAATCGCGCATTCCGTCAGTTAGACAAATCTTCAATGGAACGTTGGTTCTAAGAAAACCTCACGGCTCTCTATCGTCTGAGAACAGCTATATTTAGTTGATGGCATGTTCTCAGATTCGTTCCCATCACACTTTTTGTTTATCTTACTCTTTGCTGTTCGTTTCATTTGCCTCTTGTTATTCACTTCATTTCTTACCTACGGATTCAACCCAACCAGCCTTTTGACGCATAATTCGAGCTTTGTTGTGTTTTTGTTAAATATCACTTCAAGTCATCAAAACTTACTGGTAATAATATCAATAGTGAATTTAATGTTGTGTTCTCTCTAGATCGAGCAATAACAACGAGCGCTTGATGAAGGGAGTATTATGGGTTCTGTAAGAAGAGTATTAACGGCTGCGTTGAGTGGTTGTCTGTTGATGTGGGCTAGTAGCGTGGCAGCAAATATTGCCAAGGTATCGGTTTCACAAGTTGTCGATCATCCAGATTTGAATGCAACGCGCTTAGGGCTTCTTGAAGGATTAAGAGCTAAAGGCTTTGAACCCGGTAAGAACTTAGAATTTTCCTATGAAATGGCTGATGGCAACCCGGCTCAGGCAGCAAAGATTGCCAGAGATTTGGTCAGTGAAAACCCACATGTACTCGTTGGTATCGCAACACCGACTTCTCAAGCTTTGGTTTCAGCAACTCGCTCGATACCAATTGTGTTTACCGCAGTAACTGACCCCGTCGGTGCAAGGCTTGTCAAACAGTTAGATAAGCCGGGCCGAAATGTCACGGGTCTTTCTGATCTCTCGCCAATCGTCCAACATGTATCTTTGATCAAAGAGCTTCTTCCTGAGGCTAGTTCAATCGGTGTCGTTTATAACCCTGCCGAAGCGAATGCCGTTGCGTTAGTTGGGTTATTGAGAAAGGCGACCCGAGACTTCGGGTATACACTTCATACTGAAAAAGTGCTGACTATCGATGATGTAGAAGCAAAAACCGAATCCGTCGCGAAGAAATCTGATGTTATCTATGCGTTGACCGACAATACGGTTGCTAGCGGTATGGAGGGGCTGATAGACGCTGCAAACCAAGCTGGCACACCTGTGGTTGCAGGAGCGACGTCTTATGTGGGCAAGGGGGCGATTGCTGGTTTAGGCCTAGATTATTATGATGTTGGGATTCAAACTGCGGATTATGTGGCTGCAATTCTTAACGGACAGAAGCCAGGGAAGTTGAGTGTCAAAACTGCGCAGAGTTCTCAGCTGGTGGTGAACCTAGATGCTGCTCGTAAGCTTGGCGTGACTGTACCTCAGTCTGTGATCGATCGTGCGATAGTTAGTCGTTGATATAACAATTCTAAATTAGATCTCCCTATAAAAAACGAGCAATTCATTTGTTCATTTTGAGAGATATCGACTTACTGAAAACAAAGTGGATCTACAAAACGTGATCTACTTTAACGGATGTTATTTTTCTCATTGTGGTCAATGAAATTTTTCATATCTTAAGCAAATTGAACATTGCTCGAGAAACGCTATGAAACCATTTATCTTTCATGCCCAAACTTCTGATTACTTCCATGAAAAAGATGGCGTATTAACCGTAACAATAATGTCTGAACGTGATGACTGGAATAGAGTTCTCTTGAGGCATGAGCCGGATAACGAAGAGTATCTGCTTGATATGATCAAAGTCGGTACTGAAGGTCGCTTGACGGTGTGGCAAGTCTCTTTTCCAGTTAATTCAGACAGAGACATTACTCATTATGTATTCAAGTTAGTCGACTCAAACGGACAGCACTGGCTTGATGCTAGGGGTATACATAGTCGCGTTCCTAGCCGTGAGTTTCATTTCAAGTTTAATGCCCATCACCGACCACCATCATGGGTGTCGGAGCAGGTCTTCTACCAAATCTTCCCAGAACGTTTTTGTAACGGTAACCCGAGTATCAGTGTTAAAGCTGGGGAATATCGCTTAAAAGAAAACACCTTAGATGTCGTGGTGAAAGAGTGGGGTGACTCTGTTGAAGGACATAATGGAACGGGTGCTGCGGAGTTTTTCGGTGGCGATCTCGCAGGCATTCATAGCAAGTTAGATTATCTACAAGACCTAGGTATCACCGCTCTGTATCTCAATCCAATTTTTCAGTCCCCTAGTAATCATAAATATGATACGACGGATTACTACAACATCGACTCGCATTTCGGAACCAATGACGAGTTCGCTGCACTTTCAAATGACATCCACAAACGTGATATGAGAATCGTTCTGGATGCTGTGTTTAATCACACCTCTGTCGAGCACCCTTGGTTCGATAAGCTGAAAGTGACAGGAGCGGGTGCCTATGACCACCCAGGCTCGGCATTTCACGACTACTATTTTTTCGCCCCTGACAACCCTCAACAATATGTCGGTTGGAAAGGGATTAGTTCTCTTCCTGTCTTAAACTTTTCCAACGCTTCCGTGCGAGATTACATATACCAGTCACAAGACTCTGTGATAAAGCACTGGTTGAAAGCACCTTATAATGTCGATGGGTGGCGCTTCGATGTGATTCACATGTTAGGCGAGGGTGAGGGCGCTTATAACAATGCGCATTATGTGGAAGCATTTCGAAATTCAGCAAAAGCAGAGAATTCGGAAGCCTACATATTAGGAGAGCACTTCTTCGAGGCTACATCGTGGTTACAGGGGGCACAAGAAGACGGATCGATGAACTATTATGGTTTTGCTCACCCAGTACGTGCGCTATTGGCTAAGCAAGACATCGCGTACGAGCCGATTGAAATTGATATGTTAGATTTCTCTGATTGGTTAGCTGAAGCGAGGGCGAAGGTTCCATGGCTGAATCAGCTATCACAGTTAAATCAACTGGACAGTCATGATACGGCTCGACTACTGACGCTACTGGGTGGCGACCAGGCTAAACAAAAGTTGGCGCTGACTTTACTGTTTACCTATGTCGGAACCCCGTGTCTATACTACGGGACAGAAGTGGGAGTGGAAGGCGGGCAAGACCCGGATAACCGAAGATGCTTCCCTTGGGGAAAGGAACACTCTTCGGCTTGGTTTCCATTCCATCAAGCGTTGATAAAACTAAGAACAGAACGTCACAGCTTACAAAGTGGCTCCTACTTAGAGTTATATTGTGATACTGAGACTTTAGTGTTTACGCGCTGTCTTAAGGGCGAAAAGACACTGGTTGTGCTGAACTTATCCCAAGATGAAAAGCTGTTGTCTTTGCCTGTGTGGATGCTTGGACAAGAGCAAGGTGAGCTGGTCGCTTTGCTTGGTCGAATAGAACGTGTTTTGATCTGTAACGGTACCGCAGATATTGTTATTCCAGCGATGCAGTCGATGATTTTTGACGTCGTCAATAAACTGGATTAAATCACTCAAGACTAGTCCTGCTTAGTCTGGGCTAGTTTTTTAAAGTTTTGAGTGAATGGGAAAGATCGATTCATATCAATTTACACTCTTTTACCTCGTGGGAAATGACAATTAATGTAATAATATTAATGGGGTAAATGAAAATAGCTGAGCGCTAAGAGCAAATTATATGAAAGTAAATAGGCACTTTAGCCTTACCTTTATCTTCGGGTTTCCCGCGGTGATCGCGACGATGCTGCTTGGCTTAATCGGAAAGAACCATTTTGATTCGGTTAAAAAAGACATCGACAGCGAGTTCCATCGTATCGAAGAGGTGTTCAAAAGAACCACAAAAGTGGTGACTGCTCTAGATTACAGTTTCTCCAACTACTACAAATCCGGAAACCCTCTCTTTCTCGATCACAACAAACAAGTTGTGGATGGGCTTTGCCAAATCTGGCCTATTGATGTACTACTCCTCGCGGACGGTAAAACTTCAGACATTCCTTCTGTCGATATCGACTATATGCTGGTCGGCCAAGAATCCCTTTGTTCCGAAACCAGTGATAGCTACAAGAGCGCCTCAGAAAAGATAGCTCTAGCTCCTATTCTTTCATTTTTATCTCAGCTTGATGAATACCACGACGGCGTGCACTTTATTGATACGAGTGGCTATGTGATCTCTTCGCCGGAAGATTTTGCCAAAGGACTCAGTAAAGAGCTGCTCTCGACTATAAAGAGTCGTCCTTACTGGCAGAAAACTGCCAACAACCCTGACCAGCTCACGCTCTCTGGCCCTGGTTATCGCTTTGATTCCCTTGACCGCATGATCAGTATGACCATCCCTGTATTCCATAAAGGGGTTCACCAAGGGATGCTGTCGGTAGATATTAATGCTGGCAGGTTGCTTGAGAATTCTAATGGGCATCTGGCTGGTCGGATAGATATTATCGATACTACTCGCTCTGCGCCGATTGATAGTGCGGCTTTCTACCATGAGATTAACCTAGAAGGTGTCGCATCCCATCATGCCATGTATTACGAATTGGATTTTGCCAAAGAAGTGGAGCACTTTTTTCTCTACGAGAAAGACAGCCTTATTGTTGCCATCATCGTGTATCTATTCTCTGTAACTATTTTCTTTTACGTCAATTCCAATATAGAACGAGGTTACTTCAAAGATCTTGCAGCCAAAGACCCTATGACAGGTTTATTGAATCGCCGCGGGTTAGAAGCATTCTGGCGTAATGTAGAGCACGATCAACTGTTTGCCTTAACTGTATTTGATATCGATGATTTTAAGTTAATTAACGACACCTACGGCCACGACAAGGGTGATGATGTGATTCGTTATATGTCACGTCAGATAAGTAACAGTGTACGAAGCAGTGATGTTGCAGCACGGTTTGGCGGAGAAGAGTTCGTTGTTTACCTGAAAGGTGATGACCGTGATACGATGATTAGAACGTTACAGCGCGTGAAAGCTGCAGTTTGCAATAAATCATCAGATATCGTCCCAAATGGTTTTACGATTTCTGGAGGCGTCTGCATTGTGGAGACAAAGCAGAGTAAACTTAATTTCGATGAGATATTTAAGTACGCTGATGAAAAGCTGTACGTGGCTAAGACGGCGGGTAAAGACCGTCTCGAATTTTAGCCACACTGTTGAATCGTTAAGCGCCTCATCTTAAACAGGTTGGCGGCGTTCTTCTTGATAACGTTGAAGACGCTCTACAATCGGTGGCGCTTTCTTGAAAGTACGAATTTCTTTAAACAGTTCGTTCGCTTCAGGGTAGCCTTTACTTAAATAAACAAACCACTGCTTCACTCTATTGGGGTAGTACATACCTTTGTCCCCTTTAATTTGAAACTCTGAATAGCGCAGCAAAAGTTCAATGACTTTATCCCACGGCATTTTCTGGTGGTTGTGCTTAACGACGTTACCAAGGTTTGGAATATTGAAAGCACCGCGGCAGACCATCAATGAATCGACGCCTGTTGCTTCAATGCAATCTTGACCATCTTGATAGTTCCAGATTTCCCCATTAGCAATCAACGGTAGAGAAGTTTTTTCTCTTATTTGATTGATGTAATCCCATTTGATTTCGCTGGCTTTATAGCCGCCAACTTTGGTTCTTGCATGCACGGTGAGTTCGTCAGCTTTTGCTTGCTCGATAGCGTCGACAATTTCAAAGCACTCTTCCGGGTGCTCCCAACCTAATCGGATTTTTGCGGACACGGGAATATGTGCAGGTACCGCTTCTCGACAAGACTTCACCACTTGATAGATGAGTTCTGGCTCTTTAAGCAGTGACGCACCACCATTACTTTTGTTGACCGCCTTTGCTGGGCAACCAAAATTAAGATCAATGCCTTTAGCGCCTAAGCTAGCAGCTTGAAAGGCATTTTCGGCCATCCAATTTGGATGTTGCCCTAAAAGCTGGAGATGGATGGGCACACCAGCCATGGTCTGAGAGCCTTGATGCAGCTCAGGGCAAATACGGTGGAACACATGTGGAGGAAGAAGTTGATCAACGACGCGCACAAATTCTGTTACACAGAGATCGTAATCATTAATCTCTGTGAGAATTTCACGCATTAGATGGTCTAGAACGCCCTCCATAGGGCCAAGTATTACGCGCATGTTGCTTTACCTAAAATGAGTGGCCCGAAACTGAGTGAACCGAAAAATTCGAGGCGTGATTGTACGGCGTGTTAGTTAGATTGTCACTAAGGAGCGGTGTTCGCCATTTCTCGAGTTACTCTTATTTCTCCGGTAATTGGTGAATAATAGAGAATGGGTAAACGTTCAGAGCTTGTAAAGCTTGGAGTGTAGTAGTAATAGCATTCGGGTGTTCCAGTATACCAACTAACAATGGCTTCATCAGAAGGCAAAATAAAGCCAGTATCGTATTGAGAACGAGCGACCAAATCAGAATCAATCAAAGAGTTCCAAAGTGCCACACATTGGTCACCGCTAACTTGTGGAGTCTCAGCTGGCGGAGTATCAAGAACTGAGATTGGAAACCCAGTTTCTGACGGATATACATCACCTTCACCATAATTCACCACTTGATCAAAAGTAGGCTCACCATCGACAAGCCATTGCGAGTGATACATATCGATACTATTTCTAAATGCTGAAAACGCACCTTGCGCCAATGCTTCATGAGCATCCCGCTGAACACCAAGAAAACGAGGCGCAGCGGTTACCGCTAATACACCCAAAATAACGACTACCACAATAAGTTCGAGTAATGTAAAACCTTGGGACTTTGATTTCATGATGAATACGCCTGTATGTAACTGAATGTTTCAGTGGGCGTTTTACACCCAATATTCTGATTATCAAAGCGAAATAAGTAAAATGTCGATGATATTTGAATAGCAATGGTTTGCGTAAGTTTGTTTGCGAGAAAACAGAGGAAAGTGGTTGGCGACATCTTGGTGAGTATGGCGTTATAATATCGAAAATGCCCAATATCCAGAGCTTTCATGACATATCAATTATTAAGCCTACCAGAATCAATCACAGATATTACTCCGCAGTTTATGGAAGGTGCAATCCTTGCGTCTAACTTAGCGACAAAGCCACTCGATCCTGAAGAATGGATTGCTATCGTAGCGCCCGAAGCGGGTAAAGAGCTGGTAACAACGGTTACAGAACAGATTAACCGTCAGCACAACCTGATTCAGCGTAATGAATATTTACTGACAGACGTCTTGGCTGAAGGTGACTTTAACGAGCAGTTCGCCGATTTTTCTGAAGGCTTCATGATGGTTTGGCCAACAGTGGAAGAGCAGTGGCAGAGCGTGACCGTTGCGGATGGCACTTTGCGAATGTTGCAAGCGCTCCTAACAACGTTGATGTTGGCGATTGATGAAGAACAAACTCAACAACAAATGATCGCTGCAGGGCTTACTAACCCACCATCGCTTGCCGATTTAGTGGGTCAAGTCGATCTGATGATTTCAGAAGTGGCTATGGCAGCGGATGAAGCGATGCTGGGCAATAAATCCCAGAGCGTGAACCCGTTTAAAGATATTGGTCGAAACGACCTGTGCCCTTGTGAGAGTGGTAAGAAGTTTAAACAATGCTGCGGTAAAAACAGCTAACCTCGGATTGTTGAGTAACTTAGCTTGAGTGAATAACAGACTTTCTTTAAGTGCCCAAAATTTAAGTAATAAAAAAGTCGACCTTTGGGTCGACTTTTTTGTTTTTGAAGATGATGAGCTAATTGTTAGTCATTCTTTGATTTAACGAATTGAGAAATCACTACAAAACCGAAAGCAACTAAGTTACCCGCGAAGATAATCACAAGCCATTGTGGCATCGAAAGTTCTAAGAACTGCCACACAACCTTGCTGCAGTCGCCGTAAGCCTCAAACATCCACGGAGCCCATTGGTTTAAAGGTGCCCAGCTTGGGAAAGTCACGAACAGATCACAAGTCGCAAAAGGAGACGGATTAAACTGGTAGTCAACATGTTCTAAAGCCAGCGTTAAACCTTTGTATGCGCCAAATCCCCAGCCAGCAAGGCCTAACCAACGTGATATTGGGTTATGAGGGGAGATAGCACCAATGATTGCAGCAACACCGATAGCAAGCATCGCAACGCGTTCATAGATGCACATTACGCAAGGGCCAAGCATCATCACGTGTTGGAAGAAGAGAGCGCATGCCTCAAAAAAGACAATAAAAGCCAGCAGTAAAAGCCAAGATAAACGTCCCTTAGAGAAGTCTTTAAGCATTGCAAAAAAGTTCACGAATTTAATCCCGTCTATAAAATAAAAAAGCCCTGATTACTCAGAGCTTTTTATCTTGGATAAGTTTCCTAATCAACTAATATTTTTGATTAGTTAGTTATAGTTATTGTGGTTTGCGACACAGTGTTTAGCTTAGTGACCACCAGAGATAACTGGAGCGACGACTTCACCAGTGCGTTGAATGATCCAACCAGCATCGTAGAACCATGCTGTCATTGGCTCTACGAAGAACACAATGCCTGCTAGGCCAACCAGTGCCAATACGATGGTGTATGGCAGCGCCATGATAACCATGCGACCGTAAGACAATCGAATTAACGGAGCAAGTGCTGATGTTAATAGGAATAGGAATGCAGCTTGGCCATTTGGTGTAGCAACAGAAGGTAGGTTAGTACCAGTGTTGATAGCAACAGCAAGTAGGTCAAACTGGTCACGAGTGATAATGCCTTCAACCAGTGCAGTTTTCACTTCGTTGATGTAAACCGTACCTACGAATACGTTATCTGAAACCATCGACAAGATACCGTTGGCAACATAGAAGAGTGCGAGCTGTGCGCCTTTATCTTCAACGTGAAGTACAGCATCGATTACTGGCTTAAATAGAGCTTGGTCGATGATTACAGCAACAACCGCGAAAAAGACGGCAAGAAGTGCGGTAAATGGCAGTGCTTCTTCAAAGGCTTTACCCATTGAGTGCTCTTCGATAACGCCAGTAAATGCCGTTGCCAAGATGATCACTGAAAGGCCAATCAAACCTACTTCAGCGACGTGAAGCGCAAGGCCAACAATCAGCCAAACTGCGATTGCACTCTGAACCCATAGTTTTGCTACGTCTTGCTTTGTACGGTTTGCACGTTCTTTGTTGTCAAACTCAACTAAGATTTGGCGAACATTCGTTGGCAGTTCTGCACCGTAACCAAACACTTTGAATTTTTCGACAAGTGCGCAAGTTAGAATACCGCAGAAGAAAACAGGCAGTGTTACTGGCAGCATACGGATGATAAATTCACCGAACTCCCAACCCGCTTGCTTAGCAATTACTAAGTTTTGTGGTTCACCTACCATGGTCATTACGCCACCCAGTGCAGTACCAACACCGGCGTGCATAAGTAGTGAGCGTAGGAAAGCACGGTAGTTTTCTAGGTCATCACGAGTTAGCTCAGAGATCTCTTCATCATGAGTATGATCGTGCGCAGATGTTGTGCCTTTGCCCGATGCAACTTTGTGGTAGATAGAGTAGAAGCCTACCGCAACGCTAATAACTACAGCGATTACTGTCAGCGCATCTAGGAAGGCAGACAAAAACGCTGCAGCGACACAGAAAGCGACAGAGAGTAAGATTTTTGATTGGATGCCGAGCAGGATCTTCGTGAAAATGAACAGAAGTAGTTCTTTCATGAAGTAGATACCAGCAACCATGAATACAAGTAAGAGTAATACTGGAAGGTTTGCTTGTAGCTCGTGATAAACCATTTCTGGTTTGGTCATGCCAATGGCGACGGCTTGAATTGCCAATAAGCCACCCGGTTGAAGAGGGTAGCACTTTAGAGCCATAGCTAGAGTGAAAATAAACTCAACCACCAACAGCCAGCCCGCAACAAATGGGTCAACTAGGAAGAAAACAAACGGGTTGATGATTAAAAAGGAAATGATGGCAAGTTTATACCAATCAGGAGCTTTACCAAGGAAGTTCTTGATAAAAGCGTTTCCGAGAGACATCGGCATGTTAATACTCTTTTATGTTGATTATGAATAGACAAGCAATACAACATTTTGAGAATCGAGCTATAGAAATTGTTAAAAACTATAACTAACAGTGACTTAGAAAAACTACATTCCATGTAATGTTCTGTGGTCTTGCCAAGTCACTCCCTTAGAAACTCAAGCACTGCTTATTTTTGAGCGCAACTCTACTCTTAGATAACATTTAGTCAACAGGAAAAGCCCTGTAGCCCTAAAAATACCTCTTTTTTGTTGAGAAACGCGATCAAAGTAGCGCAAGCATACCACTTAAAATGTGATAAAAACCGACTAGAATCAATATTTCAGCGAAATGATTGAAATTTACAGAATAACGACGGTTTATATATGATTATTACAACTTAATATTGCAAATTAATAACTTTGAAAATATGACCAATCTCGTTGATTTAAAAGAAAATTTGTTGTGTTAATGATTTGTTGAAATGGTAGTTTGTAGTCGCTTGCTTTCTAAATCTAGGGTGCAAAGGCGTGCTGAACTTTAGAGTTTTAACTCTACTGCTATTTTGAGTGAGTAAAATTTTTGCGGGTGTTTCCGCTAGGTGTGAACTAGTGGTATGATGAGTAAATTAGAACAGAATAATTAAATTGGATTGAAGTGTAGATGGTCATTAAGGCGAAGAGCCCGGCAGGATTTGCAGAAAAGTATATCATTGAAAGTATTTGGAATGGCCGTTTCCCTCCAGGTTCTATCTTGCCCGCAGAGCGTGAGCTTTCTGAGCTGATTGGTGTTACACGTACTACGCTTCGTGAAGTACTACAACGTCTTGCTCGCGACGGTTGGTTGACAATCCAACACGGCAAGCCAACTAAAGTTAATCAGTTTATGGAAACCTCAGGTCTTCATATCCTAGATACGTTAATGACGTTAGACGTTGATAACGCAAGCAAAATGGTAGAAGACTTGCTTGCTGCGCGCACGAATATCAGCCCGATCTTTATGCGTTATGCATTTAAAGCAAATAAAGAAGCTTCAGAACGTACGATCAGTAACGTGATTGAATCTTGTGAAGCGCTACTTGCGGCACCGACTTGGGATGAGTTCTTAGAATCATCGCCATACGCTGACAAGATCAAACAAGCGGTAAAAGAAGATTCGGAAAAAGATGAAGCGAAACGTCAGACGATTTTAATCGCGAAGACTTTCAACTTCTATGACTACATGCTTTTCCAGCGTTTGGCATTTCACTCAGGCAACCAGATTTACGGCCTGATCTTTAACGGTGTGCGTAAACTGTATGACCGTATCGGTAGCTACTACTTCTCTAACCCAGAAGCACGACGTTTAGCGATGGACTTTTATAAAGAGTTGTTCATTATCTGCGAAAGTGGCGAGCGCGAAACTTTGCCATTAGTGATTCGTAACTACGGTATCGCAAGTGCGCAAATTTGGAATGAAATGAAAACGACATTGCCAACGAATTTTACAGAAGACGACAGCTAAGTTTTTTCATTAAAGTACGGTTAGGTTGGTTTACTTATTAAGTAAACGACGTAAAGAAAGCAAAAAAGCGGCGAGATAATTTGATTATCTCGCCGCTTTTTATTTATTGATAGTTGCTAGAACTTACCAGTGGGGCAGATACTTACCTATAAATAGTAACTTATCTATGAGTAGCAACTTACCCCGCAAACTCTTCTGAGTCTGGGCGATTGGTAAATTGCACACCGTTTAGAAAATCGCAAAGTAGTTGGTCTTCACACACTTTGTAGTTTTTGTTTTCTGGTTTGCGGAAGTAAGCACCGATTTCGTACTTGCTCAAGCTAATGCCAACCACTTCTAGTACGTCCAAAACATCTTCTGCTTTCATGTTTAATGCAATTCGAAGCTTCATGAAAATCATGTTGTTAGTCAGTGCAACTTCAGGTTTAGGTTGTTCGCCTTCTTTTTTACCACGCTTAAGGTTGATGAAACCATTTAGGAATACTGCTAACTCTTTATCTTTCATCTTAGAGCATGACTTGTCGTTGTCGTCTTTTAGCCAGTTAATCACTTGGTCATGAGCAACGGTTACATCAGCTTGTTCAATTGCTTTGATGATTTGTGCATTTTTAAGGTTTAGTGCGTGTTGAATACGACGCAAGATTTCGTTGTTAGTCACTGGGGATTCCTAAAAAGGGTTTTAGAGTAAAGAGGTGTTGGTTAGTCCATTATCGTCGACAAACCAATTTCTACTCTACATAGCATAGTTGACGGCGACTCTAACAGAGAACGCTTATTTTCGGTAGATATAAAAAATCCCCAATGCTTATTAACTCTTTCAAGTTAAAAGTGCATTAGGGATTTAGTTATGAGTGCTTGTTATCTGACTGAAATCAGAATTACATTACACGCATACCAGGTTGAGCACCTTCGTGTGGCTCAAGGATCCATAGGTCGCTGCCGCCAGGGCCCGCTGCTAGGATCATGCCTTCCGACATGCCAAACTTCATCTTACGAGGTTTTAGGTTTGCTACCATTACGGTTAGCTTGCCTTCTAGCTCTTCAGGTTTGTATGCTGACTTGATGCCAGAGAATACTTGGCGAGTCTCACCACCGATGTCCAGCTGGAACTTCAGTAGTTTGTTCGCTTTTGGTACTTCTTCACAAGAGATGATACGAGCAATACGCATGTCTACTGCTGCAAAAGCATCGAACTCAATCTCGTCTGCGATTGGTTCTTTGTCTAGCTCAGTTTGACTTGCTTGTTCTTTTTCAGCTTCTGCTTTTTCTTTCGCTGCTGCTTCAGCGGCTGCATCTTCTTTAGAAGACTCAACCATTGCTTCCACTTTCTTAGGATCAATACGGTTGAATAGTGCTTTGAACTTAGTGATCTCGTGATCAGTTAGTGGAGTCGCAATCGCTTCCCACGTGAGCTCTTCGTTTAGGAAAGCTTCAGTGCGAGCTGCAAGCTCTGGCATCACTGGTTTTAGGTAAGCCATCAGTACGCGGAATAGGTTAATACCTACAGAAGACACTTGTTGAAGCTCAGCTTCTTTGCCTTCTTCTTTTGCAAGAACCCAAGGTGCTTTTTCATCGATGTACTGGTTAGCTTTATCCGCTAGTGCGGTGATTTCACGAATAGCACGGCTGAATTCACGAGATTCGTATAGCTCACCGATACGCTCAGCGGCAGCAACGAATTCGTTGTAAAGCTCTGGTTCTGCAAATTCAGCAGCTAGCTTGCCTTCGAAGCGCTTAGTGATGAAACCTGCGTTACGAGAAGCTAGGTTAACAATCTTGTTTACTACGTCAGCGTTTACACGTTGAGTGAAGTCTTCAAGGTTAAGGTCTAAATCATCGATACGGCTGTTTAGTTTCGCAGCGTAGTAGTAACGCAGACACTCAGGGTCTAGGTGGTTTAGGTACGTGCTCGCTTTGATGAATGTGCCTTTCGACTTAGACATCTTCGCGCCGTTTACTGTTACGTAGCCGTGTACGAATACGTTGTTTGGTTTACGGAAACCTGCGCCGTCTAGCATTGCTGGCCAGAATAGGCTGTGGAAGTAAACGATGTCTTTACCGATGAAGTGGTAAAGCTCAGTTGTGCTGTCTTTCTTCCAGTATTCATCGAAGTTTAGATCGTCACGCTTGTCACATAGGTTCTTGAAAGAAGCCATGTAGCCAACAGGTGCGTCTAGCCATACGTAGAAGAACTTGTCTTTTTCGCCTGGGATTTCAAAGCCAAAGTAAGGTGCATCACGTGAGATATCCCATTGTTGCAGACCAGACTCAAACCATTCCTGCATTTTGTTTGCAGTTTCATTCTGTAGAGAGCCAGAACGAGTCCACTCTTTAAGCATGCTTTCGAATTGAGGTAGGTCGAAGAAGAAGTGCTCAGAGTCTTTCATTACTGGAGTTGCGCCAGAAACCGCTGATTTAGGGTTAATCAGTTCAGTTGGGCTGTATGTCTCACCACAGTTATCACAGTTATCACCATACTGGTCTTCTGACTTACACTTAGGGCAAGTACCTTTTACGAAGCGATCTGGTAGGAACATCTCTTTCTCAGGATCGAAAAGCTGAGAAATAGTACGGCTAGAAATGAAGCCGTTCTTTTTAAGTTCTAGGTAGATGTGTGAAGCCAGTTCACGGTTCTCTTCGCTGTGTGTGCTGTGGTAGTTATCAAAGCTGATATCAAAGCCAGCGAAGTCTTTTTGGTGCTCTTCACTAACAGCAGCGATCATCTCTTCTGGCGTGATACCCATCTGTTGAGCTTTAAGCATAATTGGCGTGCCGTGAGCATCGTCAGCACAGATGAAGTTTACAGTGTTGCCACGCAGACGCTGGTATCGAACCCAGATATCAGCTTGGATATGCTCAAGCATATGGCCAAGGTGAATAGAGCCGTTAGCGTACGGAAGCGCACAAGTTACCAAAAGTTGTCTTGGATCAGTTGCCATACTTAATAATTCGCTTTTTTGATAGGTATAAATTTGAGAGGTAATACTACTTTATAACGTGTGATACGCCAAGGTATCAGACAAAGGATTCCCTTAGTTTTTTAGGGGTTCAGTCTTCATCTCGTGGGTGATAGCATAAATAAAAAAAGGAGCCCCAATGCGTAACTTTACTTCTAAGCAAGATTTCTGTTCATGGTTGAATGAGTTCGAGTCACCAATCCTCATCCCAGAGTGGGCGCTACACCAAAATATTGTCTCGGTTGATCCGCGTGGATCATTTGTTATCACCTTACCTTTTGCTGCTAATCAGCTCGCGGTTGAATTGGAACAGTGGATCCACTCTCAGATTGAACAACAACTTGTTAGCGCTTTTCAGTTTGAAGTAAAAGTGAAGCCGTCTGCGCTGGAAACCACTGTCGCGACGCCATTGAAGGGGGTTAAGAATATAATCGCCGTGACGTCGGCAAAGGGTGGGGTGGGTAAATCGACGACGTCAGTTAACCTTGCGCTTGCGTTATCTAAGTCTGGTTCAAAAGTGGGTTTGTTGGATGCGGATATCTACGGCCCATCAGTGCCTATGATGCTCGGCCAGCTAGACGCAAAACCAGAAGTACAGAACAACAAATGGATGATGCCAATCGAAGCTCATGGCATTTTCACTCACTCTATTGGCTATCTTGTGTCGAAAGACGATGCGGCAATCTGGCGAGGCCCAATGGCAGCTAAGGCTTTGGGGCAGCTTGTTAATGAAACCGTATGGCCAGAGTTGGATTACCTTGTTATCGACATGCCACCTGGTACGGGTGATATTCAACTGACATTGTCACAACAGATCCCAGTGACAGGCGCGGTAGTGGTGACTACACCTCAAGATTTGGCATTAGCGGATGCGCGTAAAGGCGTAGCGATGTTTGATAAGGTGAGTGTGCCAGTCGCAGGCTTAGTTGAAAACATGAGCTATCATATTTGTAGTCACTGTGGTGAGAAAGAGCATATCTTTGGTGCTGGTGGTGCTGAAGCCATGTCAGAAGAGTTTTACCTCGATATTTTGGCTCAGATCCCTCTTCATATTGATGTGCGAGAAGACATCGATGCAGGTTGTCCGACGGTGATTCGTCGTCCAGATAGTGAACATACGCGTCATTACTTAGAGCTTGCTGAGAATGTGGCTGCGAAGATGTTCTGGACCGGCAAGGCGAGACCAGAAGCGATTAACTTCTCGATAGTTGAATAAAGTTGGCCACTCTTAATGTCGTGTAAATCGTGTTGGATTAGATAAACAGCGGTTGGATTTAGGCTGATAGCCTTTGGGGTTGTGCAAATAGTTGTAGGCAAGTTATTTGAAAGCAAACGATTGTCTTAAGTAAATGTATTAAGATCATCAATTTGACTGCAATTAGCTAAAATCGCGACTAGAATCTATGTGCTTTAGCCCCTATAATCAGGCGGTTTATCTCTTCCCACCACCAAACCATATCGGGTGCAAAATTAATGTCTGATAATAATCAATGTGTCATCGTAGGTATCGCTGGCGCTTCAGCTTCAGGAAAAAGTCTGATTGCTAGTACAATTTATAATGAATTGCGCGAAAAAGTAGGCGACCATCAAATTGGTGTTATCACGGAAGATTGCTATTACAGCGACCAAAGCCACTTGAGTATGGAAGAGCGTGTTAAAACTAACTACGATCACCCAAATGCACTAGATCATGATCTTTTATGTGAACATCTACAGCAGCTAATGAGTGGCAACTCCGTAGAAGTTCCTGAATACAGCTACACAGAGCACACACGTACTTCTGAAACGACTACACTTACTCCTAAGAAAGTGATCATTTTAGAGGGTATTCTGCTTCTAACAGACCCGCGTCTTCGTAAACTAATGCACGCAAGTGTGTTTATGGATACACCATTAGACATCTGTCTACTACGCCGTGTTAAGCGTGATGTAGAAGAGCGTGGTCGTACAATGGACACTGTACTTAAGCAATACCAACAAACAGTACGTCCAATGTTCATGCAGTTTATCGAGCCTTCAAAACAACATGCAGACATCATCGTTCCTCGTGGTGGTAAAAACCGTATTGCGATTGATGTGCTAAAAGCGCACATTGCGAAGTTGTTGAAGTCTTAATCGAATAAAATTTTGCCTAAGTGACTCACTTAGCTTTATTTTTTACCGAATCAGTGGCACTTTTATAGTGCCACTTTCTTTTGGAATCTAAGCAAGGAATATGCGGATGAAGAAACTACTCATTTTCATAGCTGTACCAGTGTCTGTTGTCATTGCAGCAATTCTGGCACTAGTGCTGTTAGTGAATCCCAACCAATTTAAGCCATTAATTGTCGAACAAGCCCAAAAACACACTGGCCTAGAGCTCGTGATCGAGGGCGATATCAGCTGGCAATTCTTCCCATCTATTGGCTTTGAACTTGGTCAAACTGAATTACGTAACCCAGAAGGGTTCACTCAACCAAATCTATTCAAGGTTGATACCGTTGGCGTTGATGTTTCGGTTACTCCGCTATTTAGCAACCAACTAGAGATCGGCAACATCACTCTAGACGGTGCAGAATTTTATTTAGAAACGCTTAAAGATGGTCGCAAGAACATTGATGCGTTAACACAAGCGTCAGCGCCTCAAGAGTCTGAACCAGCTGCAGATACCAATACTGAATCAGCTCCAGCACCTCAAGAACAAAGCGCAACGGAAGCATCTGGTTGGACGATTAACCTAGCAGGTGTCACTGTATCAAACGCACTGTTTGAAATGGACGACAAGCAAGCGGGTTCATTCACTAAGTTATACGATGTGTCTTTGAACTTATCTGAGTTCGCTGTGGATACATGGACAACGGCAACCTTCGCCGCTTCTGGTGAAAACAATCAACAGAAATTCTCTGCACAAGGCAGTGCAGAATTCAAGTTAGCTGAAGGCTTCGCAAGTTACGCACTTCGTAATATTGACTTAAACGCTAAGTTCAATGATCCATCGACGTCGATTGAGTCAGCAAAAATTGGCTTGAATACGTTTGAGTTCGATAAGGTAAACCAACTGACTTACGCTGTAATCGGTAACGCGGCTGGCCTTGACCTTGATCTTAAAGGTGGCGGTGAACTTACTGTTGATAGCGCGATTTCAAAAGTAACGCTGAACAAATTAACGTTAGACTCAACATTCAAAGGCGACACGCTTCCTCAGTCTCCAATGAAAGTCGACATGCTGTCTGACTTAAGCTTCGATCTTAACAAGAGCCACCTGAGCTTTGTGTTAGAGAAGCTACAAGCTAACGCTATTGCATTAGATGGTAAAGCAGACGTAACCCTATCTGAAATACCAAAGGTTCGTTTCTCTCTTCATAGCCCGAATATTGATTTGGACGAGTTCCTAGGCTTAGGCAATACAACAGAAACAGCGAGCACTGCTCCTTCTGGTTCTGCTGGTGGCTCAACGTCAAACTCTGGTAGTTCAGCTCCAGCTAAAGAAGTGGAACCTGATCTGTCGGCTCTGAAAACGTTAGACGTGAAAGGTGACATCACGATTGATAAGTTCAAGGCGAACAACGCGAAAATGCAGAATGTTAAAACGGCATTTTCAGTTAACCGCGGTGTGGCTGAATTGACTTCATTCACATCGAATCTTTACCAAGGTTCTATTTCAGCTACGGCTAAGCTAGACGCTCGTAAAACACCGGCGACTTACACGGCTAAGAAGAAAATCAAAGGCGTGAAAGTACAACCGTTACTGATTGATGTTGCGGATAACGATATGCTGGAAGGTACGGGCAATATCGATGTTAATGTGAAAGGTAAGAGCCTGACTCCGACGGGTATTAAGAAGAACCTAGTTGGTACTATCGCGATTAACTTTGAAGATGGTGCAGTTAACGGCATCAACGTAGCTCAACTGATTCGAGAAAACTACGCTAAGATCAAGGGCGAGAAAGTTGAAAGCACAAATGAAGCTCAAAAAACGGACTTCAGTGCAATGAAAGCGACGCTGAAAGTGGATAAAGGTTGGGTTTCAACTACCGACTTATCAGCACAGTCGCCATTGTTACGCGTGACAGGTCAAGGTAAAGCAAACTTCATCAATGAAACGGTCGATTTCCTGGTGCGTACATCAATTGTGGGTTCACTTGAAGGTCAGGGCGGTAAGAGTATTGACGATCTGAAAGATGTGACAATCCCAATTAAGGTAACTGGCCAGTGGGCTGACCCGAAATTCGCACTTGTTTTTGATGATGTGTTGAAGCAGAAAGCACAGAAAGAAATTGACCGTGGTGTGAACAAGCTGACGGACAAGTTCAAAGACGAGAAAACTAAAGAAGCAGTTGATGGTTTATTGAAAGGTTTCTTTAACTAAACGTTTTTAACTCGTATATAAAAGAAGCGCCATTCCTACGGTAGGAATGGCGCTTTTGTTTGGGTGCTTATAATACTTTCGAAAGATTCTCTATGACACGCGTCACTCGCTCTAGGGAATGACGATAGGTGGTTAAGAGCGTGACAGTCTAGTGGGCGTCATCCTCGAGAGGGAAGAATGAGCGAGAAGGGGATCTCTGGTTTAATGTGATTACCAGTCAACGCCTTGCAGAGCTTTAACTCCAGACTCGAAAGCGTGCTTTACGTTACGAACTTCAGACACGGTATCGGCCATGTCCGTTAAAGTGCGATGTGCTCCACGGCCAGTAATGATCACGGATTGCATTTTCGGACGGTTATTCAGTGCTTCTACCACTTCATCCAGTTCAATGTAGCCGTAACTCACCATGTAAGTCAGTTCATCAAACAGAATCACATCAATCGACTCATCGGCTAGCATGCGTTTACACTCTTTCCACACGCGCTGTGCGGCTTCGATATCTTGAGCCTTGTTTTGAGTTTCCCAAGTAAAGCCAGTACCCATCACTTGAAACTCTACATCGAGCTTTTGCAGGACATTCTTTTCGCCGTTATCCCAAGTTCCTTTTACAAACTGAGCGACGGCACACTTCTTACCATGGCCGACTGCACGTGTAATCGTACCAAAACCGGATGTTGATTTACCTTTACCGTTACCAGTAATAACCAACAATAGGCCTTTTACTTCTTGTGCTGCAGCGACACGAGCATCGACTTGTTCTTTTACTTTCTGTTGTCTTGCTTTGTGGCGTTGTTCTTTGTTGTCTTCAGTCGACATAACAAATCCTTTTAAGTTGTGATTGCGCCTATCATAGCCTAACTTAACGATAGCAAAAACCATCGGAAGAACAGGTGATTAGGGATGAAAAAGATACTTGTGGTTTGTATGGGGAATATTTGCCGTTCGCCAACAGGTGAAGCGGTACTAAGGAAGAAAGCGCAACAACTGGATATTGACGTTGTGGTTGACTCTGCAGGGACGATTGGTTTTCATCAAGGCAACCCGCCAGACTCGCGTTCGAAATCTGCAGGAGAGAAGCGAGGCTACAGCTTTAAGGGGATTATTTCTCGTAAAGTGGTTGATAATGACTTCGAAGAATTTGACCTGATACTCGCGGCAGATAGAGCCAATTTAGACGACTTAATGAGCCAGTGTCCAGCTCACTTCCAATACAAGCTTGCGTTATTTTTAAGCTTTGGAGAGTCACAATATCAAGAGGTCCCCGATCCCTATTATGGTGAGGGAAATGGCTTTGAATTGGTGTTGGATTTAATCGAAGAGTCTAGCGAAGCGATATTGCGTTCATTGTAGTGTGTAATCACGCTGAGTACGCTTAACGTAGGTAGTATTTGAAGTAGTCATAATTCGTCCTCAATGTGTAAACACATTTTAGGACGGGACATAGATATAAAAAAAAGCCGACATTGAATGCCGGCCTTTCTAAATCTAACTTAAAGCTACTGCTAAGATTACTTAGACATTACTTTGTAGATTGGGTCTTCTGCAACGTTCGCCTCAACTAAGCTACCTGCTTTGTGCAGCATAGCAACACAGTCTTGGCTTAGGTGGCGAAGGTGAAGTGTTTTACCTAATGCCGCGTAACGTTCAGCAATCGTATCGATCGCTTCAATTGCAGAGTGGTCAGTAACGCGTGAGTTTGCGAAATCAACGACTACATCTTGTGGATCGTTATATGCGTCAAACAACTCTAGGAAGTTAGCCGTTGAACCAAAGAAGATTGGACCGTTAACTTTGTACTCTTTAGAGCCTTCAGCGTTTACAGACGTGTCTGCGTAGATGTGTTTAGCATGTTGCCAAGCAAACATCAGCGCTGAAGCTACAACACCCACACCTACTGCGACAGCAAGGTCGGTCAGTACTGTTACTACGGTAACAAGAACGATAACGAAGAAGTCTTGCTTAGGAACGCGACGTGCAAGCTTGAAGGTTGCCCACTCAAATGTACCGATAACAACCATGAACATTACGCCCACAAGTGCTGCTAGAGGAATCATTTCAATCAGTGCAGAACCGAACAGGATGAACATGAGTAGTGCAACTGCCGCTACAATACCTGAAAGGCGACCACGACCGCCTGAGTTTACGTTGATCATCGATTGACCGATCATCGCACAACCACCCATCGCGCCAAATACTGAACACGTTACGTTAGCCATACCTTGACCAACACATTCACGGTTAGATTGACCACGAGTGTTTGTCATTTCATCTAGTACTGTCAGTGTCAGTAGAGACTCGATCAGGCCGATAGCCGCAAGAATAATTGCGTAAGGCAGGATGATCTGTAGTGTCTCAAAAGAAAACGGAACAGCAGGAATAGAGAACGTTGGTAGAGAACCCGCTAGCGTTGCAGCTTCGTCACCAGACATCGTACGTAGGAAGTCGACAACAGTTCGAGTTTCAAGGTCAAGACCTACAACCAAAGCTGTTACTGTAACAATAGCAACCAATGAAGATGGTACCGCTGTTGTTAGCTTAGGTAGGAAGTGGATGATAGCCATTGTAAGGGCTACTAGACCCAGCATTAGTGTCATTTGACCGCTTGGTAACCAAGTTAGTGCACCTGTTACGTCTGGTGCTTTAAATTGACCAAGCTGAGCTAGGAAGATAACAATTGCCAAACCGTTCACGAAACCAATCATTACTGGGTGTGGAACGATACGGATAAATTTACCTAGCTTAAATACACCCGCTGCAATTTGCAGAAGGCCGGCTAGCATAACTGCCGCAAATAGGTATTGAACGCCATGGGTTGCCACTAGGCTCACCATTACAACAGCCATTGCGCCAGTTGCACCAGAAATCATACCTGGACGACCGCCGAAGACAGAAGTAATTAAACCTACGATGAATGCTGCGTATAGACCAACCATTGGGTCAACGCCTGCAACAAAGGCGAATGCTACGGCTTCAGGTACCAGAGCTAGGGCTACTGTAAGACCTGAAAGCACATCATTCTTTACAGAGTGCTTTGAAAATTGTGGGAATTCGAACATGTTTGCTCAGCTATGCTTAAGATGGATTTACCGACACGGGTGTATTGCGTAGCCAAACAGTGATGGAAAAGAGCGGCAATAGCGAAGTGTCGAAAAGATAAGTGCGCGAATGCTACCCAAAAATGTGATTAAGTTCAAGGTTGAACCTAACTTTGAGTAATATATCTGTTAATTTTTATTCGATTAGTAGATATGAAAAAGGCTGCTTTAATAAGCAGCCTTTGATTCTATTTACTTGCGATTATCTATCAGTAATCACTAGTAGTTTGGCTTTGTCATCGCCGCGCCAGCTTTGTTCGACGCTGCCTGACTGCCTGCACCTTTCGATACAAAACGTTCAGTGCGGAACGGAGCTGCAATCACTTCAATCTCTTTGATCTCTTGAGGACCAGGAGCTTTAGTCATTGGTGAACCGGCTTGTTTCTTAGCAACTGCTGCCTTTGGTGCCGCTTTAGGAGCTTCTGTTTTTACAACAGGTGCTTCTTCAACTTTTGCACTTTCAGCTTTAGGCGCTTCAGCTTCAACAACTGGTGCTGCTTCTGCTACAACAGGCGCTTCAACTTTCGTCGCTTCTGCAATCACTGGAGCTTCAACTTTCGCAGTTTCAACGACCACTGGTGCTTCTTCAACGACTGCAGGAGCTTCAACTACAGCAGGAGTCTCAGCTACTTGAGCTTCAACAGCAGCTTCTTCGCGACGGATAATCACTTTGCCCATAGCTAGTTCAGGACATGCGAAGCCGCCAGCCATTGCTACGTTGCTTTGTGGTGCCGTCTCTAGAGTAACATTCTGCTCTTGAACAGATGTTTGAGCTTCAGCTACTACTTGAACTTCAGCCACTTCAGGTTTTGCTTGCTTGTGGTGAGGTTTTGGAATGAAGCGAGGCATCACTTTACCCATAGCCATCTCTGGAGAAGCTACACCACCTTTACGTAGGCGGAATGGGTTAGGGCGACGATCACGACCGCGACGACGACGTTGACCACTTGCACGTAGGTGACGTGGAGAACGACGGTTACGACGTTGTTTCGGCTCTTCCTGTTCAGTTTGCTCTGCATTCGCTTGAGTTGCTTCTACTTGTTCCGCAACTTTTTGCTCTTGAGCTACTGATTGTTCTTTTGAAACAGATAGTTCTTTAGCAGCAACTTGCTCTTTTGAAGCATTATCTTCAGCTTGAGCTTGCTGGTCTTTAACACGAACTTGCTTGTTCAGTTTACGACGCTGACGACGCTCTTTAATCTTAGCTGCTTTCGCTTCAGGCTTAGCCTTAGGCGCTTCCGGTTTTCCAGCTTGTGCTTCTGCCGCTAGCTGTAGACCTTCTTCTGCTAATTTAGATGGTGCTTGCTCTTCGCGTTGCTTCTGCTCATCACGTGGCTTATTGCGACGGTCTTGCTTAGGCTTACGAGGCTGACGATTTTGCTGTGGAGCTGCCTCTTTCTGCTCTTCAGGTTTCTCATCACGTGCAGGCTTACGACGACGTTTGTTGTCACGGTTTTCGTTACGATTGTCACCACGCTCACCACGCTCACCACGTTGGTTACGACGACGGTTATCGTTACGATCACGGCGTTGACGGTTGCCGTTGTTGCGATTGTTTTTAGGTTTTTCTTCTTGCTTCTCTTCTTCTTTCTTCTCTTCTTGAGTTGAAGAGCCAAATAAGAAGCTACCGATAGCTTTGAAGAAACGACCAATTAGACCTGATTCTTGAGTTGCTGATGGCTCAGCTTTTTTCTCTTCTACAGCTTTAGGTGCTGGAGCGGGAGTTGGTGCCGATTGAGCCGGAGCTGCGAAGCCTTTCAGTGCAGGTTCTTCGATCTTCTTAGGACGAATAGTCTGTTCAGCTGGCTCTTTGCTTTCCGCTTCTTTTAGAGCTTCTAGCTTGTTAGGCAGCAAGTAAGAGAGTAGATCGAACTCTTCACCTTCACGAACACGGATAACCTCAAAGTGCGGCGTTTCCATGTCTGAGTTAGGAACAACAGTGATCTTAACTTCTTGGTTCTTCTCGATGTGGTTTACTGAGCGACGTTTTTCGTTCAGAAGGTAAGAAGCGATTGGAACAGGTACAACAGCAAGTACTTGTGCTGTGTTGTCTTTTAGAGCTTCTTCTTCAATCAAACGTAGAACAGAAAGTGCTAGAGATTCGTTATCACGAACAACACCAGTACCTGTACAACGAGGACAAATGTGGTGGCTTGCTTCTGCTAGTGATGGGCTCAAACGTTGACGAGACATCTCTAGAAGACCAAAGCGAGAAATACGACCAATCTGAACACGTGCGCGATCTAAACGAACGGCATCACGTAGACGGCTTTCTACTTCGCGTTGGTGACGAACCGGAGTCATATCGATAAAGTCGATTACAACAAGGCCACCTAGGTCACGCAGACGTAATTGACGGGCAATTTCATCAGCTGCTTCTAGGTTAGTGTTAAGTGCTGTTTCTTCAATATCGCCGCCCTTTGTTGCACGAGCAGAGTTGATATCGATAGAAGTCAGTGCTTCTGTTGGGTCGATTACGATAGAACCACCAGATGGAAGACGAACTTCACGTTGGAAAGCAGATTCAATCTGGCTTTCAATCTGGTAATGGCTGAATAGTGGCACTTCACCATCGTATTTCTTAACGCGATTCATGAAATCTGGGCGTATTAATTGAATGTGCGCTTGTGCACGTTCAAAAATAGTATTGCTGTCGATTAGAATCTCGCCAATATCACGACGTAGGTAGTCACGAATCGCACGAACGATAACGTTACTCTCTTGGTGAATTAAGAAAGGAGCTGCATTTGAATCAGAAGCTTGCTTGATAGCGCCCCAGTGATTCAGTAGTACGTTTAGGTCCCACTCTAGCTCTTCTGCACTTTTACCAACACCCGCTGTACGCACGATTAGGCCCATACCTTGAGGAAGCTCAAGAGTGCTTAATGCTGCTTTCAGTTGAGTGCGTTCATCACCTTCGATACGACGAGAAATACCGCCTGCACGAGGGTTATTAGGCATAAGAACTAAGTAACTACCAGCCAAAGAGATGAAAGTTGTCAGTGCAGCACCTTTGCTACCACGTTCTTCTTTCTCTACTTGTACGATTACTTCTTGGCCTTCTTTTAGCACTTCTTTAATGCTAGGACGGCCTTGGTATGTATAACCTTCAGGGAAGTATTCGCGGGCAATTTCTTTAAGAGGGAGGAAACCGTGACGTTCTGCGCCGTAATCAACGAATGCCGCTTCTAGGCTTGGTTCAATACGGGTAATACGTCCTTTGTAGATATTCGCTTTCTTTGACTCGTGACCTGGACTTTCGATATCTAGATCGAACAGTCGCTGGCCATCAACCAAAGCGACACGCAACTCTTCTTTTTGAGTTGCGTTAATTAACATTCTTTTCATTTAGAAATTCTCATTGTCTTTTCTTATTTTCATCATTGTTCTTATCGCTTTATTTCGTTTCTCATGGTGCCAGATCCCATGGCTTTATCGGTGCAGCCTCCCGGCTGGAGAGGGATGCTCTGGGGCACGTCAGTCATCATAGGGAGTTAGCCTATGATCCGCGATGTGGCGGTGAATACTCAACATGAGCGTACGTGAGTAGAGCGATAAGGAACCCAGTTGACCGTGTCTTACGCCGATTGCAGCACTGTCTAATCTGAGTTATCTACTCATTTACTTGCTTATGAATGGTTAGCTGTTTAAATAATAGTCAAACCACTGATAGCAGCTGTGAACTATAGCAGCGGTCGGTAAACACAGCAATCTGCTTTGTCGGAATGCTGTAAAAAAAACAGTTTTTGTTTGGGTTTTGATAGCTCTAACTCACTGTCTATAAATAATTTATCAATTGATATTTTAATTTGCAGGAATCTTGGTGCTTTTTTGTTCGAAGAATCAAAGAAATATAGAACTTCAACGAGCATTTGAGGATAGATCGGCAGGGATTAAGGATAAATAAGTTCGGAATAGAGCTAAGAAAATCTCAATTATCAAAAGTGACAGTGATACAATAGCCCAATGAGCGAAATTAGAACCCAAGTCCAATTTGTCGACATTGACGAAGATATGGCTGGTCAGCGTATTGATAACTTCTTACGCAACCAATTAAAAAACATCCCGAAAAGCATGATTTACCGAATTGTGCGTAAAGGCGAAGTCCGCGTAAACAAAAAACGCATCAAGGCTGAGTACAAACTAAAAGCTGGTGATTTAGTTCGTATCCCGCCAGTTACCATTGAAGAGAAAGTTGAAGAGAACGTGCCAAGCACGAAACTCAACAAGGTTTCAGAATTGGAACAGTGCATCATCTATGAAGATGATCACATGCTGATTTTGAATAAACCATCAGGTACTGCGGTTCATGGTGGTAGTGGACTTAAGTTCGGCGCAATTGAAGCGTTAAGAGCACTTCGTCCCGATGCTCGCTTTCTTGAATTAGTGCACCGTATCGATAGAGATACGTCTGGCATTTTGCTTGTTGCTAAGAAGCGCTCGGCGCTAAGACACCTTCAAGCACAGTTCCGTGAAAAAACCGTACAGAAGTATTACTTTGCTTTAGTGATGGGTGAGTGGAAGAACAGCTGTAAGGTTGTAAATGCTCCATTGCTAAAAAATGAAGTAAACAGCATTGTTCGCGTGAACCCAAACGGCAAAGCTTCTGAAACCCGCTTTAAGGTTTTAGAGAAATTCCAAGAGGCGACGTTGATTCAAGCTAGTCCAATTACAGGCCGTACACACCAAATCCGTGTGCACGCTCAGTATACTGGTCACCCAATTGCTTGGGATGATCGCTACGGTGATCGTCGTTTTGACGCTTACACGGGCAAGGTTGGTCTTGATCGTCTGTTCTTACATGCCGCGAACATCAAGTTTACGCACCCAGGTAGTGAAGAGAAGATGGATATCTCGGCGCCAATGGAAAGAAGGTTAGAGAAAGCTCTTACTGGATTACGTAAGATCTAAGAAGATACGAGATACGAGATACGAGATACGAGATACGAAAAGAAGATATTCTTTTTAAATCGAGTGTGTACATAGAATCATAAAGGTTGGCGAATATCGTCAACCTTTTTTGTTTTCTGCTGGAGAAGTTCCTTCAACTCGCTCGCTCCTCGCTCTTGAGGATGACGATTTTTCCTGAGTAAAGTCAGTCCGTGTTGCTATCGAGTTAATCAATTAGCTGATTGGATAATGTAGCGATTTGAGTGATTCCCTAGACTGACGAAGGAGAGAGTAGGGAATCTCTAACAAAAGAGAGAGTATCCGTTATAGCACATTCATTCCTTGCGCTTCTAACATATCGACTAGATCGATCAGCGGTAAACCGATCAAAGTATTTGGGTCTTTGCCTTCCATCTGTTTAAACAACGCGATGCCTAACCCTTCACACATAAAACTACCGGCGCAGTAATAAGGCTGTTCTTTCTCAACATAACTAATGATCTGTTGCTCTGTTAAATCGCGGAAATGCACTACGAAGGTGTCGAGACGCGTGTCAGCTTTGTTAGCCTCACTGTTCCAAACCGAAAGCCCGGTATAAAAAGTAATACTCTTGCCGCTTTGGCGAGATAATTGCTCGATCGCTTTTTCTCGAGTATGAGGCTTACCTATGATCTCTCCGTCAATCACACAAACCTGATCAGAGCCAATGACTAAGCTAGGCAGCTCCACAGCACAAGACTTAGCTTTGGTCTCAGCAAGGCGCATCACCAACTGTTGAGGTGTTTCTTCGGGAAGCGGCGTTTCATCGCAGTCAGGCTTAGCTGTGACAAAGTTTAACTGTAGTTTTTTGAGGATCTCTTGCCTAAATGGAGACGTAGAAGCTAAAACTAGTTGGTAATTTCTCATTTTAATTTACAATTCGAGTAAGCATTTAGTTCAGGATAACGTAACTTATCCTGCTATTCATAATGCTCTGAACAGGAAAGGTAGGAAAGTACATTTTTTTTGCCATTTCCTTTGACTAAACATGATTTGGAAGATAAGATTCGCGCCCTATGCAAAAGGAAAAAATACCGCGTACAGTTGATCCGGCAAGAACGGCTCAAAAACGACTTGATGTGAATGGTATCATTCAGGTCAGTCTTTTAAAGCGTTTAACCGAAGCAACTGAAGGCGTAAAACGTGACGCGCAAGTCTCAATGTCATTTGGGCTTGATGAACAACGATTAGTCGTTATCTCTGGTAAAGCTAACGTCGAAGTCGATTTAGAGTGTCAACGTTGTAATGAGGTTTTCGCACATGAGTGCGATGTCCAATTTACTTATACTCCTGTTTACAGTGAGAAAAGTGAAGAGGAAGCACCGGAAGAGTACGATTTGGTAGATCTGAACGAGTACGGTGAGTTAGACCTGATTCAATTAGTTGAAGACGAGTTCATCCTTGGATTGCCACAAATAGCAATGCACGACGATGCGGACTGTAGCGTTAACTCAAATAATTTGGTATTTGGTGAACTTCCTGAAGAAATTGAGGAAGATAAAAAGCCGAATCCATTTGATGTTTTAAAAAGCTTAAAGAAGTAACTGCTTCTTTAAGAATTTACATAGGAGTAGGGTCAATGGCCGTACAAAAGAGCAAGAAATCACGTTCAATGCGTGGCATGCGTCGTTCACACGATGCACTAACTACAGCTGCACTTTCTGTAGACGCAACTTCAGGTGAAACTCACCTACGTCACAACGTGACTGCCGAAGGTTTCTACCGCGGCAAAAAGGTTATCAACAAGTAAGGTTGACCTTTGCAAAATCTAACCGTTGCGCTTGATGCAATGGGCGGGGACTTCGGTCCTCGTGTAACAGTGCCTGCCGCCGTGCAGGCACTGTCGTATTTCCCAGAGCTAAAAGTCATTCTCATAGGTGATCGAAACGCGATCACATCTCAATTATCTTCATTAGGTCGAATGCCTGATTCTCGTTTGAGTATCCAGCATTGTGATCGAGTTATATCCAATTCTGAAAAACCGTCACTAGCCTTACGTAACAGTCAGGGTAGCTCTATGCGTGCTGCTATTGATTTGGTTGCTGAATCACAGGCTGATGCTTGTGTGAGTGGTGGCAACACCGGCGCACTGATGGCGCTATCTCGTTTCAGACTCAAACTTCTTCCCGGCATTGATAGGCCTGCATTGGTTTCAGCTTTGCCTACTGCTTCTGGCAACCGTACATGGATGCTTGATTTAGGGGCGAACGTTTCTAGTGACGCAGATTCACTGTTTCAGTTTGCCGTAATGGGCAGTGCATTAGCCGAACAACATTTAGGTCGCGCGCCACGTGTCGCTATCTTGAATATCGGCGCAGAAGAAATTAAAGGCAATGACCTTGTAAAACGATGCGCTGAAATGTTGTCGAATACTCAGTCTGTGAATTTCATAGGCTATATTGAAGGTAATCAATTACTTCAAGATGCTGCTGATGTCGTCGTATGTGATGGTTTTGTGGGCAATGTCTGCTTAAAAACGTGCGAAGGTACGGCTCAGCTCTTTATTGATAAGCTAAAAACGCGCATGATGGCTTCAACAATAAAGGGTTGGATAGCCAGAATGTTGTTTTCTGAGCTATTTACTGAATTAAAAACCTTGAACCCCGACCAGTATAACGGCGCAAGTTTGTTAGGATTGCGCGGCATTGTCATTAAAAGTCATGGAAGTGCTGATGTGTCTGCAGTCGTCAACGCGATTGGTGAGGCAGTACACGAGGTCAAACGACAAGTCCCCAGCCGCATTAGCGATCGTTTGGAAGCGGTTTTACTCGAGAGGCATTATTAGTCTTCATGTATAGCAAAATTTTAGGTACTGGCAGCTACTTGCCATCTCAGGTGCGTACAAACGCAGACTTAGAGAAAATGGTAGAGACTAGCGATGAGTGGATTGTTGCTAGAACAGGTATTAAAGAGCGTCGTATTTCAGCGGAAAACGAAACCGTTGCTGATATGGCGTTTTACGCTGCTGAGAATGCCATTGAAATGGCAGGTATCGACAAAGAAGATATTGATTTAATCATCGTTGCGACAACCAGCAGTAGCCACACATTCCCGTCTTCGGCATGTCAGGTACAAGGTAAGCTTGGAATTAAAGGCTGCCCTGCGTTTGATTTGGCTGCAGCGTGTTCTGGTTTTGTTTACGCACTGTCTGTTGCTGATCAACACATCAAGACTGGCATGTGTAAGAACGTTTTGGTAATTGGTGCTGATGCACTGTCAAAAACCTGTGATCCGACTGACCGCTCTACTATCATCTTATTTGGTGATGCAGCAGGCGCGGTGGTTGTAGGCGCAAGCGAAGAGCCAGGTATTTTGTCTACTCATATTTACTCTGATGGTAAATACGGTGAGCTTCTAAGCCTAGAAGTACCAGAGCGCGGCGGTGATGCTGACAAATGGCTGCACATGGCAGGCAACGAAGTATTCAAAGTGGCGGTAACTCAGCTTTCTAAGCTAGTTAAAGACACATTAGCTGCGAATAATATGGATAAGTCAGAGCTTGATTGGTTAGTTCCACACCAAGCGAACTACCGTATTATCTCGGCAACGGCTAAAAAGCTGACAATGTCGCTTGATCAAGTAGTTATTACTCTTGATAAGCACGGTAATACGTCAGCAGCTACCGTGCCAACAGCACTCGATGAGGCTGTTCGCGACGGGCGAATTAAACGTGGTCAAACGCTTCTTCTTGAAGCCTTTGGTGGCGGCTTCACTTGGGGTTCTGCGTTAGTTAAATTCTAACCTCAAGCGATAATCAACAAACAAGGCACATAACTTATGTGCCTTATTCAATTTTTTGCTTTGCTTAAAGGATAATTACAATGAGCAAGTTTGCTATCGTATTCCCAGGCCAAGGCTCTCAAGCTATCGGTATGCTTGCTGACCTAGGCGAACAGTATGATGTTGTTAAACAGACATTTGCTGAAGCTTCAGAAGCACTTGGTTACGATCTATGGGCATTGGTTCAAGATGGTCCAGTAGAAAATCTAAATGAAACTTTCCGCACTCAACCGGCTCTATTAACAGCGTCTGTTGCTATTTGGCGTGTATGGCAAGAACTTGGCCTAGAGCAACCTGTAAATCTAGCAGGTCACAGCCTAGGCGAATACTCTGCACTAGTATGTGCAGGCGTTATCGACTTTAAAGAAGCGATCAAGTTGGTTGAACTACGTGGTCAACTGATGCAAGAAGCGGTTCCTGCAGGTGTTGGTGCAATGTACGCAATCATCGGTCTAGACGATGAAGCGATTGCTAAGGCGTGTGAAGAAGCTGCGCAAGACGAAGTTGTGTCTCCAGTTAACTTTAACTCTCCTGGCCAAGTTGTTATCGCGGGTAACAAAGCGGCAGTAGAGCGTGCTGGTGCACTTTGTAAAGAAGCGGGCGCTAAGCGTGCACTTCCGTTACCTGTTTCTGTGCCGTCTCACTGTGCACTGATGAAGCCAGCAGCAGACAAGCTAGCAGTGGCTCTAGAAGCTCTAGAGTTCAACACGCCAGCACTGCCTGTTATCAATAACGTTGATGTTATTGCTGAAACAGACCCTGCAAAAATTAAAGACGCACTTGTTCGTCAGCTATACAGCCCAGTTCGTTGGACTGAAGGTGTACAAGCGATGAACGAGCAAGGTGTTGAGAAGCTACTTGAATTAGGCCCTGGTAAAGTTCTTACTGGTCTAACAAAACGAATCGTAAAAACTATGACAGCTGCTGCAGTTAATGACACTGCATCACTAGAAGCTGCTAAGTAATAACCACTTAATAGAGAAGTTATGATGAATTTAGAAGGCAAAGTTGCACTAGTTACAGGCGCAAGCCGTGGCATCGGTCGTGCAATCGCTGAACTTTTAGTTGAGCGTGGTGCTAAAGTTATCGGTACTGCTACATCTGAAGGCGGCGCAGCTGCAATTAGCGAGTACCTTGGTGAGAACGGTAAAGGTCTTGCTCTTAATGTAACTGATACTGACTCAATTGCTGCTACACTGAAAACCATCAACGATGAATTCGGTGCGATTGACATTCTAGTTAACAACGCAGGTATCACTCGTGATAACCTACTTATGCGTATGAAAGACGACGAGTGGAATGACATCATCGATACTAACCTAACGCCTATCTTCCGCATGTCTAAAGCTGTATTGCGTGGCATGATGAAGAAGCGTCAAGGTCGTATCGTAAACGTTGGTTCTGTAGTAGGTACTATGGGTAACGCTGGTCAAGCTAACTACGCAGCTGCAAAAGCAGGCGTAATTGGTTTTACTAAATCAATGGCTCGTGAAGTTGCGTCTCGTGGCGTTACAGTGAACACTGTAGCTCCTGGTTTCATCGAAACTGACATGACTAAAGCGCTAAATGATGACCAACGTGCTGCAACTTTGGCGAATGTACCAGCAGGTCGACTAGGTGACCCTCGCGAAATCGCTGAAGCTGTGGTATTTTTGGCGTCACCTGCGGCAGCTTATATCACAGGTGAAACACTTCACGTCAATGGCGGTATGTACATGGTGTAAATTATGTGCAACATTTGTGCATGATTTAAGTCAAGATCATACGTAATTTCGGTTAAAATCGTGAAAATTGTGGTTTGACCAGAAAAGTTGACCTTGCAACTTTCAATAGATTGAATAAACTACGGAAAACATCGCATAAAGCGAACTCTGTAAAGGAAAAGAAAAAATGAGCAACCTCGAAGAACGCGTAAAGAAAATCATTGTTGAACAGCTAGGTGTAGACGAAGCTGAAGTTAAAAACGAAGCTTCTTTCGTTGATGACCTAGGTGCAGATTCTCTAGACACAGTTGAGCTAGTAATGGCTCTAGAAGAAGAATTCGACACTGAAATCCCAGATGAAGAAGCTGAGAAAATTACTACTGTTCAAGCAGCTATCGATTACGTAACTAGCGCTCAGTAATAATCTCTCCCAGGCGGTCACCTCGACCGCCTGTGTTTTATCTAACTCATCTATCCTCATCTTAAATCACCTCAATCCCCGGAGTGTAAAATCGTGTCCAAGCGTCGTGTAGTTGTCACTGGCATGGGTATGTTGTCACCGGTAGGCAACACTGTAGAATCTTCTTGGAAAGCCCTGCTAGCTGGTCAAAGTGGTATCGTTAATATCGAGCACTTTGATGCAACCAATTTCTCAACTCGTTTTGCAGGTCTAGTTAAAGACTTTAACTGCGAAGAGTATATGACTAAAAAAGATGCTCGTAAGATGGACTTGTTCATCCAGTACGGCGTCGCAGCAGGTATTCAAGCTTTAGATGATTCAGCCCTAACTATTACTGAAGAAAACGCTCCACGTGTGGGTGTTGCTATCGGTTCTGGTATTGGTGGTCTTGGTTTGATCGAAGCCGGTCACCAAGCTCTAACTGAAAAAGGTCCTCGTAAGATCAGCCCGTTCTTCGTACCGTCGACGATCGTGAATATGATTGCTGGTCACATGTCTATCATGCGTGGTCTACGCGGTCCAAACATCGCGATTTCTACTGCATGTACGACTGGCCTACATAACATTGGTCACGCGGCTCGTATGATTGCATACGGCGATGCTGACGCAATGCTAGCGGGTGGTGCTGAAAAAGCATCAACGCCACTAGGTATGGGTGGTTTTGGTGCGGCTAAAGCACTGTCTACTCGTAACGATGAGCCTCAAAAAGCTTCTCGTCCATGGGACAAAGGCCGTGACGGCTTCGTTCTTGGTGACGGTGCAGGCATGATGGTTCTTGAAGAGTACGAACATGCGAAAGCTCGTGGCGCTAAGATTTACTGTGAGCTAGTTGGCTTCGGTATGTCGGGTGACGCTTACCACATGACATCTCCAAGTGAAGATGGCTCAGGTGGTGCACTAGCAATGGAAGCTGCTATGCGTGATGCTGGCATTACTGGTGAACAAATCGGTTATGTAAACGCACACGGTACTTCGACTCCTGCTGGTGACGTAGCGGAAGTTAAGGGCATCAAGCGTGCTCTTGGCGAAGCAGGCAGCAAGCAAGTATTGGTTTCTTCTACGAAATCAATGACAGGTCACCTTCTAGGTGCTGCTGGTTCTGCTGAAGCTATCATCACGGCAATGTCTCTGGTTGACCAAATTGTTCCACCAACAATCAACCTAGATGACCCTGAAGAAGGCTTAGATATTGACTTAGTACCTCACACTGCGCGTGAAGTTAGCAACATGGAATATGCTGCATGTAACTCATTCGGTTTCGGTGGTACAAACGGCTGTTTGATCTTCAAAAAGATTTAATCATCTTATTAAAGACGTAAACACTCGTAGATAGTCACAATTAGACTTGTTTTTAAACGGCTTGATGCTTTAGCATTGAGCCGTTTCTTTTTATGGGGAAAAACATGTTTTGGGTTGATGGAGAAAGCCAGCAAACTATCGATATCTTGGACCGCTCGTTTCAGTACGGAGACGGCTGCTTTACAACAATGCTTGTGAGTGATGGTGAGATACAACATTTTCATGATCATCAGCACCGTGTCGACGAATGCCTTAAAGCGCTACGTATTTCCGCTCTTGATTGGGATGTAGTTGGTCTTTGGCTCGATACTGCACTTCAACATATCCAACACAACGGTCTTCATGAAACAAAGAACCTCCACAAGACAAACAAGCCTCATAATGAAAAAGCAGGGATCAAGCTGCACGTTAGCCGTGGAGCGGGTGGGCGTGGCTACAGTACCAAGAATATCGCCAAGCCGACAATCACCATCAGTACCTTTGATTACCCAAGTCATTATTCAGCGTGGCAAGGCTCCGGTGTTGAACTCGGTATCTGCCATCAAGCGTTAGGTTTGAGCCCACTACTTGCTGGCCATAAGCACAATAATCGTCTTGAGCAGATTTTGATGAAAGATGAAATGGATCAAGCTAATGAAGTGGATGGTGTGGTTCTTGATATTTCGGGTAATGTGATTGAAACCACCATGGCCAATCTGTTTTGGCGCAAAGGTCAGGCGATATACACACCTCAACTCACTCAAAGTGGTGTAGCAGGGGTTATGCGTAAGCAAGTGTTAACCGCGCTGAATCAAGCTGAACTTTCCGTTACAATTAGTGACTACTGCTTATCTCAACTCATGCAAGCTGATGAGGTTTTCATGACCAACTCCATTTTAGGGGTTGCCCCAGTTACCCGTATTAGTGATACCCAATTTAACATTGGAACCGTTACTCGTAGCCTTCAAGGACAACTAAACTCGTGATCAAAAAGTTATTTATTTTTATTATCTTGTGCTTAATCGCAGCCGGTGCTGCTGGTTTTTATGTTTACAACCAAGCACAAGATAACTTGAAACAAGTTATTCAATTAGAAAAACCACAAGTCGTGACTGTTGCTTCAGGTAGCAGCTTTAACCGCGTTCTAGCCCAGTTGATTAACGAGGGGCTTTTTGAGGCTTCTCCTTACGAGAAATTAATCCGTAAGTTACATCCTGAGCTTGTAGACGTAAAAGCGGGAACTTTCCTGCTTGAACCGGGTTTAACCTTAGAGCAAGCGCTACAGGTGCTTGTAGAAGGGAAAGAGCACCAGTTTACCATTACCTTTGTTGAAGGCAGTCGTTTTGACGAATGGCTTGTCCAGCTAAAAGACAACGAATTCATTCAACAGACGTTGGATGGCGTCTCTGAAAAAGAGATTGCTGAAAAGTTGGGTATTGAAAACGAAAAGTTAGAAGGCCTTTTCTTAGCAGAAACGTATCACTATACCTACGGCACCACTGATTTAGATTTGTTGAAGCGGGCGCATCGAGACCTAATGAACGTGGTGAATGAAGAGTGGGAAAATCGAGCGGATAAACTGCCTCTTAAATCGCCATACGAAGCGTTAATTCTTGCATCTATCATTGAGAAAGAGACCGCTGTTGCGTCAGAACGTGAGCGTGTCTCTTCTGTGTTCGTTAACCGTCTGAACAAGCGTATGCGTTTGCAAACTGATCCTACGGTTATCTATGGAATGGGTGAGAGCTACGATGGCAATATCCGTAAGAAAGACTTACGTACGCCAACGCCATACAACACCTATACAATGAGTGGCTTGCCACCGACACCTATCGCTATGGCAGGCAAAGCTTCTATCAACGCGGCGTTGAATCCAGAGAAGAGCAACTACTTGTATTTCGTTGCGAGTGGAACAGGTGGTCACGTATTTTCAAAGAGTTTGACTGAGCATAACCGTGCAGTGCGAGCTTACTTAAAGCAATTAAGAAAAAACAGATAAAGAAATAATTATGAATCAGTCGAAATTTATCGTGGTTGAAGGCCTTGAAGGCGCTGGCAAAAGCACAGCAATCAATGCCATCGTTGAGACATTAAAAGCGTCGGGTGTCGAGGATATTGTTAATACTCGCGAGCCGGGTGGTACAGTCTTAGCTGAAAAGATGCGCTCATTGGTTAAAGAAGAGCACGAAGGCGAGAAGCTTCAAGACATGACTGAATTGCTGCTGATGTACGCAGCACGTGTTCAATTAGTAGAGAACGTCATCAAGCCCGCACTCGACAGTGGTAAATGGGTCTTGGGTGATCGTCATGATATGTCTTCACAGGCTTACCAAGGTGGTGGTCGTCAGATTGCACGCACGACAATGGAATCACTGAAAGCAACCACGCTAGGCGGCTTTAAGCCCGATCTAACGCTATATTTGGACCTAGACCCTAGAGTAGGGCTAGAGCGTGCTAGAGGCCGTGGTGAGCTTGATAGAATTGAAAAAATGGACATCTCATTTTTCGACCGCACGCGTGAGCGCTATTTAGAAATTGCAGAACAAGATGATTCTGTACTTGTGATTAATGCGCAGCAAGAAATTGAGCAAGTAGCCACTGATATTAAAGTTGCGCTAACTGCTTGGCTCGACAAACAGTAGGTAGTCATGGCTGAAGTGTATTCTTGGCTCACACCGGTATGGAGTGAGTGGAAAAAAGTCTCGATGCGGAGCGTTTTCCTAACTCTGTGATTGTTAATGCGCCGCAAGGGCTCGGCGTTGATGCGTTGATTAACCAACTTACCGACGCATTGATGTGTACGAATTATGAAAGCGAGTCGTGCGGGTTTTGCCACAGCTGTGAATTAATGAAGTCGGGCAGTCATCCTGATTTTCATGTGATCTCACCAGAGAAAGAAGGTAAGTCGATCACAGTTGATCAAGTGCGTGCCAGCAACCGCTGGGCTCAAGAGTCTTCTCAGTTAGGTGGTTTGCGCGTTATCTTGCTTAACCCTGCTGAAGCAATGAACGAATCGGCTTCCAATGCACTACTGAAAACTCTGGAAGAGCCATCAAGCAAGTGTATTTTCATTCTGTCTACTCGCAACAGTAATCGCTTAATGCCGACTATTATCAGCCGTTGTCAGCAATTCAACGTGGTTAGCCCGCAGTTAGAGGCAGGTTCGGCGTGGTTAGATGGGGAAGTGGGCAAAGCGGTACCGCAGTATATTTTAGCACTCAATGACAACGCGCCTTTAAAAGCAAAAGCGATGTTTGAGCAAGGTGGCGTTGAAGCATCAACAAAAGCGCTCGATGGCTTTGTGAATGTGATAAAAGGCACTCAACCTGACATGCTAAAGTTCTCTACAGAGCTTAGCAAAGACCCTTTAATTCAACTTGGCTGGCTTTGGCATTTATTGTCGGATGTACAGAAGCTGCATTTTGGTTTGGCGAATCAGGCTATCACTCCGAGTGCAAAAGCACTGTGTGAGGTGATGTCTTACCAAAGTGCTTATGCAGCATCGAATAAACTGCTGATATTGATTGAGCAGTTAAAGCAACACCCTGGGCTCAATACGGAGCTACTCATAATGAATTGGCTAATAGCCACTTGCGAGGAAACATGTTCGTAGATTCCCACTGTCACTTAGACAAACTGGATTACCAAGATTTACACACCAGCGTAGAAGATGTGGTTAACAAGGCGAAGGCTGCCAATGTAGACCAATTGCTTTCTGTCGGTGTGACACTAGATTCGTTTGAAAACATGCTCGAGATGATCTCGCCGTTTGATAACGTCAAAGCCTCCTGTGGCGTTCATCCTCTCGATGTTGAAAGTGATTTCTGCCTAGAGACAATGCGTGAGTACGCGAGCAATCCCAAGGTTGTAGCGATTGGTGAGACAGGTTTAGATTATCACTACCAACCAGAGACTGCAGAGCTACAACAGCTACGATTTAAGCAGCATGTTGAATTGGCCGTTGAGCTTAATAAACCTTTGATCATCCATACTCGTAACGCACGTGAAGACACATTGGCTATTTTACGTGATGGCGGAGCTGAGAAGTGTGGTGGCGTGATTCACTGCTTTACTGAAGATCAAGCGTTCGCTGAAGCGGCAATGGAGCTAGGTTTTTATATCTCAATTTCAGGTATCGTGACCTTCAAACAAGCAACAGAACTCAAAGAAGTTGTTAGGAAGCTTCCTCTCGATAGGCTATTGATCGAGACAGATTCTCCATATTTGGCGCCAATTCCATATCGTGGTAAGCAGAATCAGCCTGCATATGTTGTAGAAGTTGCAGCCTATATTGCACAATTGAAAGGCTTGTCAATGAAAGAGGTTGCTGAACAAACAACCAAAAATTATCAAAAACTTTTTTTGCGATAAAAAACGAAGTAAACAAATAAAAGGGAGCGAAAGCTCCCTTTTTGTGTTTTTGATCACCAAAAATGCTTTTTTTTTAATGTTTACTAATTATGTTGAACTTGAGATGGCTATTTATAACATTTGTAATTTTGTTACTAAAAATAACATTAGCTCCTATTTTATTTACCCAGTAAAATAATAGGTCTCATTGAAAATGCCCTTTATTTTCAATGAATTAAATAATTGTAAAGCATTGCATTTCTAGATTTGACATGTGATCCAAGACGTGTTTTGAAACTAAATTTCGTAAGTGACTAGAAAGTTAGTTCCCCATCAATATATATTTAGCGGCAGAAAATATAATGCAATACATGGTTACATTTTCACTGGGTGCTAACATATAGGCTACGGGGGTGTGCCGTTAGAACCCATATAATTATTTTATCTTTATCAGGAGCATAAACATGTTTAAGAACCTTTTTGCTAGCCTGCAGAAAGTTGGTAAGTCTCTGATGCTTCCAGTATCAGTTTTACCAGTTGCGGGTATTTTGCTAGGTGTCGGTGCAGCAGATCTTCCTTTCATTCCAGAAATCGTTTCAAACCTAATGGAACAAGCTGGTGGTTCAGTATTCGGTCAAATGGCACTACTGTTCGCAGTAGGTGTTGCACTTGGCTTTACTAACAACGATGGTGTGGCTGGTCTAGCTGCTATCGTTGGTTACGGCATCATGACTGCTACACTTGGCGTAATGGCTGGTGTAATGGGCGTTGATAAAATCGATACTGGTGTACTAGGTGGTATCCTAGTCGGTGGTGTTGCTGCTTGGGCATTCAACCGTTTCTTCCGTATTCAACTACCAGAGTACCTTGGCTTCTTCGCTGGTAAGCGTGCAGTGCCAATTATCACAGGTTTCTCTGCGATTGGTCTAGCAATCCTACTATCTGTAGTATGGCCACCAGTTGGCGGCGCTATCTCTGCGTTCTCTGATTGGGCTGCTCACCAAAACCCACAAGTGGCGTTTGGTATCTACGGTATCGTTGAGCGTTCTCTAATTCCATTTGGTCTTCATCACGTTTGGAACGTACCTTTCTTCTTTGAAGCTGGTACTTGTGTAAACGCTGCTGGTGAAACTCAAAATGGTGTTCTTACTTGTTACCTAGTTGCTGATGACGCATCTCGTGCAGCGGGCAATGGCTTCGGTCAGCTAGCTGGTGGTTACATGTTCAAGATGTTCGGTCTACCTGCTGCTGCAATCGCGATTGCACACTCAGCTAAGCCTGAAAACCGCGCTAAAGTAATGGGCATCATGGCTTCTGCTGCGTTGACTTCATTCCTAACGGGTATCACTGAACCAATCGAATTCTCTTTCCTATTCGTTGCTCCAGTACTGTACGCAATCCACGCTCTACTAGCTGGTTCTGCATACGTTCTTGCGAACACTCTAGGTTTTGTACACGGTACATCTTTCTCACACGGTCTAATCGACTTCCTAGTTCTATCTGGCAATGCGTCTAAGATGGGCCTAATGGTTGTATGTGGTATTGCTTACGCTGCAATTTACTACATCGTATTCCGCACTGTGATTAAAGCTCTAGACCTTAAAACTCCAGGCCGTGAAGACGAGACTGAAGAAGAGTCAGTTGCGACTGGTTCTGAACTTGCTGGTGAGCTAGTTGCTGCATTCGGCGGCAAAGCGAACATCACTGGTCTTGACGCTTGTATTACTCGTCTACGTGTTGCTGTAGCTGATACAGCTCTTGTTGACCAAGACAAACTGAAGAAACTAGGCGCTGCAGGTGTTGTTGTTGTTGCTGGTGGCGTACAAGCTATCTTCGGTACTAAGTCTGACAACCTTAAAACAGACATGGATGAGTGGATCCGTAACAACGGTTAATTCTCTGATTCAATAAATTGAAAGGAGGCCGAAAGGCCTCCTTTTTTGTTTTCTGCTTTATGAAAGACTTTCCTGTCTTTAATCTTTTTTAACTCAGAGAGTTACCGTTCGGCTCGATGCGCTGATGTTCGTTCTCAAATTTTTCATATCTTTTATCTTTTACCTAGCGATGACACCTTTAGCTGTTATTCCAGTAAACTACCGTTTTTTAAACACAGTCTGAGAATATTATGAAACATCGTTACTTGATCGGCCTTATGTGCTGCAGTGGAGCCTCTTTTGCCCACGCTTCTGAAGCTCCAGCTTTGGAAGTTGGACTCGCCATTGACCAAGACCTGAGTGTCGTTGTGGAATTTGATCAGAAATACCGTGCTACGATTGGCAATGATGGTGCTGCATTTGACTACATCTGGAAGCGCGGTCAGTTCGAGACTGAAGCTCCGTTGAGCTGGTACGTCGGCGCTGGTGCTTGGGCTGAATGGAATGATGACTTTGGTTTACGCTTGCCGTTAGGTGTGAAGGTGAACTTCTATGAAGGTTGGAATGCTTACGCGCAAGTTCACCCTGAGCTCGACATGTACAAAGGGGTTGAGTTGCAAGTAGGCGGTGCTCTGGGTATTACATACAAGTTCTAACTCGAACCAAAAAACGTTTTTATAATGACAAAGCCAGCATTTAGCTGGCTTTGTCGTTAAATCAGACATCCAGATTTTCTTCTAACTCATTTCGCTTGAGAACAGGTGTTGACTTAGAAAGTAAAACTGAGTCCGATATTGGCCTGGAATTGGTTCATCCAATCGGTATCAAAGCGGATAATGCAGTCTTGCCCAGTGCTCGGTACGCTACAAACACCGGATGTGTCGTTATCGACAACCGTACCTAGCCAGCGTATTTGAGTATTTAAAGCTAAGCGGTCACTAAATTTGTATTCTAAACCACCAAAGATAGAGGTGGAGAATCCATACTTGTCTTTCGCCCAGTCAACATCAACGTAAGACGCCCCAAGACCTAGCCCTAGATAGCCGGACAATACAGGAGAAGCAGGGTAGTAGATACTGCTTTGAAAGTGCAGGTATTGGATGGAGGAACTTAAGTTGAGTGTTTCTAACTCAGAGCTCTGATTGGAATAGAAAAAGCCGATGCGTCCTTTTTCAAGTGGCGTTTCAATTGCAAAAGTGTAGTTTTCAGAGCCTTTCATGTCATAAGTTTTTCCATCCTGGTCTTCGACACTACCACCGCCGGTATAACCCACCATCGGAGTAATGATGATCTCCGGCGAAGCATTCGCGCTTGAAATGGAAAGAAGCGTAACCAGTGCCATTATATTTGCTTTGTTATTCATGAGTATATCCTTGTCCATACACTTACTAATTGTGATGGTTACATCAATATTGTGCGACTAATTTCAACGATTCTTGAAGATACTTCACACACCTGATAGTACTTAAATAGAGACTCGACAAATTAATAATAAGCCAGAGGTGTCTATGGACCATAATCTGAAAAATGCTCTACAAATAACAGCGTTTATCTACACAATCATTCTTTCATTTGGCTTTATTGCGATTGGTAGCTAATACCATTTATTGCGAGGCTGAGTTTTTGTGCTCAGGGAATAATGAATAGTGGGATTATAACCAATATTGATACAGCAATAGACTTGGACTATTACGCTAAGTTTATTGCTGGAAAAACAGCACTGGTCGCTCAAGGTGGCGGACAGAGAAGTATTTTTACTTCGGGAGTGCTGGATGCCTTTCTTCTTTCTAATTTTGACCCCTTCGACGAATTTTTCGGTACTTCAGCAGGTGCCCTCAATTTATGCGCTTATCTGTGCCGTGACAAAGGCCTTGGGCGTTCTTTTGTTCTCGACCTCACTACCTCACCAGAATTCTTCAACCTTTTTTCTTATATACGACACCGAAAGAATCTAGGCCTCGAATGGGCTTTAGAGCAAATTATGGCTTATCCCTATAAGCTCGATCTGGATTTGGGACGACAAACGTTAGGCGATCGCCATTTTTATGCGGCAGTGACGGACTCTAAAGGTTTACGAGATCACTACTTCCCATTATTGGGCGACGACTGGTACAAAGTGATGATTGCGACCTGCGCCATTCCTCGTTTGTACAATGACGAAATTTTCATTGGTGACAGTGCTTATGTGGACGGTGGTGTATCAGCATGTATACCGGTTCAAGAAGCATGGCGCAGACAAGCTCGTTCTATTGTCGTGATTCGTACTGAGCCCGTGGTAGAGGAAGGGGATGGACATTTAGCGGGCTCTCAGGTGAATAAACCTTCAATAAAAGCACCTAAACCGATATCCGCCGAAGAGCTGGAATGGTTTCGTGAATCTTTCGACAGTGTTCAAGGCCACTGGCAACAGAAAGTGGAGCAGTGGAAAACCGACTGGACCTCTTTCTTCCAACAACAAATTATGCGCTCAAAAGAGCAAAAGCGTGACCGCGGGCATTTGGATCTGCTTAATGGTGGCCGATGGTTATTTGGTGCGGATGATATCTATCGCTTAAGTCATTTAATCGGTGATAAGTTTGATTCAGGCTTGGCTGACATGCTGATGGTGCATTACCAAACCTACTCACTGACACAAGACTTTTTGAATTCTCCACCGGATGATGCGTTTGTAGTGCAGATAGCACCAAGTCAGCCGCTGAAATCGAGTTCACTAATGAGTGATAAAGAGGATCTGTTACACGATTACGAATTGGGCTTAGAAGCCGGTTACCGATTTGTAGAAACCTACACATCAACGGAAAACGCTCGCAATTCACACATTCCACAGTTAGCAACCATTACTGCTGGCAAGTAATTCTTGAAGTTGATGAGTTAGCATGCTGTTAGCTCTCATATCGTTAGTGATTCAGTGTTCTGAAATGAAAAAGGGTTATTGAACTTGGTTCAATAACCCTTTTTTGCCTTTGAAATTATGCTAATCGCTTCGTCTTACGGTCAAACATTAAGTGACAGGCAAGATTCTCATACAGTTGGTTGATCCCGCCACATCCATAATGTCGCCTTGAGTGATGATCACCAGGTCACCAAACTTCAGGTATCCTTTCTCTTTTAGGCAAGTGAGGGTTGATAGCGCAATATCAAAGCTGTCTTCGGCTTCTGTCTCAAAGTAGATAGGTGTCACACCTCGGTACAAGGTGCAGCGATTAAGTGTTCCTTCGTTACGAGACAGCGCATAGATAGGCATGTCAGCACTTAAGCGAGACATCATCAATGCAGTACGGCCAGACTCGGTGAGAGTGACTACTCCTTTAATACCTTCCATATGGTTTGCTGAGTAGATGGTCGCCATAGAAACAGTTTCTTCTGCGGTAACGAAGGTGCGGTCAATACGGTAATTAGATTGGTTAACCCCCGCCATCTTTTCAGCACCAATACAGACTTCTGCCATTGATTTTACGGTTTCGACTGGGTAATCACCCGCAGCGGTTTCACCTGAAAGCATCACCGCGTCGGTGCCATCGAGTACCGCATTGGCAACGTCCATGACTTCGGCACGGGTTGGCATTGGCGCAGAAATCATTGATTCCATCATTTGAGTCGCGGTGATCACCGTTCGGTTAAGCGCTCTAGCACGGCGTATAAGCTGTTTTTGTACACCGACCAACTCTGGGTCTCCAATTTCTACTCCGAGGTCACCACGAGCCACCATGACCACATCTGAGGCCATTATGATGTCATCCATATTCTCAACAGTGGCGACTGTCTCTGCTCGTTCCACTTTTGCGACGAGGTGAGCTTCTAAGCCAGCTTCTCGTGCAAGCTGACGAGCGTAGTGCATGTCTTCGCCATTGCGAGGGAAAGATACGGCGAGGTAATCCACTTTGATTTGTGCTGCGGTGACGATGTCGCGCTTGTCTTTTTCTGTTAGCGCTTCTGCTGAAAGGCCACCGCCTTTTTTATTGATGCCTTTGTTATTTGAGAGTGGGCCACCAATGATAACTTCGGTGTGAACACGGCAGCCTTCCACTTTGGTTACTTTCAGTTGAACACGACCATCGTCAAGCAACAGGATATCGCCGGAGGATACGTCGTTAGGCAGCTCTTTATAATCAAGGCCAACCGCTTGTTGGTTGCCTTCACCTAAACCTAAGCTACTGTCGAGAGTAAATAGATCACCGACAGCAAGTTGGATCTTACCTTCTTTGAATGTCGATACTCGAATCTTGGGACCCTGTAAGTCCCCGAGAATGGCGATTTGAGTGCCGAGTCTTTTGGCTATCGCTCGGACATTTTCTGCACGTTGGATATGGTCTTCGCTGGTGCCATGAGAGAAGTTCATACGGACGATATTGGCACCGGCTTTGATGATCTCTTCAAGCACGTTACCTTTATCAGTAGAAGGGCCTAGCGTTGTGACGATTTTCGTTTTTCTTAATTCGGCTGTCATGAATACTCCTAGAGTGAGGCCAAGTAATCTTTTAAAAGACTGAATTAAGTATATGCATTAATTGATAATTTATTGGGAGCTAGGGGGATATTTCTTGATTTGCCTCTAATTATTGAATTCAGGGCTCAAACGCGATGTTTTATTCCGAAAATTAAGTCGTAAATTATCGATGTGGGTGTTAATTTTCCTCGAACTATTTGACTCGATACACAAAGATTCATGTATATACGTGATACTGGTCACGGCGATATACCAAGTGACTTCACAATTACTTCGCAAAGTAAAAAAATTACCTCGTTGATGATTTCTGGAGCGTAAAATGTACATGGCTCAACCGGGCCATATTGATCATATCAAACAGGTCAATGCTGGTCGTGTATATAAACTAATTGACCTTAAAGGTCCTATTTCTCGTATCGATTTGTCCAAGCAAAGTGAGTTGGCTCCGGCGAGTATTACTAAAATTACCCGTGAACTCATTGAAGCTCACCTGATTCACGAAACGACGGTTCAAGAAGCCACGACTCGTGGGCGTCCTGCTGTCGGTCTGCAAACCAATAACGAAGGTTGGCAGTTTCTGTCGATGCGTCTTGGTCGCGGATACTTGACGATCGCGCTCCATGAATTGGGCGGTGACGTGCTTATCGATACCAAAATTGATATCCATGAACGCGATCAAGATGATGTGCTTGCGCGTCTTCTCCATGAAATCGATGAGTTCTTCCAAACCTATGCTGAGCAACTCGACAGGGTGACGAGTATCGCTATCACACTGCCAGGTCTGGTGAATTCAGAGCAAGGTATTGTGCTGCAGATGCCGCACTACAACGTTGAAAACTTGGCGTTGGGGCCGGAGATCTACAAAGAAACCGGCCTACCAGTTTTTATTGCCAATGATACCCGAGCCTGGGCATTAGCAGAGAAGTTGTTTGGTAACTCACAAGATAACGATAACTCTGTTCTTATCTCGATTCACCACGGTTTAGGTGCCGGGATCATTCTTGATGGTCGCGTTCTGCAAGGGCGTCACGGTAACATCGGTGAGTTGGGGCATATCCAGATCGATAAGGAAGGCAAGCTTTGTCACTGTGGTAATCGAGGCTGTTTAGAAACGGTGGCGAGTTCTCAGGCAATCCGAGAGCAAGTCAAAGAGCGATTAGCCAATGGTGAAGAATCAACGCTAACGGTGTTTGAAGACGTCACTATTGAACAGATCTGCGCTGCCGCTGCTGATGGGGATCCGCTAGCTGTCGAAGTGATTGAACAGTTAGGTCGTTATCTAGGCTCTGCGATTGCGATTGTGATTAACCTATTCAACCCAGAGAAAATCTTGGTGGGTGGTGTTATCAATCAGGCGAAGAGCGTGTTATACCCGGCGATTCAAAAGTGCATCGAAGAGCAGAGTCTATCGGTTTACTATAAAGACTTAGAGCTGGTGGAATCTCGTTTTTATAAGCAGGCAACCATGCCAGGTGCTGCGCTCATCAAGCAGGCCTTATACGATGGCCAACTGTTAATGAAAGTTATTGAAGGTTAACCCCTTTTCTCGTCTTGTAGCCTTACCCTGAACCTTTCCATGTACTTAAGCTTTGTATAACATCATTTGTTGTACTTAGTTTAAGCATTCTGTGCATTGGCGCTTTGCTTTAACCTATTGAAGTAGGCTATTGTAGCCACAGTTATTATTTGTCACTAAGGTGTTGTATGTCTGGCGTTTTAAATTCGGTTGATCAGAGAACCAAACTGGTCGGTGAAAATCGTCTGGAGCTCTTGTTATTCAGCTTAAACAGTCGTCAACTATTTGCGATTAACGTATTTAAAGTGAAAGAAGTCCTAAAAGTGCCAGTGCTCACTCGCTTACCTGGCTCTCACCATCATATTACGGGTGTGGCTTCTTTACGTGGTGAATCGGTGCCTGTTATTGATTTGCGAAGTGCCATTGGCTTTCCGCCATCTCGTGCGGAATCTCAAGAGAGCAACCTAATTATTACGGAATACAACCGAACCGTACAAGGTTTCTTGGTTGGACAAGTTCGTAATATCGTGAACACGACATGGACAGAAATTCAACCGCCGCCAAAGACAACAGGCCGTGCAAACTACCTAACCGCTATCACGCATATTCAAGAAGAAGAGCAGCACAAGATTGTTGAGATCATCGATGTTGAGAAAGTGTTGGCTGAGATCATTGATTACGATGTCTCGATCTCTGAAGGCGTTTTAGACGAACAATTAGCTCAGGAGATGATAGGACGTAATGTGCTTATCGTTGATGACTCTTCAACAGCGCGTAACCAAATCAAAGGTACCTTGTCGCAGTTGGGTTTGAACATTATTGAGTGTTGTGATGGCTTAGAAGCACTGACCTTACTTAAGGGCTGGTGTGATGAAGGCAAAGACATCAATCAAGAAATATTGTTGATGATCACCGATGCTGAAATGCCTGAAATGGACGGCTATAAGCTGACACACGAAGTACGTACTGACCCTAGAATGCATGACCTGTTTATTACGCTAAATACTTCATTAAGTGGAAGTTTTAATGAAGCTATGGTTGAGAAAGTAGGGTGTAACCGCTTTATTTCCAAGTTCCAGCCGGATCTCTTGGTTGAAGTGACTCAAGAGCGAATGCGTCAGATTTTATAATTAATGCTGTAGTACGGTTTGTTTTGAGTGACCTTATAGAAAACGTTTGCTAATATTCACGCAGCATATTTTTCTTAACGAAATATGCTCAACTACTAGCGTAACTTTTCACACACAATCTAAGGTAGTTCCTCTTAATGATATGGTTAACGTCTAAAGTTGTCATGACTTTGAGCTTATTACTGTATAGGGAATTTAAGAAAAGACGTACGGAAGCTGAAGTTGAGTCATAACTCAACAATTGGAATCGAAGGGAAGCGGATGCTTCCCTTTTTCGTTGCTCTTTCTCTCGTTCCTCCTTAACCAGTGACCTATTGAGAACAGTTGGTACTTCGCTAATGAAAATCCCGAGATTTGGTTTTCAAGCCAACAATTTCACCGGTAATATCGATAAGTTTCCCCGCAATAACATGCACGACTTCTCCTTCTTTTTCTAATATCCCTTGTACCTTTAACGCTTTGGCTGTCAGATAAGCTTGCTGTTGAGCGCGCGCGGTTGCTCCCCATACCACGACATTAATATTGCCAGTACTATCCTCCAGCGTGACAAAGGTGACACCTGCCGCGGTTCCCGGTGATTGTTTGCCTGTGACTAATCCGACAACGGTGACCATAGATTTGTGTCTTTGTTGTATTAAATCTTTCATATGTGTGAATCGACCTAATCGCCCCGCTTCTTCTAGTAAGGTTATAGGGTGCTTATTTAATGAGATACCGACACTGGTAAAGTCCTCAAGTAAATCCTGCATCTCATTGGGTTTGTGCAGTGTGTGTTCGCCATGACCATCCTTAGTCTCGTCATAGACTTGGCTAAACAGAGGTAGGTCAGAAGCGGAATCCATTATCGCCCAGCGCGTCTGGAAACGGTCTCCTGAAACGTTGTGTAGCGCGTTGGCTGATGCGAGTAGCTCTATGTCCTTCTTATTCATCGATAGCTGTTTTACTTGGCTAGGATGGTGATAACCAGAATGCGGACGATTGGCAAGTACGCTCTGGATACCGTGTTCACTCAAACCTTTGATTTGTCGCAGCCCTAATCGAATCGCTAAACTATTCTGTTGAGAGACAACCGTGTGGTCGTTTTGAGAAGCGTTCACACATACCGGAAGTATCGTCACATTGTGTCGCTGTGCATCTTGAACCAACTGCGATGGACTATAAAAGCCCATGGGTTGGCTATTCAACAAAGAAGCATAGAAGCACTCTGGGTAGTAGCATTTCAACCAAGCTGAACAATAGGCTAATACCGCAAAGGAAGCCGAGTGGCTTTCAGGGAAACCGTATTCACCAAAGCCACATATCTGTTTAAATATTTGTTCGGCAAACTCGGTTTCGTAGCCTCGCTTTTGCATGCCTTCGATGAGTTTGGTTTTGAACTTAAATACGTTGCCATTTTTCTTCCAAGCGGCCATCGCTCGTCTGAGTTGATCTGCTTCACCACCAGTAAATCCTGCAGCTACCATCGCGAGTTTGATCACTTGCTCTTGGAAGATAGGAACACCTAAGGTGCGCGACAGTACCGACTCCACATCTTTAGATGGATAACTGATTGGCTCAATGCCATCTCGACGCTTGAGAAACGGATGAACCATATCGCCCTGAATAGGACCAGGGCGTACGATAGCGATTTGAATCACCAAGTCGTAATAAGCCTTTGGCCTAAGCCTTGGTAGCATGCTCATTTGTGCACGTGACTCAATTTGGAATATCCCGACCGTGTCTGCTCGCTGAATCATGCCATAAACCTGAGGATCGTCCTTAAGGCGAGTGATCTCCGCAATTGTCAGTGATCGCCCATGAATACGTTTGATCAGGTCGAAACATTTACGAATTGCAGAGAGCATACCAAGCGCGAGCACATCAACTTTCAGCAAGCCTAAGGTTTCTAGATCATTCTTATCCCATTGAATAATGGTTCGGTCGTGCATTGCGGCATTCTCGACGGGAACCAGTTCATACAGAGGTCCTGAGGATATGACAAAGCCACCGACGTGTTGAGATAGGTGGCGTGGAAAGCCGATGATCTCATTGACCAAATGGATAAATTGTTGCCCCTTCAAAGAATCAGGTTGTAGTCCTAATTGAGTTAACTGAGCCTGCCAACCTAAGCTTTTGTCTCTGCGATTGGTGTTTTTGATGAAGTAATCGAGCTGAGTTTCTTGTAGCCCTAATGCTTTACCGACATCTCTTACTGCACTTTTAAAGCGATAAGAAATGACCGTTGCAGCCAGTGCAGCACGTTCTCTACCGTATTTTTGGTAGATATATTGAATAACCTCTTCTCGGCGTTCATGCTCAAAATCGACATCAATATCAGGCGGCTCATCGCGCTCTTTACTGATGAAACGCTCAAACAGTACCGAGATTTGTCTTGGGTCGACAGAGGTGATTTCTAAGCAATAACAGACCACGGAGTTGGCCGCTGAACCTCGACCTTGGTAAAGAATACCTTGGTTTTTGGCAAACATCACGATGTCGTGGATGGTGAGAAAAAAGAAAGGGTAGTCGAGCTCGCCAATTAACCCCAATTCTTTATCTATGATCTGTTGGATGTCGTCAGGGACACCTTGTGGAAAGCGAGCCTGTTTTCCTTTTTCAACCAACATACGTAGATAGCTCATGGGCGTCTCACCCTGAGGAATCAACTCACTTGGGTATTCGTAACGTAGACTACCTAAGTCAAATTCGCACAGTTCAGAAATTCGGTTGCTCTCTTCTAGCCACTCCGCTTTGAAGATATGAGAGAGCTTATTGATGCTTCGCAAACAGCGCTCGGCATTCGCCAGTAAGTGACCGCCAACTTCGGTCACTGGTTTTTGATATTTAATCGCGGTGAGTGAGTGCTGTAAGGGCAAGCGATTAGCATTGTGCATTAACACGCCACCACAAGCTGTAATCGGCAGGTGGTGATGCTGTGACAGCTCAATGCAGTAATCCGTGTATTGTTGGTCGGTCTGTTTGAGGTGTCGTTGTAAGCCAATCCACAACCGACCGGAATGATGTTGAGAAAGCCATTGTCCCCAATGCGCGTCTTCATTTTTTTGCTGAGGTAGCCACAGGATGAAGCAGTGCTTAGCCGACATAATATCCCACTCAGAGAGCTGATAATGCCCTTTGCTGCTACGACGTCTCGCATTGGTAATAATGCGGCACAGCTCGGCATAGGCTTGTCTATTTGGGCATAGTAAAACCACTTGGCATTCTTCATTTAACCAAAACATGCTCCCGACAATTTGCTTGAGCGACAGTTTATGTTGCTTGATTGCAGAGTGGACTTTCACGATGCCCGCGACCGAGCACTCATCAGTAACAGCGAGTGCTTTGTAGCGTAAAAAGTCGGCCTGTAAAACAAGCTCTTCCGCATGCGAAGCTCCCTCTAGAAAGGAGTAATTACTTTGGCAGAAGAGCTCTGAGTATTGCTGAGACATAACGTAATCTCACTTAACCATTGCGGATGAACATGATTGAAAAGGGACGTTGAAATTGTCAGTAAGTCGTACGGAGTGAGCGACTAAATTGTCTTACTGACTTACTTTCTTACAGGCTAGCTAAATAAGCCGTGCAAAAACCACTGTTTATTTGGCGTTCTAAAGACCCATAGCCATCGACCGTTTTCACTGTGAGCAATAAAGTAGTCACGAATGATTTTTTCGCCATCCCACCACCCAGAAACAATACGCTCAGGGCCCTGAGATAAGGTGACGCTTTCGGTTAAGGCTTCGGGCTCTGGTAGTAAAATACTGGGTCTGATTCGCTGTTGGTTGATGTTGGAAGCTGTCATAGTTTGTTGCGCGATATCTTGGGAAATTTGTCCCTTTTTTACCGTATTCCCCAGTGTCGGTAGTAAATATTGGTTGGCCTTCTCTGGTCTTGGGTCGTGCTGTATTTTCGGTGTTTGAATGCAGGCTTGCCCTAATTTAGCTTGCAGTAATGAGATCAAATCTAACGCGGCAAGTGTTCCTGTATTGCCATCGAAAAGATCATGGTAGGCGACTTGCGGTTCTCCATGACGAATCAAAGAGAGAGTCAGTCCTTGAACCGGTGCTGTGAGCTTTAGTGACTCTAAAGTTAGATGGGTAAGGCTTGCCCATTTTTCAGCAAGGTAATCACCTTGTGCCGAATAGAAAGAGACAGGATGATCGTCTTTATCCCTAAGATGCAGAATCAGCGTTAATTCAAACGCTACTCGGTCACGTAGCTTCAAAAAGCATTCCAGTTGATTCAACAATTTCAGCAGCGGCTTTTCGATAAATAGGATGTTTTCAATATCAAACAATAGCTCGAGATATTGCTGAAAATTCTCCGGTGGATGATAGAAATCAATCGGGTGCTTGAACTGTCCGTTAAGGCGACCAACATAATTCACCAAATCGATATCAAAGCGACGTGCGACATCTTGCAAAGGCAGTTTCAATAGGTCATCCACTAAGTTAATGCCGACGCGGTTCAGACGCTCCACTTGCTTAGTTGGCAGCTCGCTGGAACTTAATGCTTGTTGATTAACCCATGCTTTCATTTGCTCAACATTATTAGTGACTTGGTTGATGGATTGCTTGCCCAAAAGGATCGCAGAAAGTGGCGAGTAACCCGTCGCGAAGCTGAACTGGATATTGAGCGTTTCTAAATGACTTTTGAGTTCATGCCAGTAGTTATCTAGCCCATCGTAAAGTGACAGCATATTAGAAGCTTTAATCAACAAACCATTGGGTGGCAATAACGCCATGTCAGAAGTGACCAAATACGCCCATTGAGCGATCTCTTTGAGCTTGCTTTTTTCTAGCTCAATACTGTAAGGGTGGACGTGTAAGTTATGGCAAAGCGCCGCCGCAGACCCTAGCCCCATACCAAGTGAAATTCTCGATTGCAGAGCAGCTTGGTTAGCTTGCAGCACACGGTGATCTTTTTCATCCACGATGATAATAGGTTGCTCGTGTGCTTCTTCGTTCGAACCCAATTCATTAGAGTTAAATAAGGTATCCAACTGCAGCGATGAGAAGTGCAGATAAAGCCACAACATCCGCTAGCCTTGTTTCGCAATAGGGAAAGCCAGCACCGTGTTATCAGACAAAGCGTGAGTCGAACTGTTTTCATTGATGACTTTTTCTGTGAGTAACGGCCAGTTCTGGCTCATGTCCAGAATAAAGCTGCCATACGACCAACTGCCTTTTCTTTTCGTGACTTCAACCTTTAACCCTTGGGCGTGAGAAGACAGCTTCATGCTTAAAGAAACGGGTAGGGATAACTGATTATGGCTGGTGGCTTTAAAATGAAATTGCAGACACTTGCCTGTTTCGCTTGCTGCTTGCAGGCGCTTGGTTTGGTGAATTTCTAGATCCGCTCCCCATAGCAAAACAGAATGGCAGGCACCACTTTTGAGGCACTGCTCTGCGGCCCACAATGCATCGAGATCACGCTGAGGTTGGATGACTAGGATGTTCTCTAGTGGAATGTTTTGGTCGTTGAAATACTCGGCACAGATCTTCCCTGGTGGGTTGATGAAAATGGCCAGTTTCTGTGAGTTTTGTTGAGCTAAATAGGGTGTGAGTAGACGAAGTTCGCCGATCCCTTGTTGTGATTCAACCTCAATAACGCCGTGCGTTGGGAAGCCTCCATCAAGCTGTTTATCCAATTGAGGATAGCCTGTCGAAGTGGTACTTCCTTGCGTTGTTGATTGTAATCCTTTCCAGATTAACTGGCGGTCTTGTAAGTTTTTTATTAGTTCATGCATAATTAAATACCTGTATATTTATACAGTATATTTAACAATGAAAAAGATGCAAAGCAAAATGATGATAATTAGCGGAAGTAAGTGCTAGTTGATTGATTTAGATACAAAAAAAGCCGCGATTAAAGCGGCTTCTTGTTATTGGTTATAATATCAACTACTTAGGTTGAGCGTCGATACATTGGCCATTAATGTCTGTCACACTTGGGTTCATTAAGTGTAGGTACAGTGGGATAATGTCCAGTGGCGTTTTCAGCTTGTTAGCATCTTCACCTGGGTACGCTTTTGCACGCATGCGTGTTTGCGTGCCGCCTGGGTTGATCGCGTTAACACGGATGTTTGTGTCTTCAAGCTCGTCCGCTAAGATCTGCATCATACCTTCGGTAGCAAACTTAGAAATCGCGTAAGTGCCCCAGAATGCACGGCCAGAGTGACCAACGGTAGAAGAGGTGAATACGATACGACCCGCTTCCGCTTTCTTAAGTGCAGGTAAAAGTGCTTGAGTCATCAAGAACTCAGACTTCAGATTGATCTGCATAACATCATCAAAGGTTTCTTCATCAATCTGCTCAAACGGGCTCAGAGTACCTAAAACGCCAGCGTTATGAAGTAGACCGTCTAAACGACCGAACTGCGATTCAATGGTTTCAGCCATATCAACGTAGTTCTGTTTTGTCGCGCCTTTTAAATCCAATGGGATAATTGCAGGCTGCGGGTAACCAGCGCTTTCGATTTCATCGTAAATGAATTCTAGGTTTTTTACATTGCGGCCTAACAGAATGACAGTTGCGCCATGTTGAGCGAAGCTTAGTGCAGCTTGGCGACCAATGCCAGCACCGGCACCTGTAACCAAAATTACTTTATCTTTGAGGGCATCTGTAGAGATTGGGTAATCCACTGTGCTTATCCTTCTTTCTTTTATTATGTTCGTCATTCCATTGATGTTTAATCACACAGATAACCGCAGGAATGATGAGAAATTCTTGGTAATCGTGACAAGATGGTTACAATACACTAATTCATACAATAGGGGATATGACATTGGAATTTTTGTTGGACTACGGCCTGTTTTTAGCCAAGATTGCGACCGTTGTAATCGCCATCATCGCAATTTTAGTGATTGCTAAATCTGTGGGTGGGAAATCAAGCGCGATTAAAGGTGAGCTGGAAATCACGAACCTATCTGAACACCATAAACAGACGATTGAACAATTAGAGCACCATCTACACGACGATGCTTTCATCAAAGCCCGTGATAAAGCAGAAAAGAAAGCAGAAAAAGAGAAAGTAAAATCACGCGGTAAAGAAGTAAAGAAAGCAGCGAAAGAGGGGGAGCTTGATAGCAAGCGTGAACCACATCTATTCGTTCTTGATTTTAACGGCAGCATTGATGCAAAAGAAGTAGCTTCATTACGTGAAGAGGTAACGGCGGTTCTGGCTGTGGCTCGTGAAGGCGATGAAGTCTTACTTAAGCTTGAGTCTGGCGGTGGCATGGTTCACGGCTATGGCTTGGCGTCCTCTCAACTTGATCGTATCAAAGCAGCAGGTTTGCCTCTGACTATCTCGGTAGACAAAGTAGCAGCAAGTGGCGGTTACATGATGGCATGTATCGCAGACAAAATCGTATCTGCACCTTTTGCTATTGTTGGCTCTATTGGCGTTATCGCTCAATTGCCAAACTTCAATAAACTGCTGAAGAAACACGATATCGAGTTCGAACAGCTAACGGCAGGTGAGTACAAACGTACATTAACCATGTTTGGTGAGAACAGCGATAAAGCACGTGAGAAATTCAAAGAAGAGTTAGAAGAGACACATGGCCTATTCAAAGACTTCATTCGTGACCATCGTCCAGCACTCGATCTTGAAAAAGTAGCAACGGGTGAACACTGGTTTGGTACACAAGCACATGAGCTTGGGCTGGTGGATGAGATCAGCACTTCTGATGATTTAGTCGTAGCGGCATGTAAGGACAAAACGGTTCTAGCGATTCACTACGTACAGAAGAAAAAGCTGTCAGACAAACTAGCGGGTGTGGCAGGTAAATCTGCAGACAGCGTGCTGATGAAGCTGATTGAACGCGGCCAAAAGCCGATTGTTTAAGCTTATTTAGCTTTAGCTCTAGTTTTAGTGGCTCACGTCTATTTAAAGACGTTTGAGCCTTAAAAAGAAAGCGCATAAGTCATCAGACTTATGCGCTTTTTTATTGCTCCACTTCCGAGCGGGTTGACCACTATGGTGTAGGGGGAGCGGAGTTTTATTGCCATCACCGATGAACTGCGATTGGTATTAAATCTTGGCTCCATAGTCATTACGTTTTGGACAAGTCGTCAGAATCTCTCTATGACCCGTATCTTTGAGCTCTTCCAAAATCACATCAAAGCCCCACAAGCGATAGAGATGCTTCATCACTTCGTCGTAGCCTTTATCAAGCGGGATACGGTCATGAGGCACATACTGCAGCGTCATTGATCGGTCACCACGAACATCGACGTTAAACACCTGAATGTTTGGTTCAAGGTTACTTAGGTTGTATTGCGCCGCAAGCTTCTCACGAATCAGGCGATAGCCCGGGTCATCATGTATAGCACTCACTTCAATGGTGTTTTTTCGGTCATCATCAAGCACTGAAAACAGCTTAAAGTCACGAATGATCTTTGGAGAAAGATATTGGCTAATAAAGCTTTCATCTTTGAAGTTGTGCATTGCAAAGTGCACCGCCTCTAACCAATCACTTCCTGCCAGCTCTGGGAACCACTCTTTGTCTTCATCGGTTGGCTCTTCACAAATGCGTCGAATGTCTCTAAACATCGCGAAGCCAAGTGCGTAAGGGTTTATCCCGCTGAAGTAAGGACTGTTGTAAGCAGGTTGCGCGACTACACTGGTATGGCTGTGCAGGAACTCTAAGATGAACTTATCACTCACCAAGCCTTCATCATAAAGATGGTTAAGAATGGTGTAATGCCAGAAGGTTGCCCAGCCTTCGTTCATGACTTGAGTTTGTTTCTGAGGGTAGAAGTACTGGCTTACCTTGCGAACGATACGAACACACTCACGCTGCCAAGGTTCAAGCAGTGGTGCGTTCTTCTCGATAAAGTAAAGAATGTTCTCTTGAGGCTCGCTAGGAAAGCGGATTTTGGTTTCTTTTTCCTTGTCTTGATTTTTAGGCACAGTTCTCCACAGCTCATTGACTTGAGATTGTAGGTAAGCCTCTCGCTCTTCCTGCCTTGCGGTTTCTTCAGCAATGGAAATCTTCTCAGGACGTTTGTATCGGTCTACGCCGTAATTCATTAATGCATGGCAAGAATCAAGGAGCTGCTCAACCTCAGCGACGCCATATTTCTCTTCACAACCACTGATATACTTCTTAGCGAACAGCAAGTAATCGATGATGGAACCGGCGTCTGTCCAGGTTTGAAACAGGTAGTTGCCTTTAAAGAAAGAGTTGTGGCCGTAGCAAGCGTGAGCCATTACCAGAGCCTGCATCGTTACCGTGTTTTCTTCCATCAGATAAGCGATACAAGGATCTGAATTGATCACAATTTCGTAGGCTAAGCCCATTTGGCCATGCTTGTAGTTTTGCTCGGTTTGAATGAATTTTTTACCAAAAGACCAGTGGTTGTAATTGATAGGCATACCAATGCTTGAGTATGCATCCATCATCTGCTCTGAAGTAATCACTTCAATTTGGTTCGGATAAGTATCTAAACGGTAATGCTGCGCCACACGCTTAATTTCGACGTGATATTTCTCCAATAGGTTGAACGTCCAATCTGGACCATCAGGCAGCATCTTGTCGTTTTTTTTCTGTGTAGCCTTGTCTCTATCGGCAATGTTTGATTTCTCTGCAACGTTTGATTTCGCTGTCATGGTAAGCCCCCTTACGCTGTCTCTTTCTGGAACAGTTCTCTAAACACAGGAAAAATATCATCCACCGTCTTAATGTTTTTCATTGCGAAGTTGTCGAAGCTACTCTCGAGTTTTTCGTATTCGTGCCAAAGCGTTTGATGAGAGCGGCGTGTTATTTCGATGTAAGAGTAATATTGGCAAGTTGGCAGAAGCGTATTCACCAGCAGCTCTTTACAACGAGGAGAGTCATCAGCCCAGTTATCGCCATCAGAGGCTTGTGCTGCATAGATGTTCCACTCATTAGCTGGGTAGCGATCTGCAACTATTTCTTTCATTAGTTTCAGTGCACTAGAAACGATGGTGCCACCGGTTTCTTGGGAGTAGAAAAACTCATGCTCGTCGACTTCTTTAGCCTGAGTATGGTGACGAATAAACACAACATCGACGTTTTCGTAGGTGCGGTTTAGGAACAGATAAAGCAGCACGTAGAAGCGTTTTGCGATGTCTTTGGTAGCTTGGTCCATTGAGCCGGACACATCCATCAAGCAGAACATTACCGCTTGGCTAGATGGAATAGGGCGCTTCTCATAGTTTTTAAAACGTAAGTCGAAGGTATCAATGAATGGCACGTTTTCAATTTTTTTGCGTAGCTCGGCAATCTCTTCTTTTAAGCGACTTTCTTCGAAGGGTTGTGCCGGTTCCGTCATTTTAACTTGGTCAAGTTGCTCCATCAGTAGGTTAAGCTCGCGCTTTTTACCTGCTGTCATCGCGGTTCTACGAGCTAGAGATTGCTGCAGTGAACGAACAATAGCGATGTTGGATGGAATCCCCGCACTTTGGTAACCAGAGCGGTGGGTTTTCCATTCGGTGATTTTGTTGACCTGATTTTTCTCTAGATTAGGCAGAGCTAAATCTTCAAAGAGAATATCAAGATACTCATCTTTTGAAATTTGGAAGGTAAATTCATCTTGGCCTTCGCCATCAGGGCTTGCATCGCCTTGGCCAGAACCACCACCTTGACCGCCACCTTTAGGACGCTCAATTTTGTCGCCAGTGATGAACTGATCATTACCAGGGTGAACACGTTCTCTTACGCCGCCTTGACCTTGGTGAAAGCTTGGCTCTTTGATGTCTTTATGAGGAATAGTAACGTCTTCACCAGTTTCAGTATTGGTGATTGAACGTCGGTTGACTGCATCGGCCACAGATTCTTTGATTTGCTCTTTATGGCGTCGTAAGAATCGCTGTCTATTTACAGCACTCTTATTCTTGCCATTGAGCCTCCGATCGATAAATTGTGCCATAAGAACTCCCTCTCAGCTGATGTCACGATCCTACTTTTTATTAGTGTATAAGAGTTATTAGGATATAAGAGTTATTGGTTTGTACGAGCTGCTCACGTGAGCAGCTCAATACAGTTTGGTTTATGAGGATTTACGAACTCTTAGATACCACTCAGATAGCAGTCTAACTTGTTTCTCGGTGTAGCCTTTTTCCATCATACGAGCAACGAAGTCGTCGTGTTTTTTCTGATCATCCGTTGAGGTCTTAGCATTGAACGAAATAACAGGAAGCAGCTCTTCTGTGTTAGAGAACATTTTCTTCTCAATCACAGTGCGCAGTTTCTCGTAGCTTGTCCAAACTGGGTTTTGACCGTTATTGTTTGCTTTGGCACGAAGCACAAAGTTCACAATCTCATTTCGGAAGTCTTTAGGGTTACTGATACCTGCTGTTTTCTCGATTTTCTCGAGTTCACCATTTAGAGAAGCACGGTCAAATAGCTGGCCTGTTTCTGGATCGCGGTACTCTTGGTCTTGAATCCAGAAATCAGCATAGGTTACGTAACGGTCGAAGATATTCTGTCCGTACTCAGAGTAAGACTCTAGGTAAGCGGTCTGAATCTCTTTACCAATGAACTCTACGTAGCGTGGCACTAGGTATCCTTTCAAGAACTCTAGGTACTTCTCAGCGGTCTCTTGAGGGAATTGCTCTCGTTCGATTTGCTGCTCAATCACGTAGAAAAGATGCACTGGGTTTGCGGCCACTTCGGCTTGGTCGAAGTTGAATACTCGAGACAGAATCTTAAAGGCGAAACGCGTTGATAGCCCAGACATTCCTTCGTCAACACCAGCATAATCTCGGTACTCTTGGTAGCTCTTCGCTTTTGGATCGGTGTCTTTTAGAGTCTCACCATCGTAAACCCGCATTTTTGAGAACAGAGACGAGTTCTCAGGCTCTTTCAGTCTAGATAAGATACTGAATTGCGATAGCAGATCGAGTGTGCTTGGCGAACAAGGGGCTTTGGATAGCTCACTGTGCTCAAGCAGTTTTTGGTAGATCTTAACTTCTTCAGAGACGCGTAGACAGTAAGGGACTTTTACAATGTACACACGGTCGAGGAAGGCTTCGTTGTTTTTGTTGTTACGGAAGGTCTGCCACTCGGATTCGTTCGAGTGAGCCAGAATCATGCCGTCAAATGGCAGTGCAGAAAGCCCTTCGGTACCGTTGAAGTTACCTTCTTGTGTGGCCGTTAGTAGTGGGTGTAATACCTTGATTGGCGCTTTAAACATCTCCACGAATTCCATAACACCTTGGTTAGCTTTACATAGCGCACCAGAGTAGCTGTAGGCATCAGGATCATCTTGAGAGAAGTGCTCAAGTTTACGAATATCTACTTTACCAACAAGAGATGAGATATCTTGGTTGTTTTCATCACCAGGCTCTGTTTTCGCGATCGCAACTTGATCGAGGATAGAAGGGCGCAGTTTGATGACTTTGAATTTGGAAATATCACCGCCAAAATCGTGCAGTCGTTTCGCTGCCCACGGAGACATAATTGAGCGAAGATAGCGTTTCTCAATACCGTATTCGTTCTTCAATAAGTCGCCGTCTTCGTTTACATCGAATAGACAAAATGGGTGATCGTTTACTGGGCTTCGTTCGCCGTCAGCAGACAATACATAGATTGGTAATTTCTGCATCAGGGCTTTGAGTTTTTCAGCAAGAGATGATTTACCACCGCCCACAGGGCCAAGTAAGTAAAGGATTTGTTTACGTTCTTCTAAACCTTGCGCAGCATGTTTTAAGTAAGAAACAATCTGTTCAATCGCATCTTCCATACCGTAGAAATCTTTAAATTCGCTGTAGCGTGAGATGACACGGTTAGAGAAAATACGACTTAGTTGAGGGTCTTGAGCTGTGTCAATGACCTCCGGTTCGCCAATGGCTAGTAGTAAGCGCTCGGCAGCATTCGCGTAAGCACTTTTATCGTCTTTACACAGCGCTAAGAACTCTTGCAATGTCAGCTCTTCTTCCTTGGCTGCTTCATAACGTGATTGATAGTGGTCAAAAATACTCATAGTCACATTCCCCTTGTTAACCAGTTAAAACTGACGAGCGATTGAAAAATAGGCTCTCCCTACATTTTAAGGTTAGACCCGCTTCCACAATTTTGCTTAACAATTATGTATTTATTTACAATTTTGCGTGTGAAAAACGTAGCGAGCGCAATAGGCAACTTGAGGCGTGTAGAATCAAATTATTTTACATTCGAGCAGATCTAGCCGTTTGTTTTGTGATTTTAGGTCGCTTAATAATTCTCACACTGGATTTATGTGTATTAGATGTATAACTGAGCTCTATTGATTTTATGGAATGAAGTACCATATAATGCGCGGCGTTATCAGAAATCGCTTAAAAAATAGGTAGAAACAGTGAAGAGTCTTTGGTTAAAAATCGCCATTGTTGGAACAACAATGTTCATGGCGACCGCTACGCACGCAAAAATATCACAATGGTCATTGGGTGTGGCTGCTTCTTATTCTCCTGCTGTGTACAAAGACACGCCATCAAATCGCGCAGTCATTCCTATGATTGGTTACGAAGGCGAACACTTTTTCATGCGTGGATTTAGCGCAGGCTATCGTTTGTTACCAGCCGGCTCACCTCAGAATATTGTGTTTCGAGCGGTTTATGATCCAAGAACATTAAAGCCAGGTGACTCAGACAATGTGGACATTCAAAAACTAGATGAACGTAAAGCTTCGGTATTAGGTGGTGTTAGCTATCAAGTGATTACGCTGGTGGGTATGTTTGAAGCAACAGCGGGCTCCGACTTAGGTTTTAGACATAACGGTATTTACGCTGAAGCGGCTTGGCGCCTACCTATTCGCCGCAATGGCTGGGCGATTACGCCTTCGATTGGTTACGCTTACAACAGTGAACGCTTGAATAACCACTTGTACGGTGTGAGCTCAGCGGAAGCTGCAAGAACGAATCTAAACGAATTCGATGCTGACTGGGATGGCCAATACTTTATTGGTTTAGGTGGTTACTTACATGTAACGCCGAATGTTCGAGTAACTGGTGGCGTTCGTTACACCAACCTAGAGGGCGATATCGAGAATAGTCCAATCTTAGAAAGCGGCATTAATATGGCGGCAAACGTCGGTGTTGCTTACGTTTTCTAGTTAAAAAGAAGAAAACATAAAAGGGTTACTCGTGATGAGTAGCCCTTTTATTTATGCGAAGTACAGAGCGGTTAATGTCAAGACACCAAAAATCGTAATTACGATGATCTGTTCAACGACTGTAAAACTTTTCTACTTAATGCCTTAGAAAGTGAAACCGGCTTGTAGGCCAAAAGTCTCCTCATTGATTAGGCTTATGCTACCGGAGTTGAAGTCGTAGAAATCGAAACCAACACGAGCCATAAACTTCGAGTTACCAAACATTGGTTGTATAGACTTAAACTCAGCACCGATGCCGTAAGTTGCGCCCCATTCGCTATTTGAATGTTTATTATTCACAGACCAATCTTTGTTAGTAATTGTTGATTTAACATTTACGTTTGAGTAAGCAAGACCAACTTTTCCGTAGATAGCAAAAGACTCATCGAAGCTATATTTATACATTGGAGCTAAAGACATTTTGAAGTGTTTGAAATTGTCTTTGTACTTAGTTAGGTCACCGTGTACATCCGACGTAACCATTTTGCTGTCGGAATCTATGTAATTCATTGTTGATTCAAGATGAAAATGGGTATCAAGAATTTGTGAGCCAGCAGTGAATTGTAGACCTCCGTCATCTCGGTTAATACCAACGCCCCCAAGTACGTACATGTCGTTAGCTGCGAAAGATGAAGTCGACAGAATAGCTAGTGATGCAAGGATGAATTTTCTCATTTTTATCGCTCTGGTTAATAATTTTCGGTGAGCATTCTAGCGATTTCTTTTAAATAAAAAACACCGTTCAAAATGGGTGTGGCGATTTTTAATTTGTATTAAAAGCTCCAAAGTGAAATTAATAAAGATGAATGATCTAATGGGTTATAGATCATTGATTTACGTTTGTTGGTCAATGGACGATATCAGAGAAATTAATGGGAAACGGTTCAATGTTTAATATCTTATCGTCATGTTTTATTTCAATTTTCTGTACGTAAAGCACACTTCATATCCATATCGCTTCATCATTCCCGGTTTTTGTTGGTGATCACTCACTAGCTCTAGGCGTAGATAACATCATGACGTGCCCTTAGGTACAAACAAGCCCACTTCTCAAAGTTGACCCTCTACATGCGGCGTCAAATACTCGATTAACTGATGGAATCACTTGTGTTTCTAGTTGCTTGTTTTCTTTCTTTATATGCAGATATTAAAAAGGGTTACTCGTGATGAGTAACCCTTTTTGACATTTTTTAAGCCAAGCTAAGGCTTATCTTTTCATGCATTAAGCACTAAAGATTTGAGATAGCTCTGTCGCACATAGGTGGTACTGACGAGGGCAATTGCGCCATGTTGTTAGCATGCGGCGGTATTTCTCTAGCATTGGCATTTGGCTATTGAAGTGGTGATCTGCTTTGTCGAATTGAGGGTAAAGACCTTCAGAATCAACAAGGAAGCGTACGTAATGTACGACCTGTGCTTCAGAAGCGATATCAAAACCTAAGAACTGCAGACGACGTTGGTCTACTTCAGCACGCTCTTGCTCTGCAAGCATTTTGTTCGACTCTTGCATAGCATGGTACATCTCCATGATGTCGATAATTTCGCGACACTCTGCTTCAGTCAAACAACCAAACTCTTTGTTAAGCTCACGCATTTGGAGTTCGTAACCTCGTTCTACAATCGTTTGTAGACGTTGGTATTTAGCTGAGTTCTCAGGATCCATTTGAGACATTAGGTAGTATTGATTTGATAGAATTAGACGCTGAGCATTGGTCATTTCCATGGGAGGAGCCTCACTAAAAAACTAAATGTTGTATTCTTTGTTGCAGTAAGAGTAACAGCATTTCTACGAGTGGAAACATGATCTCAACACGGATTTAATATGATTTTTTGAATTGATAAACAAAAGTTGTAAAGAAAAGTGAAAGGATTGTTTGGGCCATAAAAGAAAACGCCCCAATCGAAATTGAGGCGTTTGAAATCACTATGAACGTAAGTCTAGATTAGTATTTTACGTTTGAATGGTACTGGCTTAGAACAGCAACAATCTCGTCCATTTTCTCTTTGCTCGGTGGGTTTGTACCTTCAAGAGGGTAGTCAAAACCAAGCGCTTCCCACTTATGTGCACCAAGCTTATGGTATGGAAGCAGTTCTACTTTCTCGATGTTATCCATGTCTTTGATGAATTCACCTAGCAGATGAGCATCTTCAGCCGTATCCGTGTAACCAGGGACAATTACATAACGAATCCACGTCTTCTTACCGATTTTGTGTAGGTAGCGTGCAAAATCCAGAGTACGTCTGTTTGATACACCAATGAAATCGTGGTGAATCTCATCTCGCATGTGCTTAAGATCAAGCATCACTAGATCAGAGGCTTCTAGTACTTCATCAACCACTTCAGTGTGCTTACGAATGTAGCCATTAGTATCAAGACAAGTGTGAATGCCTTCGGCTTGAGCTGCGCGGAAAAAATCACGAACAAACTCAGGTTGTAGCATCGCTTCACCACCAGAACAGGTGATACCACCTCCTGATGCTTTCATGAAATGACGGTATGATTTTGCTTCGTTGATGATCTCTTCGACCGTTACTTCCTTTCCGTCATGAAGATCCCATGTATCACGGTTATGACAGTACATACAACGCATTAAGCAGCCTTGAAGAAACACAATAAAGCGGATACCAGGGCCATCGACAGTACCACAAGATTCGAATGAGTGAATGCGACCAGTTGTAGACATGAGCTATTCTCGTAGAGGAATTTATACCGTTTATTTTATTACAAAAACGGTACATAAAATAGGGTCAAATGGTAACGAGACCTTTAAAAATAAAGGCAATCACCTGTGAAGATGATTGCCTTTATTAAACTTGAAAAGTAAAGGGCGACAGCCCTTACTGGTGGCTAGAAGAAAGCAAACATTGTGATACCGCCAGTGGTGTACACTGACTCTTTTGCTTCTTTGTAATCCGGTGTTTTTGCTGTTAATGCGAAAGAGGCACCAACGTATTGGTTATACCAAGCGACACCAAGCACAGCAGTCGCTTGAATGTTCTCTAAAGTCACATCGTAGATAGCTGGGTCTTCGTTGTTTTTATTAGCGTACTCATCAACACCTGAGCGATCGCCTTCGATAGTCAGGTCGTTGAATCGGTAGCGACCTTCAAGGCCTGCATAGGTAAACCAACCTGTGTTTGATGCGCCGATCATACCAGGTTTGAATGGGTTTTCTGTGGTGATGTTAGCTGCACCAAAGTTACCACCCAAGTCCGTACCCCAGCGGAACATAAAACCAGTCGAGATATCACTTCTAAAGTTACCGACGTTGATTTCAGAAACGTTAGAGATTTCGTAGTCAGTATTCGCTAAAGCTTGATTACGCATTAGGTTGAAATGGCTTAAATAACCAACGCTCCCCGCCCACTCATCATCAACTTGGTATTCCCAACCCATAGGTTCATCCGATTTAGTGATCGAGTGAACTAGCTTCTGAGCGTCTTCTGAAAGTGCACGCTCACCAGTCGTACCAAACGTTATGTTAAAGCGCTGGGCTTGTTGTGGATTCAAGCTGATGTAGTTGAATTCAGTGTGAAGGTAACCGGCATATGGGCGGTCATTGGCTGATGGCGTTTCTAACTCTATGTCAGAAGGGGTATACATTTTGTGGCCAATGGTGATTTCCCATTTGTCTAGAGAGCTTGCGCCCCAGTAGGAAAGACTCAATGGTTTTACCCAATTATATGGCGTAATACTTGATGATGTGTAACCCAGAAATAAGCCGTTGGTATAGTCTTGGTCGACACCAAAAATACCATCGTTATCTAAAGCAAAAGTGACTGTAGAACGATCAGATGCCAAAGATGAAAAGGAGAGGAGAATCAGGGGTAAACAACGCAGGTATTTCATGGAGCAGTTACTCTTAAATTATGAACCGCGATATTACCGTAATTTGAGTGATTTTGTGGAAAAAAAGTGAATGATAGGGTGCTTTTTTGCTCAACCTAACATTTCGCGGGATGGGTGAGTTCAGTGCGATTTACCGCAGATATAAAAAAGCCCCGCACATTGGCGAGGCTAATATTATTTACTGTCTATTGAGCGTGAGCTTATAGAGACTCAGTAAATGTACGTGCGATTACGTCAGCTTGTTGCTCTGCAGTTAGAGAGTTAAAGCGAACAGCGTAACCAGATACACGGATTGTTAGCTGAGGGTATTTCTCAGGGTGCTTAACTGCGTCTTCAAGAGTTTCACGGTTAAGAACGTTAACGTTAAGGTGTTGACCACCTTCAATGCCAGCTTCGTGGTGGAAGTAACCATCCATTAGGCCTGCAAGGTTAGCACGTTGGCTGTCTTGTTCTTTACCTAGTGCGTTTGGCACGATAGAGAACGTGTAAGAGATACCATCTTGTGCGTCAGCAAACGGTAGTTTACCTACAGACGTTAGTGAAGCTACAGCACCTTTCTCATCACGACCGTGCATTGGGTTAGCACCAGGAGCGAAAGGAGCGCCAGCACGACGACCGTCTGGAGTGTTACCTGTTTTCTTACCGTAAACCACGTTAGACGTGATAGTAAGAACTGACTGTGTAGGGATTGAATCACGGTAAGTCTTAAGCTTACGGATTTTGTTCATGAACGTAGAAACTAGTTCACAAGCAATATCATCTACACGAGAGTCGTTGTTACCGTATTTAGGGTAATCGCCTTCGATTTCGAAGTCAGTTGCGATGCCATCTTCGTCGCGGATTGGTTTAACAGTCGCGAATTTGATTGCAGACAGTGAGTCAGCAGCAACAGATAGACCAGCAATACCACAAGCCATAGTACGACGAACGTCACGGTCATGAAGAGCCATTAGAGACGCTTCGTAGCTGTATTTGTCGTGCATGTAGTGAATGCTGTTTAGTGCAGTCACGTATTGCTTAGCTAGCCAATCCATGAAGTGATCTAGACGATCCATTACTTTGTCGTAATCAAGAACAGCGTCAGTCATTGGAGCTTCTTTAGGACCAACTTGCATCTTAAGTTTTTCGTCCACACCACCGTTGATTGCGTAAAGCATTGTTTTCGCAAGGTTAGCACGAGCACCGAAGAACTGCATTTGCTTACCAACGATCATTGGAGATACACAACAAGCGATAGCGTAATCATCAGACGCAAGGTCAGGACGCATTAGGTCATCATTTTCGTACTGGATAGAAGAAGTATCGATAGATACCTTCGCACAGAAACGCTTGAAGCCGTCAGGTAATTGCTCAGACCAAAGAACAGTGATGTTTGGCTCTGGAGAAGGACCCATAGTGTATAGAGAGTTTAGGAAACGGAAGTTCGAACGCGTTACTAGCGTACGACCGTCGATACCCATACCACCCATAGATTCTGTTGCCCAGATTGGGTCGCCAGAGAATAGCTCATCGTACTCAGGAGTACGTAGGAAACGAACCATACGCAGCTTCATTACGAAGTGGTCGATCATTTCTTGTGCTTGTTCTTCAGTGATTTTGCCAGCAGCGATATCACGCTCGATGTAGATGTCTAGGAAAGTCGAAGTACGACCTAGAGACATTGCAGCACCGTTTTGAGATTTAACAGCAGCTAGGTAGCCAAAGTAAGTCCACTGGATAGCTTCTTGAGCAGTTTGAGCTGGCTCAGAGATATCGAAACCGTATTTCTCAGCCATTTGCTTGATTTGACCTAGAGCACGGTGTTGCTCAGAGATCTCTTCACGCAATTGCATTGTTGCAGCAAGATCTTCGCCATTCTCGAAACGCTCTTGTAGAGAAGCGAATTGAGCAGCTTTGTCTTTCATTAGGAAATCAATACCGTAAAGTGCAACACGACGGTAGTCACCAATGATACGACCACGGCCGTAAGCATCAGGAAGACCAGTCAGAACACCAGACTTACGACATTTTAGGATATCAGGAGTGTAGATATCGAAAACGCCAGCATTGTGTGTTTTGCGGTATTCTGAGTAGATTTTTGAAACCATTGGGTCAAGAGTTTCACCGTATGCTTTACAAGAACCTTCAACCATACGTACACCACCGTTAGGGATGATTGCACGTTTTAGTGGTTTCTCAGTTTGTAGACCAACGATAGTCTCAAGATCTTTCTCAATGTAACCTGCATCGTGAGCAGTAATGGTAGAGATAACAGAAGTATCGAAATCTACAGGTGCTTTAGTTGCGTTTTCCTGTTTGATACCTTCCATTACCGAAGACCAAAGCTTGTTAGTTGCTTCAGTACCCTCAGAAACTAGGAAAGACTCGTCGCCTTCATACGGCGTGTAGTTCTTTTGAATGAAATCACGAACGTTTACTTCGCTTTGCCACTCACCTGCAGCAAAATCTTCCCAAGCTTTAGCAAATTGCTCTGCCATGACATACCTACCTTTTTAGTAGAAAAAATACGTACATTAACACTGTTGAGCCAGCGCCCCTCGAAAGGGTAGTACACTCTTATTAATAACAATATATATGAGCATATTAGATTCATATGGTTATATATATTGTCACTACATTTTATATGTTGTCTTTACTCTATGTATTCAAGACTACGCTAAAAAATTCCTGCAAACCTTAAACTAAATCAATAAATGCCAAAAAAGTTGAAAAAATTTGAGTGACAGGGGTTGCCACCCAAACTTTTTTTAATCCCAATACTACTTTTGTGTAGTAAGAACCATTATAGCCAAGCTTTTAGGCCATATTGACTTTCTAGCATACCAACTGCAAGCATTGCTACTAGACAGATAACTAAAACGCCAACTGGGATAACAATCTTGTCTACAAATGATAGACGCTTCGCACGTTCTTTATCACCAATTAGACCGTTGTTATCAAGAAGCATAGTGAGTGCCCATGCTAATACTGGGTTAACAACCGCTGAACCGAAGATACAGATACCAGCTGCTTGAGAATCTTTTGAATCCTTAACCATTTGCATACCCGCTTCAAGTAGAGGAAGAGATACACCTACAAGTAGCGCAACACGCATCACTGGTGGCCATACCGCAACGTCCATTGGGAAACCAAGAATCGCAACAATAATACATAGAGAACCAAGCAAAATTGCGCCGCCAGGAATTGGACGTTTCGCGATTGCTGCTGGGATCATGTAAGTACCCCAAGAAGAAGTGATGTTACCACCACCTACTGCAGTACCCACCATTTGACGAACTGAACACATAGTCATTGTGTCATCTACGTCCATAAGTACTTTTTCAGACTTTTTAGGGTAGTTCAGTTCTTGGAAGATACGGTGACCTAAGAAGTCAGGTGACCACATTGCTACTGCAAGAATTGCGAATGGTAGAGAAGCGATGAAGTGTTCAACGTTTGGCAAGCCAAGCATCCAACCTTCAGAAGTAGAACCCCACCAGTAAACTGGGTTTAGGTTCGGAATACCCATTTCAGTTTCGAACACGATATCGAAACCAGCACCTAACGCCAATGCAATAGCAAGGCCTGTGAATGCACAAACTGGGATAGCTAACCAACGCTTGTTCACTTTTGCTAGGAAAGCGTAGATAGCTATAGTAATAGCAAGAACGATTAAACCAACGTAACCCATGCTGCCCGCTTCAACAGTAGAAGATTGAAGACCAACCGCCCATGTTTGAATCGAGTTGATTTGGCTCATGGTACCCGTTAGGCCTAAGAAGATAAGCAAGCCACCAGCGGTACCTTCCGAAGTCAGGTTAACCAGCTTGGAGCCGCCTTTTAGGAAACTTAGGATTAGACCGAAGACACCGATAAGGATTGCCAATGCAAGAGGGTGAGCACCAGCTAGAGCGATGGTACCAATAAGAGGAATCATTGGGCCGTGGTTACCGGCAAGGTTTGCTTTAGGGTTAAAGAAACCAGAAGCAAGGATACAGAACAGCAGTGCAGGGATAAGCATTTCTACACGAGCGACTTCAATCGCAAACTCTTTACCAAGGTTTACGTGATCCCAAGCTTGAGTTAGGCCATCAGCCCAAGACATCATTACTGCTGAGTACATCGCGATGATACCAATGGTACCAGCAAGTGCAGGAACAAGGTCTTCAAGTTCAAAGCGGAAGTCACGACCAGGAAGGTTTAAACCGAAGCGGCGAGGCTTCATGATCTGAAGCTCATGATCTAGATAATCTGAGCGGCTCTCAAACTCAGAAGCAGGGCGGTGTAGCTCTTTATAGCTTTTCTCTTCTACTTCAGAGTTCGCATTGTTCACAACGTCTGACATAGATTCCTCATATTTTTATGTTAGTAATTCTAAAATTGAATTCTATAAGTTCGCGTAATTGCGTTATTTCTTAGTTATAACTCATTAACATTATGTTGCACGGTCTTGATGTGCTTTATGCAGCTAAGTTAAAAGAAATGTTTGGCATTTTTAATGCCTTATTCTTTGCTGAGAAGTCTAACAAGCTTACCCTTTAGGGTGATTGATCTTGATCACTTTATGAGTGTATGTGAAAGAAAGCTACAAAACGCAGCGATTCATTAACTTCCCATTGATGAATCGTGTAATTAGTTTTCACAAACTGTCGTTTTCTTATCTTCTTTGAGCCTTTACCGCTCTGGCATCAACTGAATGCTCCTTGTTTACTGAGTTATCTCACTATTACTCACTTGCTCTGTATTCTGACTAAAATGCTTAAAATGCAGTAACCTCAAAATAATTGTGATTTATAGAGAGGTGATGTGTTGAATGTGCGCGCTATGTTTTGCCGGTTGCAATGTTTCTAAGTTCACAAAACCTGTTTTTCTTGTGAGACATCAAGCTACGAGAATCTCATTTTGATTAACTTTATTTAAACAATGTAAGGGGGCTAATTACAGCTTATTGATAGAACTCATTCATTAAATTGAGGTGAAAACGCTACCTTTTGCATAATAAGTCAGAGTGAATCGCTATTTATTCCAAATTATTAGGTTAATAATTTGTTGCATGTTATTCCGTGTGGTGCTAGTTTGTATCGCATGAAAAGGTCGGAGTACCTTGCATTTTCACAAACTTGGGAGAGAAAGCGCATGAAAGATGTACCAGCGCTGGACATAAAGGATCTACACAAAACGTTTGGTCAAAATGAAGTTTTAAAGGGAATTTCACTTTCTGCGCATAAAGGCGATGTAGTATCGATTATCGGATCTTCAGGGTCGGGTAAAAGTACTTTCCTTAGATGTATCAACTTGTTAGAGACACCTACCGCAGGCGAGATTTGGGTTAATGGTGAATTAATTCAAATGAAAAACAACCGCCAGGGTGTTTCTGTGCCTGCCAATGAAAAACAAGTACAGCGAATCCGTTCTCGTCTGGCGATGGTTTTTCAGGGTTTCAATCTGTGGTCTCACCTGACCGTTCTCGAAAATGTTATCGAAGCGCCTGTTCACGTCTTAGGTGTACCTAAAGCACAAGCGATTGAAAATGCAGAGCTACTATTGAAGAAAGTAGGTCTGTATGAGCGTAAAGATTACTACCCGGGTCATTTGTCTGGCGGCCAACAACAGCGTGCTGCGATTGCGCGAGCGCTAGCGGTTGATCCTGAAGTGATGCTGTTTGATGAACCGACATCGGCATTAGACCCTGAGTTAGTAGGCGAAGTGCTTGGTGTAATGCGCGATCTAGCAGAAGAGGGAAGAACCATGCTTGTGGTAACTCACGAAATGGCTTTTGCTCGTGATGTATCTAACCATGTGATGTTCTTGCATCAAGGTCTAGTGGAAGAACAGGGTGATCCAGCTAAACTGTTTACGGAACCTGAATCTGAGCGATTACAGCAATTTATCTCATCGATTTACTAATCAGAATTGAAATACCGTCGCCAAGGTAAACAGTGACGGTGTTAACAATAAAACACAACAAGTAAGTTAATAAGTAACAACAAACACAATATTAAAACTAGCAAAACATAAAAACCTAAATCACAGGAGTAGGGATATGAAAAAGTGGTTATTAGTCGCGGCACTTGCTGCAACTGCTGCAACGGGCGTAGCTCAAGCAAAAGAATGGAAAACAGTACGTTTCGGTATTGAAGGTGCTTACCCTCCATTTAGCTGGACAGAAGCTGACGGTTCACTGAAAGGCTTCGATGTCGATATGGCTAACGCACTTTGTACTGAAATGCAGGTGAAGTGTAAGATCGTTGCACAAGACTGGGATGGCATTATTCCTTCTCTACTTGCTCGTAAATATGATGCGATCATCGCGGCAATGTCTATCACGGAAGAGCGTAAGAAAAAGATCGACTTCACTGGTAAATACGCACTTATCCCGAACAAGTTCATCGCTAAAAAAGGTGCAGGCCTTAATTTTGATGATCTAAGTGGTCAAAAAATTGCCGTTCAACGAGCAACAACTCACGACAAGTACCTAACAGATAACTACGGCGACACAGTAGAGATCGTTCGTTACGGTTCATTTGATGAAGCTTACCTTGATCTAGCTAACGGTCGTGTTGCTGCTGTACTGGGTGATGCATCTGCTCTAGAAGAAGGCGTACTAAACAAAGCTGGTGGTGAAGCTTACGAGTTTGTTGGTCCATCACTAACAGATCCTAAGTGGTTCGGTGAAGGTTTTGGTATTGCTCTACGTAAGCAAGATAAAGATCTGACTAAGCAATTGGATGCTGCAATCCTTTCACTACGTGAAAAAGGCATCTACCAAGATATCGCTGCTAAGTACTTTAACTACGACGTATACGGCCAGTAATCTCTAGCGTCACTTCTTAAGGGAGAGGTTCTCCTCTCCCTGTCTTACCAACTTTTTCGCAGTTCTGTTGGAATTCATTATGTTTGATTTACAAGGATATGAAGCTTCGATCCTGAAAGGGGCGGTGCTTACAATCGAAGTTGCCTTGCTGTCGCTAATTTTAGCTATGGTTCTTGGTATGCTAGGTGCCTTAGCAAAACTAGCGCCTTATCGCTGGGCTCGTGCTATTGCAACCCTCTATACAACTGTTATTCGAGGCATTCCTGATCTTGTCTTGATGATGCTGATTTTCTTTGGTGGACAAATCCTTTTAAACAACAGTTTGTATTCCATCAATGAGTGGCTCAATGAGTGGTTCTCATCCAGTGATCCTAATCACGAATGGACCTCTTACTTACCTGATTATATTGATGTCAGCCCATTTATTGCTGGTGTCTTAACCATTGGCTTTATCTTTGGCGCTTACATGGCTGAAACCTTCCGTGGTGCGATCATGGCAGTTGATAGCGGTGAAATGGAAGCGGCAAAGGCCTATGGCATGGGACCTGTTTTAGCGTTCCGTCGTATTTTATTACCGCAAATGATTCGTCACGCATTGCCAGGCTTTGGTAACAACTGGTTAGTTCTACTTAAGACTACCGCATTGGTTTCGATTATCGGCCTAGAAGACATGGTCCGTGTTAGCGCATTGGCGGCAGGTTCAACCAAAATGCCATTTACCTTCTATATGACGGTGGCACTTATCTTCTTATTCTTCACCAGTGTTTCGACAGGCTTACTTAAGCTGGTTGAACGTAAATTCAGTATCCACGCGAGGTAGTTATGGACTTTTCATTGATAATTGAAAGCCTGCCGATTTACCTTGGTGGTTTATGGACAACAGCTTGGATGGTTTGCGTCGCTTTGATTATTGGCTTATTCGTCGCCATACCATTAGCTATCGCTCGTAACAGTCCAAATATGATGATTAACGCTCCGGCTTGGTCGTTCATCTATTTCTTCCGTGGTACGCCGTTATTGGTGCAGTTGTACCTGATTTATTACGGTATGGATCAATTCTTCCCAGTGAAAGACACACTATGGGAAAACGCTTGGTTCTGTGCTCTGGTGGCATTCATTCTTAACACATCAGCATACACAGCAGAGATCATTCGCGGTGCGATTAACGGGTTACCGAAAGGTGAAGTTGAAGCAGCAAAAGCGTATGGCATGAGTACACCGAAGACTTACCGTCGTATCATTTTACCAAGTGCTTTACGTCGCGCACTACCAGCTTACAGTAATGAAGTCATCTTCATGCTTCACGGCTCTGCGGTAGCAGGTATCGTAACTATTATGGATCTAACTGGTGCAGCTCGTTTGGTTAACTCACGTTACTACGCTCCATTCGAGTCTTTCCTAACGGCAGGCCTGTTCTACATGGCGCTAACGTTTATCATCATCGCGATTTTTAAATTCGCGGAGAAACGTTTCCTTGCTTACCTTAGACCTCTTAGCTAATAGCATCCTCTATAAATCATAGTGAATAAAACGGCGCTTCTATAGCGCCGTTTTTAATGGCACCAAACAAGTATTGTGAGCTTTTGAATCCTTGAAGCTTTCAATTACTTACCTTCTATCGAAATAGTTACCTTGCTTCAAATTAAACTAACATATTCATGAGATTAATTGCTTTAGGTATGGTGGTAGATAGACTCGAAAAAATTTTGTTGTTGTATGGAATAATGATGAAAAAGAGTAACTTACTATTGAGCTTGGTTGTTTGTGTTATTGCGTTATCACTTTTAGGATGCGGTGGTGGTGGTAGCGGTGAAAGTGCTCAAACTGGTTCTGGTGGTTCTGGTGGTTCTGGTGGTTCTGGTGGAGAAGGAAACGAAGGCGACGGAAGTGGTGAGCCTGGTATCACTCCAGTTCCACAAACTGCTGTTCAAAAGGCGTTGTCCACAGGTGACGCTTCTTATGTGACTGATTCCAAAGAGTTCATTGATGCAAGTCAAGCGTTAGTCGCTCAATACAACTCGGCCTACAATCATATTAAGCAAGCTTTATCCCTAAACGCTGAAGGGGAACCTCTACGTAGTCTTCATTGGGATCCAACACATGATACGGCAATTATCTTACCTACCTATGGTTTTAACGATATCATCTTGAAAACCAATAAAGCGATGCAAGATGGCTATGCCGACCAAGAGCTTGTCATTGGTATTGCGGGTTATACATCAGACGACAGCCGCTATGCCGCATTAGCAAGCAACCCGTTTCGAACTAAGCAGCGCTTTCCAAGTTCTGTCAACGAAGAGATGGATACTTGGTTGAAGAACTTGGTTCGGTGGGCTTCTAGTACTGACTCGCCACAAAATGTTGTGTTAGCTCAGCTTGATCAATCTCATTACTTTCCTGATGACCAAGCGACACGAAACTGGTTAACCGACAATGTTAACGCTTCTATGGTTATCAACGCTGACAATACTTGTGATGGCAGTAAATTAAGCCAATGTCTTGAAGCCAATAACCCTGACTTGCTAGTTTTGTCTCAAAAGTTAAATGATGGCGATGACATTGAAGATGTGATTTCAGGTTTACGCTTGGCGTTCAGTAAAAATATTCCAGTGTTATACCTACATCATGATGGCGGTATGACGGACTTAGGTAACGCACTATTTGCAGAAATGCACATGACGTACGTTGGCGATAACTATTGGCGCAAGCTAGGTTTGTCGAACTGGGATTCTACACAACTGATTGATCAAATACCGGGTAATATTGTCCAGCAACAAGCGCTTTTACAGCGATTGAAAGACAACAGTTTCACCGTTGACCTGAATTTGTGTGAGGACAAATCTTGCCCTGACGATTCCAATATGGATGAAGAGTTCTATACTGCGGCGAACAGTATTCGTTCACACCTAACGACTCTTGATAGTAAAAAAATAGACCTGTTTGCAACCGATGATTACGAATATGAAAAGTTGTTACTGTTACTTGCGGATCGTTATCGCCATGATGTTCAGTACCCGATGGGTAAAGGTGTAACGGAGAGAATCGAGTTTCTTCGTTCTTACTATAGTGATTACGCCGCATACAACAGCCGTTTGTATAATGCGGCACAACCAAACTTAGGTAATTTTAGCACCAAGACTTTTGAGGATGCCTCTCTAGTAAGCCAAAATATAACCCTAGAGTCTAAGAGAAGTTTCCGTGCGGCAGGCGTGTATGCTTTGCCTGGTAAGACGATCAAAGTGACTCGTTTGGACAGCAATGAAGTAGCTACATCGATAGCATTTAATACGCTACGTAGTGGAGCTACTCACGAGTTTTCGGGCGATGATGGCTATGCTAGACCAAAGTTTTTAACCTCGGTAGCCTATCCTGTGAACCCGGGAGAGACGATTTATCTCACGTCTGCTTATGGTGGGACGTTACAGGTTCATTTTGATACTAATGATATTGATGTGGAGCTGCGTTTTGAGAATGTCGCGCAGCATCCTGTCTGGCGCAGTGAAGCAGACAACGAAAGCTTTGTTGCACAGCTTGAAGAAGGAAAGTTTGATTGGGCTGAGCTCATTACTCCGGGGTTTGAGGTTCATTCTAAGTTGGACAAAATGAAGGAATCTATCAGTGCTGCTGACTGGGTTCAGCCTCATGATATGGCTCTCGCCACAGAGCGTTATGTACATAACTTTCCTCATGCACTTGCAGGCTTTAAAGGGCCGGGTATTGATGAAATTGCTGAAATACATCAATACGGAGAGGCAAAAGGTTGGGAAATTGCGACCATTGATATTTTAAAGCATATGAACGCAGACCAAGCTAACTGTGGCTATGGTTGTTCAGGAAACCCGTATGATGCCTACTGGTCGTTTCATCCATTAGGGCATGGTGATCTTCACGAGTTAGGGCATGGCTTAGAGCGTGGTCGATTTAGGTTTAGCGGTTGGGATGGGCACTCTACAACGAACTACTATTCGTATTTTAGTAAATCAAAATATTATAAAGACACAGGAAAAGTATCGTCTTGCCAAGGCTTAGATTTTAAAGGGCAGTATCAGCTTTTACAGCAGAGTCGGACTCAACCTGATCCAAGTGCTTTTATGGCGGCTCAAAATCAAACTGGTTGGAGTTGGGGAGCTCGTATCTACATTCAAATGATGATGCTTGCAGAGCAGCAGGGTGTATTGAATTCGGGTTGGCATTTATTAGGGCGCTTGCACTTGATTGAGAGAGAGTTTAATCGCTTGAAAGGCGGTGATGAACTTTGGAACGATCGAAAAGGCTCGATTGGTTTTTCAGATTATACGAGACAAGAAGCGGTAGATATTACAAACAATGATTGGTTGCTTATCGCATTGAGTTACGTTGCAGAACGGAATATGACGCAATACTTAGATATGTGGGGATTCAGTTTCAGTGATAAAGCGAAGCAACAAGTCACAGCTCTTAGTCTAAGTAACATGCCTTTGACATATTTTGCATCGTCTAATCAAGGATATTGTTTAGATGAGTTTGCTAAGACGCCGTTAGACGTTGACGGCACGACCATTTGGCCGCTTAACTAGGTATATGACAGATAGAGTCACGAATAAAAAGAGAGGAGATATTATCTCCTCTCTTTCGTTATTAGCTTCTGATCAGCGTTGTGAGTACTATTTGCTTGCTACTTGATCTGGCTAAGTTTTGTTACCTAAAAATGACTATTTAAACGTCGACCAAATCGGAGCGTGGTCTGATGGTTTTTCGATACCACGTAGTTCGTAGTCGATGCCTGCTTCAGTACACTTATCAGCAAGCTTTTGAGTTGCTAATACCACGTCAATACGAAGGCCACGGTTGTCCACGAAACCTTTTGAGCGGTAATCAAACCAAGAGTATTGATCGTTTACTTCAGGGTGCAGTAAACGGAAGCTATCCACAAAACCCCAATCCATCAATGTTTTCAACCATTCGCGCTCTTCTGGTTGGAAAGAACACTTACCGGTTTTCAGCCAACGTTTCGCATTAGGTTCACCAATGCCGATGTCAGCATCAATAGGGCTGATATTGATATCGCCCATTACGATCACTTGTTCATCTTTATTGTGGTAATCGTTTAGGTAAGTCATCAAGTCTTTGTAGAACTCACGCTTGTAAGGGTATTTGGTTTCATGTTTGATGTTATCCCCTTGAGGGAAGTAACCATTTAGTACTGTAACCTTTTCACCGTTTTCATCTTCAAACGTTGCCATGATCATACGTTTTTGATGGTCTTCATTGTCGGTTGGAAAACCTTTCTGAACAGAGATTGGCTCTTGCTTACACAGCATAGCCACACCGTAGTGTGCTTTTTGGCCGTGAAAGTAAACCTTATAGCCCATCGCCTCAACATCAGCAATAGGGAAGGCTTCATCGTGTACTTTTATCTCTTGCAGACCAATTACGTCCGGTTGGTGTTTGTCGATAATAGCTTGCAGTTGGTGAAGGCGGGCTCTTAGGCCGTTGATGTTGAAGCTAATTACTTTCATTTATTTTTATACCTCTCGTAAACCTTTGCCTATAGTGCAGCAAAGATTATTTGATTTGGTGAGTTTGATAGTTAATCGTATTTAACCATGCTTAATAATGTATGTCGCCATTTGTAGAGACAAAATGGCGACATAAAACGACGTGACGACTTACGTTGAATCTATTGAGTCTTGAGTAAATCTAAAAAGAAGGCGTATTCGAGTGCGTCTTCTTTTAGTCGTTTAAATCTCCCAGATGCACCACCGTGACCAGCTTCCATGTCGGTTTTGAACACCAGTACATTGTTATCTGTTTTCATTTCACGCAGTTTCGCCACCCACTTCATTGGTTCAAAGTATTGTACTTGTGAATCATGTAGGCCTGTTGTCACCAACATGTTCGGGTAGTTTTGTACCTTGATGTTGTCGTACGGTGAGTAACTCAGCATGTAATCGTAGTAGGCTTTATTGTTAGGGTTGCCCCATTCGTCGTATTCGTTAGTCGTAAGAGGGATCGACTCGTCAAGCATGGTTGTTACTACGTCCACAAAAGGAACATGTGCTCCAATACCTTTATACAAATTAGGCGCTTGGTTGATGATCGCTCCCATTAGTAGACCACCAGCTGAACCGCCCACTGCGAATACTTTATCTTTAGCGCCGTAGCCTTCTTCAACTAGGCCCTTAGTTACATCGATAAAGTCATTGAACGTGTTTTGCTTGGTTAGCTTTTTGCCGTCTTCATACCAAGGACGCCCCAGCATTTCTGAACCACGGATGTGAGTAATCGCAAAAACGAAGCCTCTATCGAGCAGGCTGAGACGAGTCGAGCTGAAGGTCGGCTCAATGGTAGTACCGTAAGATCCATAGCCGTATTGGTAAATTGGGTTAGTGCCGTTTTTCTTGAATAAATCTTTGCGATAGACCAAAGAGACAGGTACTTGCTTACCATCGCGAGCCGTAATCATGATTCGTTCTGATTGGTAGTTATCCGCGTCGAAATCACCTAATACAGGCGTTTGCTTCATGATTTCGAATTCACCTGTACTGAGGTCAAAATCATAGTAAGTGCCTGGAGTCGTTAAGCTGCTGTAATAGACTCGAACTTTTGAGTTATCTAATTCATAGTTACTCGTTAGGTAAGCGGCGAAAGCGGTGTCGTTAAATTCAAGTGGGAACTCTTTACCTGTTGTGAGTTGGCGAACCTTGACTGTCGACAAGCCATTCGCACGTTGCTCGTAAACAAGATGGTCATCAAACAACTCGAAATCAACAAGCTGAGTGTTATCGTCTGCTGCAATGACATCGACCCATTTTGAGCGGTCATGCATGTCTTCAGCTGAGACTTTCATTAAACGAAAGTTGACCGCTTGGTAGTTGGTGTAGATGTAATACCAATCACCCAATTTAGCAATGCTGTACTCAATTCCAGTCTCTTTTGGGTAGAAAGCTTCGGCTTTAGCCTTTGGGTTGTTGGCATCGATGACTGACACACCACTGGTTTCTGTGCTCGAGTGCCAAATATAGACCTGTTCACCATCTTTGCTTTTACTCAATGAGGTGTAGTAAGCGCTGTCGGTTTCTTCGTAGATTAACTCATCGCTTGTTTGAGGTGTGCCTAAAACGTGGCGGTAAACTTGGTAACCTAGCAGTGTTTGTGGATCTTTCTTGATGTAGTAAAAGGCTTGGTTGTCGTTTTGCCACGCGATAGCACTCGAAGCACCTTCAATTTCGTCGTTTAGGTATTCACCTGTCATGAGGTCTTTAATCTTGATGGTGTAAATGCGGCGACTCAGGGTATCTTCGCCATAGGCCAACAAGTTTTCGTCTGGGCTGATCGTTAAGCCGCCAATACTGAAGAATTCATGTTCTTTTGCTAGTTCATTAACGTCTAAGATGACTTGCTTGTCTGTACCTAAAAAGTCTTTTTCTCGCAAGTGTACTGGGTATTCGTTGTCACCTGTGACTTTATTCGAGTAGTAGTAGCTGCCTTTACGCACCGGTACCGAATTGTCGTCCTTCGCGATTCGGCCTTTGATCTCTTCAAATAACTGTCTTTGTGTTGATTCGGTATGCTTCAGCACGGTCTCTGCGTAGTGGTTCTCTTGCTCAAGATGCTGCAAAATCTCTGGATCTTGGCGTTCATCATCACGCATCCAGTAGTAATTATCGATTCGAGTATCACCATGAATCGTCATTGCATGAGGGACTTTCTTAGCAACAGGAGCTTGTGTCTGCTGAGCGACGAGTTGCGATGGAGAGTAGTGTTTCATGGTTGTTATTCCTTGATTGCTGCATCCGGCGACAAGCGCGGCCGATACGGCTAATGTGGTTAAAGCGAAACGCATCTGTATATCCTTAGTGTGCACCTTACTCGTTTTAATGCCAGCATCCTTTTCTATCAGAGCCTAGGTATCTTGGTTTTCTTCCAGTGATATTATTTATAATTGGATTCTGGATATGCACTTTCAACGTAAGTGTCTGTTATTGTTTTCAAAAAATCAAAGTAATGTTAAATGAAATTGAGGTAGACGTGAGGTGAGGGAAAACGTGCAACAAAAAAGGGACACACTTTTCAGTATGCCCCTTTTCTGTATTTGGGTAGGATTCGAGTGTTACTTTAGATAACCAGTGGCATTTCGTTTGAGTGGTCAGGCTTGCGATTAACCCAACGTAAACCAAGCATCACGATAAATGACATAGCAATCATCAGGCAACCGAGTGGCAGTTGGTCTTGAGCCGGGAAGAACGATGCCAATAGTGTTGCGATGCCAGCACCTAGGTTTTGCATACCACCTAAGATCGCGCCTCCTGTACCTGCATGGTATGGGAATGGCGATAGTGCCCCTGTTGTTGCTGCTGGGAATAAGATACCAGCACCCAAGAAGTAAATGGTTGCACCGCCAATCAAAGTTAGTGCTGTTGTTTGACCAAACAGACCCGGTATCAGTACCACGGCTGAACCGACTAAGATCGACACCAGGCCTACATTCAGTGCGCGGCGCTCTGAACGACGTTGTGCGATGTAGCTAGACAGGCCTGCACCCACTAAGTAGCCCGGGATAGGCAAAACAAACAACAAGCTTACTGTGGTTGCAGGTAATCCAAGTACGCCGCCAAGCAGTACACCAGCCGCTGCTTCAAATACTGCGACGCCCGCGAATGTTGCCACTAGTACTAGTAGGAAACCTTGGAAGCGTTTGTCAGACAGAACGAATTTGTAGCTGTTTACAACTGATTCGTTTTTGCGTCGCTCTTTTGGCAGAGTTTCCATCATGCTCGTCATCATGGTGATCACAACAGCGATACCAAATAGCGCGAGGAACAAGTAGCTGGAACGCCAACCGAAAGCTTCTGTTAGGTAACCACCTAAAACAGGCGCCATCAGTGGTGAGAAAATCACACACATGCTGATTAAGCTATTTGCACGGTGCAGCTCTGCTCCTTCAAAACAGTCACGAGTCAATGTACGAGACATTGCACCGCCACAACCTATGCCTAAACCTTGGATAAAGCTACCCACTAGGAACCATTGATATTCATGAGCGAACAATGCCACCAAAGTACCGATGATGTAGATGATCAAACCTGCAACGATGATAGGTTTACGACCTAGGCGATCAGAAAGCGGGCCGTAAATAAATTGCGACAGACCATAAGGGATCAGGTAACACGCCATCACCGCTTGCAGTGAAGACGCTGAAACCAAGAACTCACCTGCCATATGACCGATAGAAGGCACGTACATCGTTTGAGTCATTTGACCTACGGCTGTCAGAATAGCGATTAAAAAGGTAAGTTTCGCTAATGGAAACGAGGCGGACATTTGCGTATCTCTCCAATAATTAAAGACGTAAAAAGCCAAGCGCTCCATTGAGGAGAGCCAAGTGAATAAAGTGATTAGGGAATCTAGGCGCGAGATATTAGAGCTTGAATGCCGACTTAGCAATCAAAAAGTGTGAAGTTGATCAAGATAAAAATCTATAACTTGGATTAGAAAAAATAATCCGAAATCACTGCGTTTTAAAGATGTAGGGAGAGTCAGCTTCCTTGAAATATCGATGCTAGGTTATACCCAAAATGTTAGAGCAATAGGCCTATTGGCAATGATTGTATGAGTAGATTATTTTGAAATCACAGAAGCAACAGGTAAAAGGCATTGCTTGTTAACATTTATGTAAACTTTCGTTTTATATGTAAGCGATTTGTGCTGTAATTATTCGCTAAGCTATTCGTCTAACTCATTTACATTGTGTACAGCAATTTGTTGTCGGTGTGATAGTTATGGTTATGGAAGTCTTTTGGCTTAAATAAGGATATTAAATGCGCTCTCTATCGGTACAGTGGAAAATAACCCTCTTAGCAGGTTGTTGTTTAATCATTACGTCACTGTCTCTTATTGGTTTCTCGATCTACAACGCGACGAGCAATCAACAAGTCATCAAATCTCAAAGCTCAGAATCAGTTATCAATAAAACTCAGCAGTTGTTGGCGTCTGTTTCTCAGCTTAATGCCCAAGAAACTCAACGTTATGTTGACGAAGCCATTTACCGCGCAGAAATGCTTGCGGCTAGCGCTCAGTTCTTAAAGAATAATGCGGATGAAAACTTTACACCAAGTGAAGAACTTCGTACTGCCTTGGATGAAATGATCCGTCGCTCGGTTTTAAACTTCGACTCTATTCAAGGTGCGTATCTAGTTTTCAAACCTGACTTGCTCGATGGGGAAGACGCAAACTATGTCGATGCCGACTATGTTGGTTCTAACGAAAGAGGGCGTTTCGCACCTTACTGGAAGGTGGCAGATAATGGTGAGAATGTACTTTCGAACGTACTTTCAGAATCAACATTGGATGACAACAGTAATAGCGAACGCTTTTACTGTCCTTTATCTTCTGGGCAAACTTGTATCAGCACACCTAGAGTCGTTAATAGTGGTGGTACAGCACTTCTGACATCTTCGATTTCAGTTCCTATTTTAGTTGATGATGTTGCAATTGGTTTTCTTGGGATTGACTTAAGACTCGATGGCTTAACGAGTGTGGTCACTCAATCTGATCAGAGCTTATTTGATGGTGCTGGTAAAGTTTATGTGGTTAGCCTAGATGGTTCAGTCATCGCTTCAGACGACTCTAGCATTGCAGTCGGTTCTAATTTCCAAAGCGACAATACCAATAGCGATCGAATGACCGATTTTATCTTCGGCGGCGAAGTAACAACGCAATGGAGTGAGAATGGCGAGTGGTTACTTGCGTTTGCACCTGTTGTTGCAGCTAATCAAACTTGGGGTGTGTTGTTTGAGATACCGAGAGAAAGTGTCGTCGCTGATGCAAACAAATTGGATTCCATCATTAGCACCAAGCTAAGTGAAGGTATCAGAACAGAAGTGATTGCCGGTATGGTCTTTATCGTTTTTGGTCTAGCCATTATCGCGTTTGCTTCATTGTCTATTGTGAAACCGATTCGTCAGGTAGTGGAGCGACTGAACGATATCGCTTCTGGTGAAGGCGATTTGACTCAGCGCTTAGAAGTGAAATCTCAAGATGAAATCGGCCAGCTAGCGAAAGGCTTTAATCTGTTTCTAGATAAGCTACAACACACGATCAAAGAAGTCATTCATACCACTGAGCAAGTGGCGAGTACGACAAGCCAGGCTAAAGCATCGGCATCAAGCACTCGAGAAAGCAGTGAGTCTCAATTTAAAGAAGTCGATCTGGTAGCAACAGCGGCAGAAGAGATGACCCAAACTGCGGGCTTAGTGGTACAAAATGCAGAAGTGGCCGTTGATGCAGCGTGCGAAGCGAATCGTTCAGCTCAGCAAGGGCAACAAGTTATTGAGCTTTCAGCCGGTGAAATGAGAAAGCTGGTGGAGCGTATGTCGAGCGCTGTACCTATTGTTGAAGAATTGGCTAAAAATAACGGTAACATCACTGAGATCTTAAGTGTTATCGAGGGGATCTCTGAACAGACAAACTTATTAGCGCTAAATGCTGCGATTGAAGCGGCAAGGGCGGGTGAGCAAGGTCGAGGTTTTGCGGTTGTTGCTGATGAAGTAAGAAACCTAGCAAGTCGTACGCAGTCATCAGTTGGTGAAATCAGAGCTGTTATTGATAAGGTTCATGCAGGTACTCAAGATGTTGTTGAGGCGATACAAGAAGGCAATATTCTCGCCAATGATACAGCGCTACATGTTCAAAATGCAGTGGAGGATCTCGGCTCGATCTTTACTTCGATTGAAGCGATCAGTGACATGAACAGTCAGATTGTTCGAGCAGCCGAAGAGCAACAATCGGTTTCCGGTGAAGTGAACCAAAGCGTGGTTAACATTCGCGACTTGAGTGCGAGGATCTTAGAGCAAGCTGCCGCTTCTGAACAAGTAGGCACGGAAATAGACCAATTATCCCAACAGCAGCAGAAATTGGTTAATCAGTTCAAGGTTTAGTTATTCAAGCTTATTACCTGTTGAATAGAAAAAAGGACAAATGAAGATTTCATTTGTCCTTTTTTATTTTTCTCAAGTTCTAAGTCTCTTAGATTTTCGGGATTGATTATGTCCGACGAAACCTATTAGCGAAGTTAGTCTTCGATGAACCAGTAACCTTTGTTCACTAATTCAGTCACGACCGTTATGCCCGAAGGAGATAGAGCAGTAGCTGAAGTAATTAAGGTCTCATCGCAAAGTATGTTGAGTAGTGATGAATCTGCCTGTTCAACTTTAACGACTTCACCATTAATGTAAGCCGTGTTGCTTTCATTTTCATGGTAGAGCGCTTTTAAGCCAGATACGCGTTGGATTTCGCCCTCAGACTCTAAGTGTTGAGCAATCTCTTCTTCTGTCCATAATGGCTCAGGAGCGACGATATCAAGCTGGTGGCGTGATTGGCTTAGCAGACAACCCATGAATTCACTGATGGTTTCAGGTTGCTCTAGTGCAGATTTCAACATGTCAGTGAGATTGCTTAAATCCGATGAACGAATCTTGCCGTAGCCTTCTTGCGCTTTGAATTCAGGATCATGCAGATGAACGTCACCCATATCATGAGCAAGCACAAAATCGGCAAAGTTGCTGATTAGCTCTTGTTCTTTAGGGGAACGGTAGCCAATAGAGTAGCTCATCGACGGCTCTAATGTGTTCCCTTCATGTGGGAAACCTGGTGGGATATAAAGGATATCACCTGGCTCTAAGGTTTCATCAATGATTGGCTCAAAGCCTTCTATTTGGCGTAGAGCAGACGCTTGAACGGTCTCTTTGTATTGACCAACATCTTTCGCACCCACTTTCCATTGACGTTTACCTTGGCCTTGAATGATGAATACATCGTATTGATCAATATGTGGGCCTACGCCGCCTTCAGGTGCTGAGTAGCAGATCATGAGATCGTCGAATAACCAGTTTGGTAACGTTTGGAACGCCTCAGTCAGCTGATTTGCGCCTTGGTGCCAGTGGTTCGCTGCTTGAACGATCAACTGCCAGTGAGTTTCGGTTAATTCGCCAAATTTTTCTTCAGAGAATGGACCGTGTTCTGCAGTCCACTGATTGTCGAGGTTAGAGACAAAGCGAGAATCCACTTCTTCTTCCATCGATAAACCAGCAAGTTCTTCCGGCGAAATTGGGTCGATGAAGTTTTGGAAGCCACCTTTCAAGATGGTTGGTTTTTTATGCCAGTAGTCTTCAAGAAACTCGGGCATAGAAAAGCTAAGTTGGTACATGTGAATCCTGTATATTTTTATGCTAGATGCTAGATGCTAGATGCTAGATGCTAGATGCTAGTTTGGCTTGTAAATCTTGCTGGACAATTTTGATTGCTTCTAACGCGACTTTTGGATCGATTTCGTTACTTTCGAGCAGATAGATCAGGTCGACAGCTAACTTAACTTCTTCTGGTGCGTTATCCAGTGGTGATGGTGTGTTATCAGTGTTCATTTCGCTTAGGGTTCTCTAAGTTAATCAGTCTCTCAATATTTTTCATTGAGTCTTCACAGCGTTCTAATCGTTCTTTTGCTAACTGCCAAGTCTCTTCCGCCTTTTTCTTACTGTGGCGAGGCGCAGAATCAAACGCTAACTTTCGTACTCGTACTAAATCGATTAATCGCTTTTGCCAATCTTGGTGCTGAGCGAGTTCGTTGTATAGGTCGTTAAGGGTTTTCCCTGACTTACTTTTTCGGTCTAAGCGTAAATCATGGTTAGCTAACTCTCTTTGGATTGCTGCAATCTGATTTGTCAGCTTTTCCGTCAGGTAGTTAGCTCTGGACGCGGTCAGTTGATTTGTGGTTTGTTCACGTACAATGGTGCGGTACGTTGCCTGAGTTTCAAGTGCATAAGGAAGCAAAACAGAGGCGCCGCACTTGAATAAGGCTCTATCGAATAGGGCTTGATGATAAGCACCTCGGGATTTATCAACCTGAGAGCAATGGCCAATTAAGGTATCAATGACACTTTTGAGTTTTGAAAATTGATTCATTTCACTTCCCGTTGGCTACGGCCTATAAGTTAACAAACCAAGCTTCGTATGCCAGTTTAATTGCAAGTACGCTTACTACAGTAACAAACACAGGTCGTATAAATGTAGCACCAAAACGAATAGCAGAATGAGCACCAACAAACGCTCCGGCCATCAAACAAAGACCCATAGTTAAACCTAGAACCCAATCAATATGACCAAGAATCGCAAAGGTCACCAAAGAGGTAAAGTTACTGGTAAAGTTCATGGCTTTGGATAGACCAGAGGCAAGTAAGATATTTAAGCGATAAAGCGCCATAGAGCTTACCGTCCAAAACGCGCCAGTTCCTGGGCCGGCAACCCCATCATAAAATCCGAGAATGAACCCTTGATACTTTTGCTTTCTCTTAAGTACGGGGCAAGGCTTAGGTGACACGTTGTGATTGGCATTCGGTGTCTTATGAAAAATGGTATAGACCGCTGCGGCAAGAATGACTAACGGCAATACCTTCTCTAACCACTCCGTGCTAATAGCATCAACAGTAAGGGTGCCGATGGTTGCACCGATTAATGTGGCAATGAATGCATTGATCCAACACTCAGGTTTGAACAGCTTCTTACGGTAGTAAGTGAATGCAGCTGTAGATGAAGCGAAAGTCGCTGCAAGCTTGTTAGTGCCTAATGCAATGTGTGGGGGAGGCCAAGTGACAGCAAAGCTGGAACAGTTAACATCCCCCCGCCACCTGCGACAGCATCAATAAAGCCTGCTGCAAATGCAACCAGAGCAAGTATGACCAACATGGTTGGCTCAATCATTTCCATAAATAGCTAGTGTTCTCGTTATCGGCTGATAGGGCAGCCACATGAAGAATCGATGGATTAGTCATGTTGGGTTGTGAATGCAAGGGCCTAGCGATGACAGGCCCATAACTACCTCAAGGGCAGGGAAATTAGTATTTTATTGTTCTTTTAAAAGGCGGTAGTGAATCGAGTAAGGACTTTCCATATCGCTTCGTTACTATGCGTCTATCAAGGATCGTGACTTTACCAGAATCTCGTTCTTTACGCAGCAGTCTACCCACTGATTGAATAAGCTTTTTACTCGCTTCTGGAACAGTAATCTGCATAAACGGATTACCACCACGTGATTCAATATATTCTGAATGTGCTTGTTCTACAGGAGAGGTAGGAACCCCAAAAGGAATCTTGGTAATAACCAGGTTTTCTAGAAGCTCTCCCGGTAGGTCAAGACCTTCAGAAAAGCTGCCTGTTCCAAAAAGAACGCTGGTTTTACCTTGGTCTATGAGTTTTTTATGTTTTTTTAGGATTTCAGTTCGTGAAGTATCACCTTGAACCTGCAATGCCCATGACTTTTTAACGAAATCTGTTGCTAAAGCCTCTGCAACTTTGTTCATTTGCCAGTAAGAAGAGAATAGAACGAGGTTGGCTTTTTTGTCTTCAATTACCTTAGGCAAAATTTCAATAAGATATTCGGTAAACTGAGGTGCTTGTGGTTCGTACTTCATTGCCGGCACTATCAGCTCAGCTTGCTTCTGGTAATCAAACGGTGATGCTAAAGCCAGAAATTGCACGCCATCTTCTTCTTTTTGACTGATCCCCGCTTGGTGACAGAAAAAGCTGAACGAGTTGAGTGCTCTCATGGTCGCAGAAACAAGCACCGCACCAACACAACGGCTCCAAATCTGTTGGTCAAGCTGCCAACCAACTTCGAGTGGAGAAACATTCACGACGAAATCGCCTTCACTCTCTTTATTGAGTTCAAGCCAGCGAGCTAAAGGAGCCCCTTTCTCGCGCTTAGGTTCGGCCATTAAGCGCCAAACCTGAGCAAGGTTTTCTGTTCTTTGTATATAGAAGCCAATCTCCGCAAGCGCAGGCTCTGCTAGCTTTGCTGAAAGCTCTCCGTCTTTAACTCGCTCTGCAATTAGGTCTGCAATCTTCGCAACGGCTTGGCTCGCCTTTTGTGTGAGTTGCTTGAGATCTTTAGATTCATTCTCTAGCCACTCAGGTAAGTCACCATGTTCGAAGCGGTACAGGCCGTCCTCAAAGTGGTTAGCGTCAAACTGTTTGCACATTTGAGTCAGAGTAGGGATCAGCTGTTGCACTGAGTCTTGCAGTTCATTTCTAAATCGATGGACGCGCTTCTCGTCTGCTAGGCCTGAAAGCTTAGTGATTGATTGATTCAAACGCTCTAACCATGAAGCGGCCCCTTTTAAGCTCGCAGCAGCGGAAGAATGATCTCTCGCGACATGCGGTAAGTGGTGAGCCTCATCGAATATATAGATGCTATTTTCTGGCTCGGGCAGTATTACACCGCCGCCTAGATCAGCATCTGCCATTACCAAACTGTGGTTAGCGATGATAACGTCTGCTTTATCTAGCTCTGAACGTGCCTTTTGGCAAGGGCAATCTCTGTGAGTTGGCATGCTGTTGTTACAACTATGCTTATCACTGACGATCATCTGCCAAATCATATTGTCGATAGGTTTTGGCCACGAATCGCGGTCACCATCCCATTTACCTTGAGTCAAGCTACGGTACATAGTTTGAAGTTGGTCGATATCTTTCTTTTTTGGCTTAGATTCGAACATGGCCATTTGACCACCATCAACTCCACAAGCCGCAGCTAGCTTTTCGGAACAACAATAACGCTGTCTGCCCTTAGCTAATATAAAAGAAAACTCTCTATCAGTCAGTCTTCTATATAGAGGGAGATCTTTGTTAACGAGCTGTTCTTGTAGCGCAACTGTCGCTGTTGAAATAACTATTTTTCGGTTATTGAGCACTGCTACTGGAATAGTAGCCATTAAATAAGCCAGCGATTTTCCAATCCCTGTTCCTGCCTCTGCAACAATCATGCGATTACTTTTGTGGTATTGACCACAAAGTGTCTTCGCTATTTCTGCAACAAGGTAATTTTGAGCACGTCGAGGTACAAAGTTGTCCAACTGATCTTGGAGGTTTTGATAACTGGTGCGAATAGATTTTTGAATTTTAGTAGTTAGCATACTGTGACCTACGTAACGGAGCGAGGATAGTAGCACATATCACTAGTCGGTACATTTACCGCAAAATAGCTTGCTTTTGAATCAAAGGTAGATCTTGTTCACAAAAAAAAACTGAACCATCAGGAACTTAACGTTTTTATTTATGTTGTGAAATATAAATTTTAAAAAACACTGACCTATAGGTGTTAAATTCTACTAATGGGCTGTTATTTGAGTTGTTGTTGGAGTTAAATTCTATTTGTTACATTTTTTGGATTATTATATTTGCTGATAAAACTAAGGATAAGCTGCTCGTAAAATGATGAAAAAAATGTAAGTGTTTGATTTTGATTGGTTTGTGTTTTTTTAGGTTTGTTTTTAGTTTATTTGACACGCAGGATAATCTTTTGCAATCTAGACCTCGAAATTTAGTGACGGTGATTAACCAACAAAGAGTGGTAATGACCAGTCACAAAAAATAAAAAAAGGGAACCGGGCAAGGATCTCCCATTCTTAGAAAAGGCAGTGGATTTATTATGAAAAAGACTCTATTAGCTCTAACAATCGCAGCAGCTTCAACTTCAGCTTTCGCGAACGTGGGCCTAGAAAACGCAAAACCAACATTCGAATTTGACCCAATGCACAAAGAGCAGTTCTCTGTTTCTGGTTCACTTGGTCTTGGTGGTTACTACGACACTAAAACTAACGCTATGTACGATGACTGGGCAACAGCTCTTACTCTAGCAGTTAGCTACAAAAACAACCGCCTAGTAGGTTACTTCGAGACTGATTTCGAACTTAACTGGACTACAGACGATAAGAAAAACCCATGGGACGTTAAGAACGAATTCGGTACTGACGTAGATAAAGCTTGGTTAGGTTTTGACACTGGTTTTGGTGTTGCATCTTTCGGTTGGGAAAATGATACTGCTCTTGATAAAGTAGATGGCGCAGGCGACAACACATACGAGTTCGGTTCTTCTGCTGGTGACGCATCTGACGCATTCAACGTAGTTAAGTTCCAAGGTGCTACTTCTGGTATTGCTTACGGTATCTCTTACTTCGAAACTGATGATGATCATGACAAAGCTGACAAAGGTGTGAATGGTTACGTTGGTTACGAAAGTGAAATCGTAAATGTATACGGTGGCTACGAAACTCGTGACGAAGCTGATTACCAAGTTTACTCTGTATCTGGTAACTCTAAAGTTGGCGAACTAGACCTAGGTGTTAACTTCTGGATCAACGAAGGTGACGCAAGTGACCTAGTTGGTAAAAACACTACTAACCTAGAAACTGTTGGCTACTACATCTCTGCTGGTTACCCAGTAACTGAGCAACTAACTCTTGCTGCTGGTTACAACGCTAACTCTACGACTGAAGACGGCCAAGCTGATAAAGATGTTTCTCGCATCAACGTTGCAGCAATGTACACGCTTAACGACCGCGTAGACATGGGTATCGATATCCTTCAAGACCTAGATGCTGGTGACGGTAACGACGAAGAAACTTACGTATTCGCTGCTGCATTCTACAGCTTCTAATAGTTACTTAATTAGTAATTGTTAAATGTTGAAAAAAGCCAGTCTTATGACTGGCTTTTTTGTATCTACGATTTATCAGTAGATATAAAAAAGCCGCTCTATTAGCGGCAATTTAGATATTGTAGGCTGTGTGATTTTAGATTTCTTTCCATTCACCAGGCTGTAGCTGACCCACATTCATGTTGCCCATTGAATAGCGGATAAGACGCAGGGTAGGGAAGCCGATATTGGCTGTCATTCGTCTTACTTGGCGGTTACGCCCTTCAATGATTGTGATAGCTAGCCATGTTGTCGGTATCGCGGCTCTGAAGCGGACTGGAGGGTTTCTATCCCACACCTTAGGTTCTGCCATTGACTCCACCTTTGCTGGCAGCGTCATACCGTCTTTTAGCTCAACGCCTTTTCTCAATTTATCTAAATCTTCCTCAGAAGGTGCGCCTTCAACCTGTACCCAGTAAGTCTTTGGGGATTTTGAGTTTGGTTGAGTTAATTTGGCTTGGAAGATGCCATCGTTGGTCAATACCATTAAACCTTCGCTGTCGCGATCAAGTCGACCCGCCGCGTAAACATCTTTTACGGGAATAAAGTCCGCTAACGTTTTTCTCCCTTCACCATCAGTGAACTGGCTGAGAGTATCAAAAGGCTTATTGAACAGAATCACTTTGCGATCTTCGATTGCCACCTTAGGTTTTGTGTTGGTTGATTTACCTTTATATCGGTGCTTACTGGAGTGTTGCTTTATGTGCGAACTGCCAGTGTTATTTTTATCGCTGCTTCGGCTCTGTCTATTACCGCTTTGTTTTAATGTTGCACCAGAACGAGCCGGTTTGTCTGAACGAGATGCGCTGCGTGAGCGAGTAGACATGTTAACTACCTTGCAAAAATGTAAACGAAGTGTGCTGAAAAGTTTTCACTGAAACGGAATTGAGCTATCATTTGCGCGCCTAAATGACACAAAATAGAACAAGTTGATGGACTCTTAAGCCTGATTTGTTTAATTATACCTTCGTGTTTTATTATAACAACGCACTCACGGATTTGGTTCATGCTGTCATCAAGATTGCATGAAAAATAAGATAGAGTACGACTATCGAGTAAGCAGTTTTCACTCTTTGAGTGGCTTACTGGTCAATTTATAACACTCTCACTACTTAAGTGAGCTTGTAAGAACTATAGGGAAATTTCATGCCTACTGAAAAACCAACGATCATCTATACCATTACAGACGAAGCTCCGGCGCTAGCAACTTACTCTCTGCTGCCAATCATTCAATCTTTTACAGCTTCTTCTGGTATTAACGTTGATACTCGCGACATTTCACTTGCAGGGCGCATTATTGCCAACTTCCCTGATTATTTGAACGAAGAGCAACGCATTGGTGATGCATTAGCAGAACTAGGTGAATTGGCTAAGACACCAGAAGCGAACATTATCAAGCTTCCAAACATCTCTGCATCTGTGCCTCAGTTGCAAGCAACAATCAAAGAACTACAGTCAAAAGGCTACGCACTTCCAAACTACCCAGAAGAAGCAAACACCGACGAAGAGAAAGCCGTTAAAGCGACTTACGATAAAATCAAAGGCAGTGCAGTAAACCCTGTACTACGTGAAGGTAACTCGGATCGCCGCGCTCCACTTTCAGTAAAAAACTATGCGAAGAAAAACCCACATTCAATGGGTGCATGGTCTGCAGATTCTAAGTCGCACGTTTCAAGTATGGACGACAAAGACTTCTTCGGTAGCGAAAAATCAGTAACCATTGAAGGTGCTACGGAAGTTAGCATTGAATTCGTTGGCAAAGATGGCGCGAAGAAAACATTGAAGCCAGCTTTTGCACTGCAAGATAAAGAGATCATTGATGCGTCAGTGATGAACAAGGCCGCTTTGGTTGCGTTTTTCGAGAAAGAAATAGCGTCGGCTAAAGAGCAAGGTGTACTGCTTTCTCTTCATATGAAAGCGACGATGATGAAAGTATCTGACCCTGTGATCTTTGGTCATGCGGTTAAGGTTTACTATAAAGACGTATTCACTAAACACGGTCAGCTATTTGAAGAGCTTGGTGTGGATGTTAACAACGGCATCGGTGATGTATACGCGAAGATTGCATCGCTTCCTCAAGAGCAAAAACAGGCAATCGAAGCTGATCTACAAGCGGTATACGAGACTCAACCACCACTAGCGATGGTTGACTCGGATCGTGGTATTACAAACCTACACGTTCCAAGCGATATCATTGTTGATGCTTCTATGCCTGCAATGCTGCGTTCTTCTGGTCAAATGTGGGATCCAGAAGGTAAGCAAAAAGATACCAAAGCTATGATCCCAGATCGCAGCTACGCGAGCATTTACCAAGCGGTTATTGATTTCTGTAAAGAGAACGGCGCGTTCGATCCAACAACGATGGGTAGCGTACCAAACGTTGGCTTGATGGCTCAAAAAGCTGAAGAGTACGGTTCTCACGATAAGACTTTTATCCTTGAAGCTGCTGGTCAGGTTCAAGTTGTTGACGCTTCAGGCTCTGTGCTTCTAGAGCAAGACGTAGAGGAAGGCGACATCTTCCGTATGTGTCAGGTTAAAGATGCACCAATCCAAGACTGGGTTAAGCTTGCGGTAACTCGTGCTCGTGCATCGGGTGTCCCAGCGGTATTTTGGCTAGATGCGTCACGCGCGCATGATGCTCAGCTTATTAAGAAAGTTGAAGCGTACCTCCCTGAATACGATACTGATGGTCTTGAAATTAAGATCCTTGCTCCACTTGAAGCGACTCAATACTCACTGGTTCGTATCAAAGAAGGCCTCGATACTATTTCGGTTACAGGTAACGTATTACGTGATTACCTAACAGACTTGTTCCCGATTCTAGAGCTTGGTACATCAGCTAAGATGCTATCGATTGTTCCACTAATGAACGGTGGCGGTCTGTTTGAGACAGGTGCTGGCGGTTCTGCTCCTAAGCACGTACAACAAGTAGAGAAAGAAAACCACCTACGTTGGGATTCTCTAGGTGAATTCTTGGCACTAGCGGCATCTCTAGAGCACCTGAGCGTAGTAACGGGTAACGCTAAGGCACAAGTTCTAGCGGACGCGCTTGATAAAGCAACGGGTGAATTCCTAGACAACAACAAGTCCCCTTCACGCCGAGTAGGAGAGCTTGATAACCGTGGTAGCCACTACTACCTAGCGGCATACTGGGCTAAGGCGCTTGCTGAGCAAACGGCTGATGCTGATCTTGCTGCTGAGTTCGCAGGTGTGGCAAGTCAACTGGCTGAAAGTGAAGAAGCTATTGTTGCAGAGCTAAACAACGCTCAAGGTGTCGCTGGCGACTTAGGTGGTTACTACCTACTTGATGATGCACTGGTTTCAACACTAATGCGTCCAAGCTCAACACTAAACGCATTTATTGATGCATAGTGATTGGACTCATCGTTAGTCAGCCATGAACGTGATTTGCTAACGAGTTACTTGGCCTAACAGCTAAGTCATAGATAAAGTCAAAATGAAAGATGCTTTAACGATAACGTTAAAGCATCTTTTTTCTTTCTAATACTTCCTAAGACCTAGTTTAATAGAATAGATTCTCGAACTGATTGTCCAGTGAGCAACTTTAGAGATCCCGGAACGAAAAAACCGCTCACGTAATCCTGTATTACAGGCATTAAATGAGCGGTTTCAATATTCTGTTTACCTGTCAGCCGTTAATGACGATTGATGGAGGTTAACATGAGTTGGCTTCGCCTATTTTGCGGCGCTGCCTTCTACAGGAACAACGGAGCTAGCGTGCGAGCCTTTAGGACCACTTTCTACTTCATAGTCGACCTGCTGACCAGCCTTTAGGGTTCGATAACCTTCCATTTGTATTGTGGAGTAGTGCGCGAAAATATCGCCGTCTTCACCTTCTGGACAAATAAAGCCAAACCCTTTGGCATTGTTAAACCATTTTACTGTACCTGTAGCCATGCTATACATCCCTCATGCATTTTGTTACTAACGTTGTTATATCAATAGTTGTAAGTTCAATTGATATCATTCTTACCAGCTAAAGAATTTCAGCTGATAGCTTGAATCTCATACATTGCTTACGGAAATTAACGCTACCCTGCGTAATTATTCCTTATTGTTAATTTTTAAAGCGTGTTACTTGTTTTAAATCATGTTGCAAAAATGTATTAAAAAACCTTTTAGCTCCAATGTAGCTAATGATTGAGCACAGTCAATAGCAAATTGGTATAAAATTGATCAATTTTAATAACAAATCACATTCGAGATTAACTGCAAACTATTAACTAAATAGTAACTTAGCGGTGATCTTATCGTCAGTATCAATAGTTATGGTGTCTTTTTAATCAATCACATATGTTAATCCTGTTAATCGAGATCTTTTATTTGCAGCGATGGAAATGGTGGATTAGGCTCAGTATAGAGGAATATTTTTTGGTACTGTTTCTCGGTGCAGTTTCTTAGTACACCGTAAAGCGTGAATGTGGTAAATTTAAGTTAGGTAAACACTCACGACTTCCGAAAAATAACCCTTAGCAAAGCGATATGAGCAGAAACTTTGAATGGGCATCTCCAGGCTCAGATTTACTGGAGAAAGAAGCGACAAAAGTAAAGCCACCGGCAATGTATAACGTTGTATTAAATAACGATGATTACACGCCTATGGACTTTGTAATCGAGATCCTAGAGCGATTCTTCTCACTAGATATCGAAAAAGCAACGGAAGTGATGCTCAAGGTTCATTATGAAGGTAAAGCTATATGCGGTACGTACAGTGCTGAAATAGCGGAAACAAAGGTAGCGCAGGTCACGATGTACTCAAAGGAAAATGAGCATCCGCTACTATGTACAATGGAGCAAGTATAAATTGCTCGAACAACACTGTTGTTCCCTTAGGAGGTACTTATGCTAAATAAAGAATTAGAGACGAGTTTAAATGGCGCATTTGCTCGTGCGCGAGACAAGCGACATGAATTCATGACTGTCGAACACCTCCTACTAGCATTATTAGAAAATGATGCGGCCAAGGAAGCGCTCCAAGCTTGTCAGGCTGATCTCGATGCTCTTCGCAATGAGCTCGATATTTTTATCGATCAAACGACTCCACTTATCCCTGAAAGCGACGAGACTCGTGAAACCCAGCCTACGCTGAGTTTTCAACGAGTACTTCAGCGTGCTGTTTTTCATGTTCAATCTTCAGGTCGCAGCAGAAGTAACAGGTGCTAACGTACTTGTGGCTATTTTTAGTGAGCAAGAATCTCACGCGGCATATCTTCTTAAGAAAAATGACATTAGCCGCTTAGATATTGTTAACTTCATCTCACACGGTATTACCAAAGCCAGCAATGAAGGAGACAGTCCTTCACCATCTGATTCATTTGGTGGTGCAGAAAATGCTGAAGAAGCGAATTCCGAAGACCGTTTAGAAAACTTTGCTACTAACCTTAACGAAGTAGCGAAGCAGGGCAATATTGACCCACTAATCGGTCGTGACAAAGAGCTAGAACGTACTATCCAAGTTCTGTGTCGTCGTCGTAAGAACAACCCTCTGTTAGTGGGTGAAGCGGGTGTAGGTAAAACTGCCATTGCGGAAGGCTTAGCATGGCGTATCGTTGAAGGGCAAGTGCCTGAAATCATTCAGAGCAGCGTGATTTATTCTCTGGATATTGGTTCGCTGCTAGCAGGAACGAAGTATCGTGGTGATTTTGAGAAACGTTTTAAAGCGATTCTTAAGCAACTAGAGAAAGAAGAAGATGCGATTCTGTTCATCGATGAGATCCACACCATTATTGGTGCTGGCGCTGCCTCTGGTGGTCAGGTTGATGCGGCAAACTTAATTAAACCACTACTAAGCAGTGGTAAATTACGTTGCATCGGCTCAACAACGTACCAAGAGTACAGCAGTATTTTTGAGAAGGAGCGTGCGCTAGCTCGTCGCTTCCAGAAAATCGATATTATTGAACCATCGCTAGATGACACTACCAAGATTCTGATTGGCTTGAAGCCAAAATACGAAGCTCACCACGAAGTGCGCTATACCAACAAAGCGTTGCGTGCAGCGGTGGAACTGTCAGCTAAATACATTAATGAACGTCACCTTCCCGATAAGGCCATTGACGTAATCGATGAAGCGGGCGCTCGTAGCCGTTTGGCACCAGCAAGCCGTCGTAAGAAGACGGTTAGCGTGGCGGACATTGAGTCAATGGTTGCGAAAATGGCTCGTATTCCAGAGAAGTCAGTATCGTCTTCAGACAAAGACACGCTACAGAAACTGGATGACCGCATGAAAATGTTGGTATTCGGACAAGATCCTGCAATCGATGTGTTGAGTGAAGCGATTAAGCTGACCCGTGCCGGATTGGGCGCTGACAATAAACCAGTTGGTTCATTCTTGTTTGCTGGTCCTACTGGTGTAGGTAAAACCGAGGTGACAGTTCAACTGTCTAAATTGATGGGCATTGAGCTTCTACGCTTTGATATGTCTGAGTACGGTGAGCGCCACTCTGTGAGCCGCTTGATTGGTGCTCCTCCTGGTTATGTTGGTTACGATCAAGGTGGTCTGCTAACTGACGCCGTAATCAAGAACCCGCACTCTGTTGTGTTACTTGATGAGATCGAAAAAGCTCACCCAGATATCTTTAACTTGTTGCTACAGGTTATGGATAACGGCACGCTAACTGATAACAATGGTCGTAAAGCGGATTTCCGTAACGTGATCTTAGTGATGACGACTAACGCTGGTGTAGCTGAAACGGAGAAGAAATCGATTGGCCTGATCCAACAAGATCATGCGCCAGATGCGATGGGCGAAATCAAGAAGGTATTTACTCCTGAGTTCCGTAACCGTCTCGATAATATCATTTGGTTCAACAGCCTTGATCCAACTGTGATTAGCCAAGTTGTTGATAAGTTTATTGTCGAGCTTCAGGTTCAACTGGATGCTCGTGGCGTATCTTTAGAGGTTTCTGAAGATGCTCGCCATTGGTTAGCAGACAAAGGTTACGATAAGACCATGGGTGCTCGTCCGATGGGACGTGTTATTCAAGACAAGCTTAAGAAGCCACTGGCAAATGAGTTATTGTTTGGTAGTTTAGTCGACGGAGGTACTGTGAAGGTATCCCTGAAGAAAGACGACCTAGACTTTGTTTATGTCGGTGCTAAAGAAGAGGTTATGCACTAACGAAGTGATTGATAAATCAAAAGTTTAAATATAAAACGCATGACTTCGGTTGTGCGTTTTTTTATGCTTGCGAGAGATGCGAGAGATGCGAGAGATGCGAGAGATGCGAGAGATGCGAGAGATGCGAGAGATGCGAGAGATGCGAGAGATGCGAGAGATGCGAGAGATGCGAGAGATGCGAGAGATGTTGGAGTGGTAAAAAATTTAGGCGATAAAAAACGGAGCATTAAGCTCCGCTTCTTATCGTAGTCGATAATTAAAAATTAACGAGCACGGAAGACGATGCGGCCTTTAGAAAGGTCGTATGGAGTCATCTCAACAGTTACTTTATCACCAGTAAGAATACGGATGTAGTTCTTACGCATTTTACCAGAGATGTGTGCTGTCACTACGTGACCGTTTTCAAGCTCAACACGGAACATTGTGTTTGGTAGAGTATCAAGGACAGTGCCTTGCATCTCGATTACGTCTTCTTTAGCCATCTAATCCTCTTTCGAAATTTGGCGGTTTTCAACGGCTTGATTGTGCCGTTAAAATCAAAATATGTAAAGTTGTCGCGTATTCTACCCTTGCCACCGCTGATTTACTAGCCTTTGATGACGTTGAAATCGTACTTTATAGTTCATCGCAGGGCATTCATCGATTTGATAACCCAAATATAACCATTGTTTTTGTTCTTTCTGGGCATGTTGGATCTGAAATAGAACGCCAAGTGTTCCCATCGAAATGTCGATATCAGGATCGAAGAAGGTATAAAATGCGCTTGTACAGTGAGTCATGATGTCGGTTACGGCGATAGCAACCAACTTGTTCTCATCATAGATATGCATGAACTTTGTAGTAAGCCACTCATTTTTAGAGAACTGTAGAAACTCTTCTTTCTTTGGTGGATACATGGTTCCCGAACGGTGACGAGCGGTGATATAGCGACTGTATAAATCAAACCAGTTGTCATCCATCTCATCTTTCAGTTCCCAACGCAGTGATTTTCCCTTGTTAAGGATTCGTCGTTGGCTTTTGGAAAGCTTTACCTCAGGAATAGAAAGCCGAATCGCTTGGCATGCTGAGCAATTATCGCAATGTGGCTTATAAATGGTTGCTCCACTGCGGCGAAATCCATTCGCAAGCAGAACTTCATAGTTATCTGAGGTGTGCATGTGTTCATCAAGCGTGACCGCCACTCTCTCTTCGAGGTGAGATAAGTAGCTGCAAGCGTGATTGTCTGTTAATCCAATTCTGATTTGTTGTAAATCTGGATTCATTAAGGCATTTCCTTTAGCCATTGGGTTTTAAAGCATGCATCGTTAACGGAGAATTCTTTGAGTAATTGCAGGGAACCTAGGAATTCATCCCTATCAACCTCGATAGCGCCTAAGGATTCCAAGTGAGGGTTCATGACTTGGCAATCAATCATTTGTCCGCCGAATTGTGTAAAGTGTTCACAAAAGTACCACAGCGCAATTTTAGAGGCATTGCTCTTTAGGCTGAACATCGATTCACCGCAAAAGACTTGGCCTCTTTGTAAGCCATAAAGTCCGCCGATTAGCTCATCATCTTGCCAAACCTCAACCGAGTGGCAGAAACCTAATGAAGCGAGTTTGCGGTAGGCTGACTGCATGTCACTGTTTAGCCAGGTTTCTTCTTCGGGTCTTAGTGAAGAGCAATACCCAATTACTCTGTCCGTCGCTTGGTTGATGCTGACACGGTAATTGTGCTTTCTTTGAAACTTTTTAAGACTTTTTGACGGTTCGAATGTCTTAGGATTAAATACCGCTCGCGGTGCAGGGCTCCACCAAAGTATAGGCTCACCTGGGCCATACCATGGAAATATACCTTGGCTATAAGCGTTTAAAATTCGCATTGGTGATAAATCACCACCGAAGGCGAGCAGACCGTTGGGTTCATCAAGCGCGTCGAAAGGCGAAGGAAACTCTATACTAGTAGTATCAAGTTCGGTTAGGTATATAGTCATAAGTACCGCATTACAGATTAATCACTGACCAAGAGGTCTTTAGGAGTTTTACCATGAAGAAGTTGCTTTGGATTTTACTTGTTTTGCCCATGTTGGCAAATGCAGCTTACAACAGAAACCAAGCTCGACCAGTAAACGAGGTGGTTTATGGTGAGATTAATACGGTTAGATACATCACTCAGCAAGAGATCGTTGAATCGAAAGCGAATGGTTGGGAAACCTTGTTAGGTGCGGCGATTGGTGGCTTGATTGGTAACCAGTTTGGCGGCGGCACCGGTAAAGAAGTAGCGACAGCTGTCGGTGCAGTAGCAGGTGCGGGTATTGCTCGTAACCGCGGTAACACACAATATAAAGTAGAGTACAAACTGGTCGAGTTATTGGTCAAAACTAAAGACGATAAGTTGGTCAACATCATCCAAGATGTCGATAACTCGATGCTGTTTAACCGAGGCGATGATGTACGAATTCTCTATTTTTCAGATGGTGTTCGAGTTGATCTAGTGTACTAGTATATAAATACGATTGATTGGCTAATTAATCACCTGATTGAGTGGGATTAGCTCTGGAGTTCGTTGGAAAAGTTCGTTAGTCTGCAAGTACGAAGAATTATTCATCACCCGAAAATAAATACGCGCCAGTGACTTCGGGTGGTACAAGGACTATAAGATTTAATGGAAAGCCTTACGTTACAACCAATTCAAAAAGTGAACGGGGAAGTTAACCTACCTGGTTCAAAAAGCGTTTCCAACCGTGCACTTCTTTTGGCTGCACTTTCAACGGGAACCACTCGCCTAACAAACTTGCTAGACAGTGATGACATTCGCCATATGTTGAATGCCTTGACTCAACTAGGTGTTAATTATCAGCTGTCTGCAGACAAAACTGTTTGTGAAGTAACGGGTGTTGGTGGTGTATTCTCAAGTGATAAAGCCCTAGAGCTTTTTTTAGGTAACGCGGGTACGGCGATGCGTCCTCTGGCGGCTGCACTATGTTTAGGTCGCGGTGAATACGTTCTTACTGGTGAGCCGCGCATGAAAGAGCGCCCAATTGGCCATTTAGTAACTGCACTGCGAGCTGCTGGTGCCGACGTTGAATACTTAGAAAACGAAAACTACCCACCATTGAAGATCACAGGTACAGGTTTGAAGAGCGGTACGGTTTCTATCGACGGTTCTATCTCTAGCCAGTTTTTGACGGCATTTTTGATGGCTGCGCCCTTAGCTGAAGGTGAAGTGACCATTAAAATTGAAGGTGAATTAGTTTCTAAACCTTACATCGATATTACGCTGCACATCATGAAGCAATTTGGTGTGGACGTGATCAATAATGATTACCAAGAGTTTGTTATTCCCACTGGGCAATCTTACTCGGCACCGGGTGATTTCTTGGTTGAAGGTGATGCATCATCTGCGTCATATTTCCTTGCTGCGGCTGCGATTAAAGGTGGTGAGATTAAGGTTACTGGTATTGGTAAAAACAGTATCCAAGGTGATATCCAATTCGCTGATGCGCTTGAGAAAATGGGTGCCGAAATCGAATGGGGTGACGACTATGTTATTTCTCGTTGTGGTGAGCTGAAAGGCATTGATATGGACTATAATCATATTCCAGATGCTGCGATGACTATCGCGACGACCGCGTTGTTTGCTAAAGGTACAACGGCAATCCGTAATGTCTACAACTGGCGTGTGAAAGAGACAGACCGCTTGGCTGCAATGGCTACAGAGCTACGCAAAGTTGGTGCTGAAGTGGAAGAGGGTGAAGATTACATCATTGTTAACCCTGTAGCAGAACTGACTCACGCGGCGATTGATACTTACGATGATCACCGTATGGCGATGTGTTTCTCACTGGTTGCTTTGAGCGATACGCCTGTGACGATTAACGATCCAGGTTGTACGTCAAAGACATTCCCTGATTACTTCGATAAGTTGAAAATGCTGAGCCAGTAAAGGTTCAGGAACTGAAAAAGCTTGCCTAAATGGCAAGCTTTTTAATTATTGCTGAATTGTAAATTCTTTCGAAAGGTGGTGCGCTAAGTATTTAAACATGTTAAATACCGCGGTTGTATTCTCGGTCGGCATTCCATTGCTGTCTAAGAAGTATTCACCTTTGAAGACGAGTACATCGTCTTTTTCTACTACGCTGTTTGCGCGCATGCCTTCAATGTAGTCATCATGTGATTGGATAATTTGGTTTGCGATAAGCAGTAAATCAAATTCTGCTATTACTTTCTTTGTCATGAGTTTATCTCTGATAACTGAATATAACGTTGAGTTTATGGTGTCGAACTAGAAATTCAATGATTTCACAACCGATTAAGAGAGTCTTTTCAAACATCCACAATTTATTTTGTGATTTACGGCAAAAATAATTGAATGGGGCTCGCGTTAGATTCGCGGACAAGCTTAGTATGAGCCCGTTTAGACGTAATGCCTGATGAATAGGCTCTTGCAAGTATTCTTCGTGAGTACTTTATAGCTTCTCTATATTGTGACCCTTTTATCAGTGAGTCGTCGAATTGTCGAGCGATCAGATCCAATTTTGAAAAAAGCGGTTGATCTTCTAGTAATCTCGCACAATAGTAAAAAAAGAAGCAATGAATTTAGAATATCATGCGTAAAAGCCCACAAGCTAAATTGTTGGTGCTGAAGCATCGTGATTAAGGACGTTAGAGTCAATATGGGTAAATCGCTCGTTATAGTGGAGTCGCCAGCCAAGGCTAAAACTATCAATAAATATCTTGGCAAAGACTTTGTCGTTAAGTCGAGTGTAGGTCACGTACGTGATTTACCAACGGCGGGTCAAAGTACTGGTCAAAAGGCTGCTGCAGTTTCAACCAAGGGTATGAGCCCAGAAGATAAAGCTCGTATCAAGAAAGAAAAAGATCGCAAAGCTCTTATCAAAAAGATGGGTATCAACCCGTATAAAGAGTGGGAAGCGAACTACCAAATCCTACCTGGTAAAGAGAAAGTCGTCGCTGAATTGCAAAAACTGGCTGAGAACGCAGACCATGTTTATCTCGCAACCGATTTGGACCGCGAAGGAGAAGCTATCGCATGGCACCTTCGTGAGATCATCGGTGGCGATGAAACGCGATACAAGCGAGTGGTTTTTAACGAAATCACCAAGAATGCTATTCAACAAGCTTTCGAAACTCCAGGTGAGCTAAACATTGATGGCGTAAACGCACAACAAGCACGACGTTTTATGGACCGTGTTGTTGGCTTTATGGTGTCACCTCTGCTTTGGAAAAAAGTAGCACGAGGCCTGTCCGCTGGCCGTGTTCAATCAGTAGCGGTAAAACTGCTGGTAGAGCGTGAGCGCGAGATCAACGCCTTTATCCCTGAAGAGTTCTGGGATGTGCATGCTGATACTAAAACAGCAGAGAAAACCGACTTTAGACTGCAAGTAGCGCAGAAAGACGGTGTTGCGTTTAAACCTGAAAATGAAGCGCAAACACAAGCTGCTGTTAGCGTTTTAGAAAAAGCGCAATATGAAGTATGTAAACGTGAAGACCGCCCAACAAAGAGTAAGCCGTCTGCACCTTACATCACGTCGACGCTGCAGCAAGCGGCGAGTACGCGTCTTGGTTATGGCGTAAAGAAAACCATGATGTTGGCTCAACGCCTGTATGAAGCGGGTTACATCACTTATATGCGTACTGACTCAACCAACTTGAGTTCAGAAGCTGTAGAAGCCGCTCGTGAATACATTGGTTCTGAGTACGGCGCGCAATACCTTCCACCTAAAGCACTTGTATACGGCAGCAAAGAGGGCGCTCAAGAGGCCCACGAAGCGATTCGTCCTTCAAGTGTAGATGTTAAGTCGGAAGATCTAAACGGCGTAGACGCAGACGCACACAAGCTTTATTCACTGATTTGGAATCAGTTCGTTGCGTGTCAAATGACGCCAGCTCAATACGATTCAACGACAGTAAGCGTTAAAGCAGATGAGTACACGTTAAAAGCAAAAGGTCGTATCCTTAAATTTGATGGTTGGACTCGTGTTCAGCGTCCAATGGGTAAAAACGAAGATACGATCCTTCCAGCAGTACAGATCGGCGATAAGCTTGATTTGATCGCGCTAGACCCTAAACAGCACTTCACTAAGCCACCGGCTCGTTTCACTGAAGCGGCGCTAGTTAAAGAGCTTGAGAAGCGTGGTATTGGTCGTCCTTCAACATACGCATCAATCATCTCGACGATTCAAGATCGTGGTTATGTAAAAGTTGAACAGCGTCGTTTCTATGCTGAGAAGATGGGTGAAATTGTTACTGACCGTCTAGACGGCAGCTTCAACGACCTAATGAACTACGACTTCACTGCTCGTATGGAGCAGAAGTTGGACCAAATCGCAGAAGGCGAAGCAAGCTGGAAAGGCGTGCTAGATAACTTCTTCGAAGACTTTACTGGCGATTTGGAAAAAGCAGACTTAGACGAAGACGCTGGTGGTATGAAGCCAAATCATATCGTGGAAACCGATATTGAGTGTCCGACTTGTAGCCGTAAAATGGGCATTCGTACTGCTTCGACAGGCGTATTCCTTGGTTGTTCTGGTTATGCACTTCCTCCAAAAGAGCGTTGTAAGACAACAATCAACCTTGGTGATGAAGAGGGCATTATCAACGTGCTTGAAGAAGACGTTGAAACAGCAGCACTTCGAGCTAAAAAGCGTTGTCCTATTTGTGAAACGGCAATGGATGCTTATCTAATCGATGATAAGCGTAAGATGCACGTATGTGGTAACAACCCGAACTGTGAAGGTTATGTGGTTGAACACGGTGAATTTAAAGTAAAAGGCTACGATGGTCCACTTGTTGAGTGTGACAAATGTGGTTCTGACATGGTTCTGAAGAACGGTCGTTTTGGTAAATACATGGATTGTACGAGTGAAGATTGTAAGAACACTCGTAAGATTCTGAAAAATGGCGAAGTAGCGCCACCGAAAGAAGACCCTGTACATTTTCCTGAACTTCCGTGTGAAAATTCAGACGCGTACTTTGTTCTTCGTGATGGTGCTTCTGGTCTATTTATGGCTGCGAGTAACTTCCCTAAATCACGTGAAACACGTGCACCATTGGTGGAAGAGCTGGTTCGTTTTAAAGACCGTATCTCGCCTAAGTTCCAGTACCTAACATCAGCGCCAGTTGCTGACCCTGATGGCAAGCCTACAGTGGTTCGTTTTAGTCGTAAGACCAAAGAAAACTACGTTCGTACTGAAGTAGATGGAAAACCGTCCGGTTGGACTGCGTTGTACATCGACGGTAAGTGGGAAGTTACGGATAAGCGTAAAAAGCCTAAAGAGAAGTAACTGAACGTTATTGATGAAAAAGCAGCCATTAGGCTGCTTTTTTTGATCTCAACATGACTAAATATGCAACTTGTTGATTTGGTGTTTCGTCTGCGAGAATTTATTAAATTCACACTGCAAAATAAATAACAGAAATTAATCACATCTTCTTATGCAATTTTAACGAGAATGTAACTTAATTAAAATATTGTAACTCACAGATCAGCGTTTAGTTGTATACCTGATGTGTGTCGGGTGTTAATGTAATGTTTCGTCTGGACGATGTAGTGTGAGCTGCTTTAAGTCTTAGGAAAGCAATCAGCTCACGTACCACAGAATGGCGTATTAAAAATTGAATTCGGCCGAAAAGTCGATAACGTATATAAAACCAAGTGCAAAGAATAGTGCACACATAACAACGTTTGGCTTAGGATATTGTCACTGTATGTGAATGGATATTCGCTAAATACCGAAATAAGTGTTGGTGCTCATCCCCCAGAGGAAGATACCTCTACGAGTACTAACATCGACAAGCTATAGATATATGGAGAATAAAATGGCTGGTGTATTGGGAATGATTCTTGCTGGTGGTGAAGGCTCTCGCTTAAGACCTTTAACTGAATCTCGCAGCAAACCCTCGGTTCCTTTCGGTGGTAGTTACCGCTTAATTGATTTCGCTTTGAACAACTTCGTTAATGCTGATCTAATGAAGATCTACGTATTAACACAATTTAAGTCACAGTCACTGTTCCACCATATGAAAAAAGGCTGGAATATCAGTGGTATAACAGACCGTTTCATCGACCCAATTCCTGCACAAATGCGTAAAGGAAAGCGTTGGTATGAAGGCACAGCAGATGCTATCTACCAAAACATGGGCTTTATGGAGTTGGAAGAACCTGATCAAGTCTGTATTTTTGGTTCAGACCATATCTATAAGATGGACATCAAACAGATGCTTGATTTCCATAAAGAGAAGAAAGCGGCTCTAACCGTTTCTGCACTGCGTATGCCGCTTGCTGAAGCATCAGAATTCGGTGTTATTGAGGTTGATGCTGATGGCCGTATGATTGGCTTTGAAGAGAAACCTGCAAATCCGAAGTCGATCCCGGGAGATCCAGAATCAGCGCTCGTTTCAATGGGCAACTACGTGTTCGAAGCGAAAGAGCTTTTTGCTGAACTAACGGAAGATGCTGATAGAGAAGGTTCGACACACGATTTCGGCAAAGACATTATTCCAAACATGTTCCCACGTGGTGATGTGTTTGTTTATGATTTCAGCACCAATCGTATTACTGGTGAGAAAGAAGAAGTTTACTGGCGCGATGTAGGTACGATTGACGCGTACTGGCAAGCGCACATGGACCTTCTTAAGAAAGATGCGCCATTCTCGCTATACAACCGTAAATGGCCTCTACACACTTATTACCCGCCACTACCACCTGCTACGTTTACTGATTCGGCAAATGGTCGAATTCAGATCATTGATAGTCTTGTTTGTAGCGGTAGTTACGTACGTGGTTCGCGTATTGAAAAGAGTGTACTGGGTTTCCGCAGCAATATCGCATCAGCGTGTGATATTAGCGAAAGTATCTTACTCGGTGATGTAAAAGTGGGTGAGGGTTGTATCCTGCGCCGCGTTATCATTGATAAAGATGCAGATATCGCACCGGGTACACAGATTGGTGTAAATCTGACAGAAGACAAAAAGCATTACCACGTATCTGACGATGGTGTCGTAGTGATTTCTAAAGGAGCACGAGTTGGTTACTAAGACTCTCTCGGTACTTTTTGTAGCGTCTGAAGTTGAAGGCTTGATTAAAAGTGGTGGCTTGGCTGATGTAGCCAAGGCACTGCCGAAAGCGTTGCAAACACTCGAACAGGACGTTCGAGTGACTATCCCCGCCTATAGAAATATTCCAAACATTGATTCAGCAGAAGTTGTTTTATCGACTGAACTCGATCATTGGCCTCATACGGCTTACCAAGTGAAAAAACTGAGCGTAGAAGGCGTTCCAGTTTTTGGTATTGAATGTGCCAAATATTTCGACCGTCCTGAAATGTACGCTGAAAACAATCAAGCTTATGCTGATAATGGAGAGCGCTTCTCGTTCTTCAGTGCAGCCTGTCTTGATATGCTCCCTAAGCTTGGCTTCCAGCCTGATATCATTCATGCAAATGACTGGCATACAGGGTTTGTTCCTTTCTTGCTTAAGTCGCGTTATCAACAACACGATTTCTTTGAAAATACGCGCAGTGTTATCTCGATTCACAATGCGGTTTTTAAAGGTGTGTTTGCCTACGATGAGCTGCAATGTCTTCCTGAAATGCACAGTCGGAATGTTCCGGAAGCGGCCGTTAGTAATACACATGTGACTATGCTCAAAGCTGGTGTGCTGTGCGCAGATAAAGTGAACGCAGTAAGTCCAACTTATGCGGAAGAGCTAAAAACAGAGCTCGGCAGTCACGGTATGGCGGCTGAGTTTCAACACAGAGCTTCTGATCTAGTCGGCATTTTGAATGGTTGCGATTACGGAGCTTGGAACCCGGAAACAGACGCTTTCCTTCCTCGTAAATATAAAGCGACTAAGCACAGCATGGCTCGCGGAAAATCAGCTTGTAAGCAAAAGCTGCAACAAGACGTGGGTTTACCCGTTGCCGATTGCGCGGTTTATGGCATGGTTTGTCGCCTGACGAATCAAAAAGGCGTTCACTACTTACTGCCTATCATCGATCAGTTCTTGAAAAACGACCTTCAGATTGTGATTGTCGGTACAGGTGATCCGGTTTTGGCGAGTCAGTTGAAAGAGCTATCAGCACTTCACTCAGACAAGTTCTCATTCGTAGAAGCCTACAATAATGAACTAGCGCACTTGGTTGAAGCTGGCTCTGATTTCTTTTTGATGCCTTCTGAATTTGAACCTTGTGGTTTAAATCAAATCTATAGTATGGCTTATGGTACTTTGCCTATTGTTCGCTCTGTAGGCGGCTTAAAAGACAGTGTGAATGATTACGATCAGGATCCTGAGGTAGCGACAGGGTTTGCTTTTGAAGAGCCAACACCGCAAGCGCTACTGGCAGTATTGCATCGTTCATTGCTGCTTTATGCTCAAAATTCATCTGAAATTAAGCGTGTTCAGCTTTATGCAATGCAGCAAGATTTTAGTTGGGAAGATGCGGCAAAAGAATACCTTGTGATGTACCACTCTGCATTTTAACTTGCTGACTTAGCTTAAAAAGTTGGTTTATGAACAATTGCAGTTCTTAATAGAAGAAGGCACTCTGATAGCAGAGTGCCTTCTTGTTTTCTGGTCAGAGCACATCTCGTTTGCGAAGACAAAGCTTGCAAACTCATTTTAGTCATGTAGAAAAGGCAGGGTAGGTATTCACATGACTAATGTTAGGTTTGACACTATTATCACTTAAAGTTCTTAATAGCGTGATATCCTTGGTCATCGCCTCGTGATGAGGCAGAGCTCCACTCCAATAATTAAAGCGATAGGTATGTCTGAGAGTTTACTATTTCATAAAACATTTACTCACCCTACGAGTGATGAGTGGGTTGTATTTGTGCATGGCGCAGGAGGCAGTTCCTCCATTTGGTTCAAGCAGATCAAAGCGTATAAGCAGCACTTCAATTTGCTTCTCATCGACCTCAGAGGGCATGGTAAATCAGACAACATACTTAAAGAACTGATTTCGAATCGTTATACGTTCAAATCGGTGACGCTTGATATTCTTAAAGTGTTAGACCATCTCAAAATCCGCTCTGCGCACTTCGTGGGTATGTCTTTGGGCACGATTATCGTTCGCAACGTGGCTGAATTGGCTGCGAGCAGAGTGCGCTCTATGGTGCTTGGTGGTGCGGTTACTAAACTTAACACTCGCTCTCAAGTCTTAATCAAATTAGGAAACCTGAGTAAGCACATTATTCCTTATATGTGGTTATACAGCTTATTTGCTTATGTTGTGATGCCGCAAAAAAGTCAGAAAGAGTCACGTCACTTGTTTATCCGCGAAGCTAAAAAGCTGTGCCAAAAAGAGTTTAAACGTTGGTTTATCCTCACAGCTGACGTAAATCCATTGATGAAGTACTTCAAAGACAGAGAGTTGCCGATTCCAACTTTGTATTTGATGGGTGAACGCGATTATATGTTCATCAAGCCTGTTAAAGAAATGGTGGAAGCGCATGAGTCGAGTGAGTTGGTAGAAATCGCTAACTGTGGGCATGTATGTAATGTCGAAAACCCTGAAGAATTCAATCAACAATCTATCGCTTTTATTCAAAAGCAAATTCAGTGATTATCTAGGTTCTTTATCAGAACAGATGTTTGAATAGAATTAAAATAAAAACGGGAAGCTAATTTTAGCTTCCCGTTTTTATTTGGAGGTTGTCTTTTACAGAATCATTTTCTGTAATAATGGAAACTCTGCTATTCAGGTGAAGCAGCGCCGCACTGCCAGCATGAACCAAATTGAGCTTCGTTAACTTCATGACATTTACTACAACGCCACTCTTCATAGATAATAGAATCTTGCTGTTTTTGGTAGTCATTAACAATCGTGCGGGCTTTACTGGCCAATTCTGGCTCATATAACCATACGTAAGGGTCAGTTTCTTCTGTGAATGGGATTTCACCTTTCAAACCAAACAAACCCTCCCCACGGACTTCACACGCAATATTCTCACTTTCTAGTAATCCACAGATGATGTGGGCTTCTGTCGGATTCGATGCACTGAAGATCTTCATTGAAATAGAACCTTATCTGGCTATATGCGTTATTTAGCTATATACGTTATTCAGCCACTGGTGTTGAGCGAAACTTCCCCATCAACCACTTAGCAATAATTGGGAATATACCCAGTAATGCAAATGACAATAGTACTGAAGGCGACACGATGCCCGAAAGTGAATCAATTTCTGCGAGTTGAGTACCTGCATTCAAGAAAACAGCAGTACCCGGCAACATCCCGATTTGACTCGTAATGTAGTAACGACTCACCGACATAGGAGTTAGACCCATCAACAGGTTGATAAGGAAGAATGGGAATACAGGAATTAGACGCAGAGAAAACAAGTAAAATGCGCCGTCTTTTTCAACGCCCTTGTTAATTGTCGCTAACTTGTCACCAAACTTGGTTTGAATCCAGTCACGTAACAGATAGCGGCTACTTAGAAAAGCGAGGGTAGCACCAATTGCACTTGCGAAAGATACCAGCAGTAAACTATTCCAGAAGCCAAATAGAGCAGCTCCAAGCAGGGTAACAACAGCGGCGCCAGGAATTGAGAAAGCAGTGATCATTACATACGCAACAAAATAGATAGCGGCGGCGGCAATAAAGTTGCTGTCAATGTAGTCATTTAAAACGGCTTGTTGGGCCTTGGCATTTTCAAGCGTGAGGTATTGGCCAAAATTGACGCCTAACAAGACGATGATTACTACCAATATAATACCCAATATCATTTTCTTACTCATTGATACTTCCTCTAAATTTTCAATGCATACCGATAGTATAGATAGACAGGCAAAGCTTAGATTAACTTTCAGTAGATATAAAAAAAGCCGCAAAAATGCGGCTTAGTTATGTAGATAGTTTGCACTGACAATGCTAATTGACGCGATTGATAAGCTCTTCACGACGCTGCTGCGGTATAACTGACCAATGTGTACCATTGATCGCACCTTCTAGCGCCCAAAGTAGTTCAATACTGACAGAAGACGCATGCGATTCCTTGATGGCGTTAAATGCGTTTACAGAGCCTGATTCATATAAACGTTCTACGGAATCGATCCCTGCTTTTTTCAACATGCGTTCAGTAGCGAGTCGAAGGTTAGGCAGATCTTTGAGTCGAGTAGGCTTAGCAGAAGACTGCTCGGCTTTTTCTTCTTTAGCAAAACCTAGAGACGTGGTTGCAAGCTGCAAGATTTTTTCTTGGTCTTGCCACAGGCCTTCAGGTAAAGCGAAATATTTAGTAACGACAGGGAAACCACGTTTTTTGTAGACGTACGGTTGAAACCCTTGTTGTTCGAATTGTTTTGTTGTGCATTTTTCTGCTCGTATGTGCAGCTGGTCATTTACAACCAGAGCAAACATAGTGTCATCAGCAAAAAGACCGAAGCCACCAAACATTGAGCGTGATTTTATTTTTCCTAGGGGCTCAAATAACTTCATTGAGTCCTTTAGTATCGGTTTATCCATGTTATTTATCTCGGTGTATTTGAACTACGCCACCAAATAAGCAGGTCCGAGAGATTAGCAAAATGTTGCAATTAAATTGTCAATAAGCCGTAAATTACTAAATTATTAGTACTTACTGCATTTTGCCATCGGTAACCCCGCTACCATACCAACGAGTGGTTTAGGCCGGAAGCTTTGCGTCTCACTTTTTCAAGTGGTTTGCCCTGTGCGTGACTGATTGAATAGAATAAAGTTTTTGTTGAATGAGGCTCACAGTTGATATTTCAAAATGTGATGTTGCTTCAATTAATGATCTTTCCTTTGTGCATATGAGTTCATTATAGCTGTTGATAAAAAAAGCGCACCTAAAGGTGCGCTTGATGCAATTAAACTCGAGTTGTCAATTAATTTAACGTTTTAACTGTACTTCGCTCAACAATTTCAGGGTGCATTTCGAAGACGCGTTTTTCATGATCTTTATCTTTTATGCGCTCTAACAGAATTTCGAATGCATTCTTACCAACACGACGCTTAGGTTGGTGAACCGTAGTTAACGGTGGAGAGAAGTATTCAGCCAGTTCGATGTTGTCGTAACCAATCACGGAAATATCTTCAGGAATGCGAATTCCTTTCTCTTGCAGGCGGCTCATTAGGCCTAGTGCCATTGTGTCATTAAAACAGAATACTGCGGTTGGACGATCTTCCATCTCTACGATTTGCTCTGCAGCAAGAACAGCCGTATCACACTCGAAGTTACCTTCAATGATCATATCATCATCGGCAGTAATCTTTGCTTCATTGAGTGCACGCTTGTAACCAGCGATACGCTCAACACATGCTGCTTTGTCTAAGTGGCCACTTAAACAAGCAATCTTAGAGTGACCGCGTTCAATGAGGTATTTGGTTGCTAGATAGCCACCTTCTTCAGAGTTATCGATGATCTTATCAGCTTGAGAACTCTCTGGACCCCAGTCCATTATTACTTTAGGGATGTCAGCGTGACGGTCTAACATCTCTCTAAGTTCTTCAGTTAGGTCAGAACACATCACTAAGATGCCATCTACACGTTTCTCAGCAAGCATTCGAATGTAATCACGTTGCTTCTCATAGATACCGCCCGTATTACACAGGATCAAAGTGTAACCTTGACGGTAACAGTAGCTCTCAACACCATCGATAACTTCAGAGAAGAATAGGTTAGTTGATTGAGTAACTAGCATGCCGATAGTGCGTGTTGTATTGCACTTCAAACTACGAGCAACTGCACTTGGCGCATAGTTAAGTTCATCTACTGCTTTGTTTACTTTTTCTTGAGTCGCTTCAGCAACAAAGCGAGTTTTGTTGATTACGTGAGAAACGGTTGTTGTTGATACGCCGGCTAAGCGAGCGACATCTTTGATAGTGGCCATGGTTTTATCCTATTAGAAGCTACTTTCCCAAAGTACGGAATGAAGTAGCCGTTAAGCTACCTAACTAAGAGCTTAAATTTGTAGGGCTCTTTGGGTACTAAAGTGCTAAAAAACAAAAAACCGCTATTGAGCGGCTTGTCTTAACACCGAAATGCTCTGAACTTTAATAAGCATAGCATTTCGTGAATGTTTCATATTTTATCGTTTGCGGTCACAATTTTAGACTGACTAGAAATTACTCGCAATAAAATTCACCCAGAAATCCGGGTGAATTGTCACATTCTGCTGAATTTGTTTACCAAATCATCCAATAAACTTATTCACCAGCGAGGTATTGAGTGTCTAATGTGCAGAATGCCAGTAGCAGAGCTGAGACTGAAGCGTAGAAACCGAATTCGTCAACGTCATGACATTTTACGTTGAACCTTGGCACCCAAGTAAGCAGTTGTTGTTCGATAAACTGCTGTTGAACGGCGAACGATTTTTCGAGTTCTTCTTCAAGATCCGTTTCATTAGAACGGATGATCAAGTTACCAAGAAAATCGAGTTCGATAGCGATGTGGTCTGCTGGCTCTTTTAAGTCTTGGTTCACGACTAAGTTGTGCTTGGCCATGATCTCTTCCATATCTCTTGCAGGCTTATCATTTAAAAGGCCAGTTTCGCCGATATACATGGAAGCGTAAGGAAGAGCGCCGTGTTTGTCTGTCTTTAAGAAAAGATCGCAAAAGTCTGCAGACAGTTCTAGTTGGGCATCTTCACGTGTTTGGAGACGGTTCAGTGCATCGACTAAGCGATCAATCGCAGGCTTTAGTGTTTCATTTTCGCCTAAACCAGTTAGGAAAGAACGAATCTCAACAGAGTGGTAGTGATCGAGTTCTTCTTGGGTGAGCTCTTTGGCGAATAAGCTTGATAGCCACCAGTATATTTCGGCTCTTTGCTCGTTGAATGCTTTCGTTTCTTTCATTTGATTAATCCTAATATCGTCTTTCGTAATACCTAGGGTACGAAGGCTGAATAACAAGGTTATTTGCGAAACGCAAAGTTACTCGTTAGTAGTAATGCCTATATTGAATTGCGATGGAAGATAAATAGCAAGGTTTAAGATTGTCTTGTATCAAAAAAAATCCATGTTTCTGGCTTTTATCTCGTGTACTACTAGAATTGTTACGAGTTATGAATAGAATAGTCACTGAAACTATTAAATAAGAAAAGTGGTGTAGATGAGCTATCACGTATTAGTCGTAGAAGATGATGTGGTAACCCGCAGTAAACTGGTTGGATACTTCCAGAACGAAGGTTACACAGTTAGCGAAGCCGAAAGCGGCGCTCAAATGAGAGGCGTGTTAGAAGAAAACAACGTTGACCTCATTATGCTGGACATCAACTTACCAGGCGAAGATGGATTGATGCTAACTCGCGAATTACGCAGTCAATCAGACATTGGAATTATTTTAGTTACTGGACGCACGGATAGCATCGACAAAATTGTAGGCCTTGAAATGGGCGCTGACGATTATGTTACTAAACCCTTCGAACTTCGCGAGTTATTGGTTCGAGTTAAAAACCTACTTTGGCGTATTTCTGCCGCTCGTAAAACGGCAGCAGGTGCGGCTGAAGAACCAGAAGATGAATCAGTGGTTCGTTTTGGTGAGTGGACATTTGATATCCCTCGTCGTGCGTTAAGCAAAAACGGTGAACCGGTTAAACTGACGAAAGCTGAATACGAATTATTGGTTGCACTGTCTTCTTACCCAAATCAGGTGTTAAGCCGTGAGCGTATTCTCAATATGATTAGCCACCGTGTGGATGCGCCTAATGACCGTACCATCGACGTACTAATCCGTCGTATGCGTGCAAAAATGGAGTTCGATCCTAAGAACCCACAAATTTTTGTGACGGTTCACGGTGAAGGTTACATGTTTGCTGGTGACTAATTCCCGTTGAGTGTATTAGGATATTTGAATGTTAAAAAGCCGAGGCATCTTTGATGTCTCGGCTTTTTTTTACTGAATATTTTATGCAATCTGCTTATTGAGACTGTGCTGCAGAAACGTCACTGCCACCTTCAACAAGGTTGGATGCTTCGGGAACAACAATAGGCTCTTCGACCGGGTCATTACTTGTATCAAGCCAATCACGCAGGCTTTGCCAAACCAACCCCATGGTTTCGTGCCAGTAACGCTCAGTCTGCTCAAGGTAGAGAGCTTTTGGCATATACTTATTCCAAGGCTCAACAATCCCTTCTTGTGCAAGGTAGTTAGTTGGTGCTGGTAGAGGTTTCATGCCGGCAGCATTGAATTCATTCAGTGCGCGAGTCATATGGCTAGCTGAAGTCACTAGCACCATTCTTTTATTCTTAACAAACGCAGCAGCTTGGCGGGCTTCTTCCCAGGTGTCTTTTGCTGTTTCAAGCAGAATGATATCAGGTTTTGCTACGCCTAGTGCTAATGCAACTTTAGCCATCATTCTTGCGTTACTTACTTCAGTGCCTGCGCCATAGCCAGACAAAATAAGTTTTGCACCAGGGTAAAGGCGTAGAATACGAATCCCTTCACTTAAGCGCATCAGGCCGGTGCGACTAAGTTCTGATGTCGGTGGAATTTGGTCATCTACGACGTGACCACTTCCGAGAACCATCACGTAATCGACGGTTTCATCGACAGGTAAAAAAGCGGTGTGTTGCCTTTCCATTGGCATTAAAAGTTGACTAGAAACTGGCTGGAAAGCGATTAGGAAAATACCACATAGGGCTGAAAGGGTGATTAGGCAACCAGTCTTCCTTTTGGTAGTAAACATCACTAGGGCTAAACCCAGAAAAGCGAGAATTAACATTGCTGGCAGTGGCATCAATAGCGAAGACACTACTTTTTTCAGCTCAAACATATCCGAATAGTCCGAAAAAACATCACTTAGTAGTAAAAAGAGACATCGCCTCTTTATTCCTGAAATTCCTGTGACAGAATAGCAGGCACGATAGGACATAATAACTCAAGTAGCCGTGACTGAAGACCGTAATTTCGACGATATTGCCCACAAATTTGCAAAAAATATTTACGGTTCTGACAAAGGAGAGATCCGTCAGATCATCGTATGGGAAGATTTAGAACAAGCTTTGAGCAAATTTGAACAATCAGCTTCGCCACTGCATGTGCTTGATGCTGGAGGCGGACTTGCACAGATGTCGCAAAAAATTGCGTCGCTTGGGCATAACGTTTCTCTGTGTGACCTCTCTTCTGAAATGCTGAAGCTCGCAGAAGAAAGTATCAGCGAAGCGGGTTTGTTAGAGCAATATCGATTTATTCATTCACCGGTACAAAAAGTCGCAGAACATCTCGATGGAAAAGTCGATTTTGTGATGTTTCATGCCGTAATGGAATGGTTAGCCGATCCTAAAGAGGCGCTTGATTTATTGCTTGAACAAGTTAAACCGGGTGGCGTTGCCTCGATAATGTTTTACAACCACCACGGATTAGTCCTGAAAAATGTGATTTGTGGCAATATTCCTCATGTATTGAATGGGATGCCACATCGAAAACGGTTTAAGCTGCAACCACAAAAAGGCTTGAAGCCGGAAGAGGTTTACCAATGGATAGAAGACGCTGGTCTAGAAATCTGTGGTAAATCAGGCATTCGCTCTTTCAGTGACTACATAGGTAATATGGAGTACATGGGCGATTACCAATTTGAAGATGTATTGGAACTGGAAAAACAGCTATGTCGCCAAGAGCCATATCTGTCACTAGGCCGTTATATTCACGTTTGGGCTCAAAAACCTGCGCAATAACAGCGCTGAATGTGGTAAAAGAAGCCACAACATGCGCTATGCCATCGTAAGAAGCCCGCGTCATAAAGAAATAGGCGTCATATCTAATACATTCGATATGACGAAGAACAGTAACAGGAACCACAATGAGTGAAATGACTCAAACTGCCGAAGAGCAGCCAATTGATGAGTTGGTGGGCTGGGTCAAGCAGCATGATTTTTCATTAAACTTGCCACCAGAGCGCTTAGCATTTTTGATTGCTATCGCAGTACTAAGCAATGAAAGGTTCGATGAAGAGTTGGGCGAGGGGGAACTGCACGATGCATTTACCATCGTCACTCGACTGTTTGAAGATACTGGCGAAGCGTCCGCGTTTCGTGCCAACAATGCCATCAACGAGTTAGTTAAACAAAAGTTGATTAGCCGCTTTACTAGCGAAATCACCGATGGTGCGAGTATTTATCGCTTATCACCATTGGCGATTGGTATTTCAGATTATTACTTACGCCACCGTCAGTTCTCTAAGTTGAAACTGTCTATCCAGCTTTCAATGGTTGCGGACGAGATGGCAAAAGCCATTGAAGCAGCACAAAAAGGCGGAACTCCAGGACATTGGAGAAAGAATGTTTACGGCGTGCTCAAGTATTCTGTTGGTGAAATTTTCGATCAAATTGATCTTAACCAACGTGTTATGGATGAGCAGCAGCAAACAGTTAAGCAGCAAATTGCTGACCTTTTAAACAAAGATTGGCGAGAGGCGATTAACAACTGTGAAACCTTGCTTTCAGAAACCTCGTCCACGCTAAAAGAGTTGCAAGACACCTTGCAAGCGGCGGGTGATGAACTGCAAACACAGATCCTCGATATTCAAGAAATTGTTTACGGTGACGATGAACTCGAGTTCGTTGGCGAAACCCTGTTCGGCTTGCAGATGAAGCTAGACCGAATCACCAGTTGGGGCCAACAAGCCATCGATTTATGGATCGGCTACGACCGCCATGTTCACAAGTTTATTCGTACCGCGATTGATATGGATAAAAACCGAGCCTTTAGCCAGCGCTTGCGTCAGTCAGTCACTGACTACTTTGATGCACCTTGGTTATTGACTTACGCTGACGCTGAGAAGCTGACGGATCTTCGTGATGAAGCGCTTGTGCTTCGTGATGACGAAGTGATGGGACAAGCACCAATCGACGTAGAGTACGAAGAATTTGAGCAAGTGAATGACCTGCTTTCCGATCGAATTGCAGAGATGTTAAAAGCTCACAAACAGCAAGGCGCGCCAATTGATCTTGGCCTTGTGTTACGCGATTACCTCGCTGCACACCCTCGCACACACCATTTTGATTTAGCCAGAATTGTTGTCGACCAAGCCGTACGCTTAGGTTACTCAGAGTCTGACTATCAGGCTATTCAGCCAGATTGGCAGGCAATCAACGATTTCGGTGCAAAGGTACAAGCAAATGTCATTAACAAGTACTGATGATTACATGCCAGAGAAACTGGTAAAAGCGATAGCGAACCCACTGTTCCCTGCACTAGACAGCATGCTGCGTTCAGGTAAGCATGTTTCAACAGAAGACCTAGATAACCACGCGTTACTGTCTGATTTTGAAGTTGAGCTTCAGCATTTCTATCAACGCTACAATACTGAACTGGTAAAAGCACCGGAAGGTTTCTTCTACCTGCGTCCGCGTTCTACGTCTCTAATTGGTCGTAGTGTGTTGTCTGAGCTAGACATGTTGGTTGGCAAGGTGTTGTGTTTCTTATACCTAAGCCCAGAACGTCTGGCTCATGAAGGTATCTTCACCAACCAAGAACTGTTTGATGAATTGATGTCGTTAGCGGATGAGAAAAAACTCATGAAGCTTGCAACCAACCGTGCGTCTGGTTCTGACCTAGATAAAGAAAAGCTCTTCGAAAAAGTACGTACTTCTTTACGTCGTTTGCGCCGTATCGGCATGTTGATTGCGATTGGTGAAACCGGCAAGTTCCGTATCAGCGAAGCGGTATTCCGCTTTGGCGCTGACGTTCGTGTTGGTGACGATATGAAAGAAGCGCAATTACGTCTTATCCGTGATGGTGAAGCTGTGGTTCATACCCAAGAGCCTAACCAAGGTAGCTTGTTGAATGAAGAACAGGCGGAAGCCGTATCAGAAGTAGACGTGGACGAAAACGGTCAACAAGACATTTTTAACGATCAAGCTGACTTTGACCTTGAGTCAAACGATGGCGAACAAACAAAAGTAGAAGGTGAAGCATGATTGAAAGAGGTAAGTATCAATCATTAACCATGGTCAACTGGAACGGCTTCTTTGCGCGTACTTTTGATATTGATGGATTGGTTACAACGCTTTCTGGCGGTAACGGTGCAGGTAAGTCGACCACTATGGCGGCATTCATCACAGCGCTGATTCCTGACCAAAGCCTTCTGCATTTCCGTAACACAACGGAAGCGGGTAGCTCACAGTCATCTCGTGATAAAGGCCTTTACGGTAAGCTTCAACCTGGCGCATGTTATGCTGCACTAGATGTTGTGAACTCTCGTAATCAACGCCTATTGTTTGCAGTAAAACTGCAGCAAGTTGCCGGTCGTGACAAGAAAGTAGACATCAAACCGTTCGTAATCCAAGGCCTTCCAAGCCATGTGAAACCAACGGATGTGTTGATTCAGAATGTTTCAGACAGCCACGCTCGCGTATGTCAGTTGAATGATGTGAAAGCGGCGGTAGCGCAATACGAAGGCGCTCATTTTAAAGCCTTCTCTTCGATTGTTGATTACCACTCGCAAATGTTTGAATACGGTGTGGTACCTAAGAAACTGCGTAACAGCAGCGACCGCTCTAAGTTCTACCGTTTGATCGAAGCATCGCTTTACGGCGGTATTTCTAGTGCGATTACGCGTTCTCTGCGCGATTATCTTCTACCGCAAAACGGTGGTGTGAAGAAAGCATTCCAAGACATGGAATCAGCACTGCGTGAGAACCGCATGACGCTAGAAGCGATCAAGACAACTCAGTCGGACCGTGACCTGTTCAAACACTTGATCACTGAATCGACGAACTACGTGGCAGCAGATTACATGCGCCATGCCAACGACCGTCGTAACAAGCTTGATCAAACCATGAAGTTCCGTGGTGAACTGTTTGGTTCGCGTGAAACCTTGCATGATCAAAACAACTTGTTGAACCGTGTTCAAGAAGAATTAGAGCTGTTGGTCGATCAAGAGTCGGCACTAGAGCAAGATTATCAAGCGGCTTCGGATCATCTTCAATTGGTTCAAACTGCACTTCGCCAGCAAGAGAAGATTGCTCGCTATAGCGAAGATCTAGAAGAGCTTAATGAGCGTCTAGAAGAGCAGATGATGGTAGTGGAAGAAGCTCAAGAGCGAGTACTTCTTGCTGAAGAGCAGGCAACCATCACTGAAGAAGAAGTGGATAGCCTGAAAACTCAGCTTGCTGATTACCAACAAGCGTTGGATGTTCAGCAGACGCGTGCACTTCAGTACCAGCAAGCGGTTCAAGCATTAGAGAAAACTAAGCAGTTGCTTGGTGATGAATCGATTACGGCAGAAAGTGCATTAACTCTTGTTTCTGAGCTAAAAGCACAAGAAGAATCAAGCACTCAAGCGCTACTGGCTACTAAGCACAAGCTAGATATGTCTTCTGCAGCTTCAGCACAGTTCGACAAAGCACTGTCTTTAGTTAAGAGCATCGTTGGTGACGTGGAGCGCAAAGAAGCGTCTAGCAGCGCTAAGCAAGCTTTAGAAAAAGGTCGTAACGCAAAACACGTTGTTGAGAACGAACAGCAGTGGCGCGCTCAGCACCGCGACATGGCTCGTGATGTGGCTCAGCAGCGTCAAGCAAAAGAGCTTGCGACTGAATACCAAAAACAGCACAACATCTCACTGACTGATGAAGCGGTTTTCGATGAAGAACGTGAACGTCACGCTATGCAGATCGAGTCCCTTGAGTACGCTCAAGAAGAGCTGCGTGAAGCGAAGAGCGAGCAACGTCGTATACAACAAAACCACGACCAAGAGATTCAAAAACTTGAGTCAATTGCTCCTGCGTGGATCACGGCAAACGATGCACTTGAAGCTTTAAGAGATCAAACAGACGCTGAGCTAGAAGATAGCCAAGCGGTAATGACTCAAATGCAGCAAGTACTTGAAGATGAGAAATCTCAAGCGGTAGCAAAAGATCAGTTGGCAACGCGCCGAGCTGAACTTGAGCAAGAGATTGAGCGTTTAGCTTCGCCAGGTGGTTCTAACGATCCTCGCCTGAAAGGCCTGGCGGATACGCTGGGTGGCGTGCTGCTTTCTGAGATCTACGATGACATCACGATTGGTGATGCGCCGTACTTTAGTGCGATGTACGGCCCAGCTCGTCACGCGATTGTGGTTTCGGATCTTGATGGTATTAAAGAGAAGCTGGTGGATCTTGATGATTGTCCAGAAGACCTTTACATCCTAGAAGGCGATGTAGACGCGTTTGATGACAGCTCGTTTAATGCCGATGAGCTTGAAGGCGCGGTGTGTGTTCAGCTGAACGATCGCCAAATGCGTTACTCTCGTTTCCCTGAGATCCCACTGTTTGGCCGTGCGGCTCGTGAACAGCGCCTAGAGAAATTGCGCGAAGAGCGTGATGTTGTGGTTGAGAACCACGCGAAAGCAGCGTTTGACTCTCAAAAACTGAATCGCTTATACCAAGCATTCAACAGCTTTGTTGCGAAGCACCTACACGTTGCGTTTAACGCAGACCCAGAACAAGCACTTACTGCGATTCGTGATAAGCGCAATCAAATTGTTCGTTCTCTGGCTGAGCTTAACTCTAAAGAGCAGCAGCAACGTAGCCAGCTTCTACAAAGCAAGCAGGCACTTGGTGCATTAGATAAATTAGCGCCAATGGTTCGTATTCTTGAAGACGAAACATTGGCTGAGCGCTTAGCTGAATTAGAAGCACAACTAGAGCGTTTAAGTGAAGCTAAGTCTTACTTGAATAGTCATGGCAAAGCGCTTACTTCTCTAGAGCAAATCGTATCTGCACTAGATGCTGACCCAGAGCAGTTCGAAGCCTTGGAAGCCGAATATCGTCAAGCCGATTACGCACTACAAACCCTAAAAGGCAAAGTGTTCGCGCTGTCTGATTTGATTGAGCGTCGTCACTACTTTGCTTACGCGGACTCTGTTGATTTGCTAAACAAGAGCAGTGAACTGAGCGAGCAATTAAAAGCGAAATTGGTTCAAGCAGAGCAAGCAAGAACCAAAGGCCGTGATGGCTTGAAGCAAGCTCGTGAACAGATGAACCAATATAACCAAGTATTGGCGGCACTGAAGAGCTCACATCAAGCGAAGCAAGAGACGGTTCAAGAGTTCAAACAAGAGCTACAAGAGTTTGGCGTAAACGCTGATGAAGGCGCTGAAGAGCGTGCTGTACGTCGTCGTGACGAGCTTCAAGAGCGTTTACACACATCTCGCAGCCGCAAGAGCGAATACGAGCGTACGATTACGTCAACAGAACTTGAGATGAAAGCCTTGGCTAAGCGTCTTAAGAAAGTACAGAAAGAGTACACAGAACTTCGTACCTTCGTGGTTGCAGCAAAAGCAGGTTGGTGCTCAGTACTTCGTTTAGCTCGTGAAAATGATGTTGAACGTCGTCTACACAAGCGTGAACTGGCTTACCTAACGGCGGGAGAACTTCGCTCAATGTCGGATAAATCATTGGGTGCGCTACGTCTGGCTGTAGCTGACAATGACGACTTACGTGATTCGCTGCGTCTATCGGAAGACAACGCACATCCAGAGCGTAAAGTTCTGTTCTACATTGCGGTTTACCAACATCTTCGCGAGCGTATTCGCCAAGACATCATTCATACGGATGATCCGGTTGAAGCAATCGAAGAGATGGAAGTTGAGCTCGCTCGACTAACAGAAGAATTGACACAGCGTGAAAACCGCTTGGCGATTAGCTCTGAGTCGGTAGCAAGCATTATCAAGAAAACGATTCAGCGCGAGCAGAACCGTATTCGAATGCTGAACCAAGGCTTGTCTAATATTTACTTTGGTCAGGTTAAGGGCGTTCGTCTGAACGTTAAGATCCGTGAAAGCCACGAAATCTTGCTGTCAGGCTTAGCGACTCAGCAAGAGCAGCACAAAGACTTGTTTGAATCAACGCGCTTCACCTTCTCAGAAGCAATGGCGAAATTGTTCCAACGTGTGAACCCACATATCGATATGGGTCAACGTTCTCCGCAAGTTCTGGGTGAAGAGCTACTGGATTATCGTAACTACCTAGAACTCAGTGTTGAAGTTAACCGTGGTTCAGACGGTTGGTTACAAGCGGAATCTGGCGCATTGTCTACGGGTGAAGCGATCGGTACCGGTCAGTCTATCCTACTGATGGTTGTTCAGAGCTGGGAAGAAGAGTCACGTCGACTTCGTAGTAAAGACATCATTCCATGTCGTTTGTTGTTCCTTGATGAAGCGGCACGTCTGGATGCGAAATCTATTTCAACGCTATTTGAACTGTGTGACCGTTTAGGAATGCAACTTCTGATCGCGGCGCCAGAGAACATAAGTCCAGAGAAAGGCACAACTTACAAACTGGTTCGTAAGGTATTTAAAGACCACGAACATGTACACGTTGTTGGTTTGCGCGGTTTTGCTCAAAACAAGCCAGCATCTCCAGTACAAGAGCTTATCGAAGAAACTGAGCAATAAGCTCGATAGCGATTCAACGATACTGATTCATAGCCCCTAATCATTAGGGGCTTTTTAGTACCTAAATCTAGCGTTCTGCAATTGTTCTAACCCCCTTTGGCCTGATCCGCTTCATATGCCTCGTAACTTACCCCCTTTGAACTACTGATATGACCACTCATACATTAGGGCTAATCTCAATAGAACTTGTTTGAAGTCACACGCACAAAACCACAATTAATGTATGGTAATGGTATGGCAGTAGTGTCTACACACGACTGAACGACTAATTAATATTTTTGAGCGTGGCTATTACGCAAACTGGAAGGCAGGACTCAATATGATTCAAATCGTTATTGATGGGAAATTTCGAATCGTCGAACAAGGACAAACCGTACTTGAAGCGGCAAAAACATGTGGTTTAGAGATCCCATCTCTATGTGGTTTGAACAAAACAACAGATAAGATTCCATGCGATTTATGTGTCGTCGAGGTTGATGGCTTAGGTATGAAGCGCTCGTGCGATCTTGAAGTGTCTAATGGGTTGAATATTACGACTCAGTCAAAGCCGTTGACTAACCATCGACAAGAAGCGTTGAACCGAATAATGACAGACCATTACGCAGATTGTGAGGCACCATGCCAAACTGCGTGCCCTGCAGGGGTCGATATTCAATCTTATCTGCATCATATTGCTCAAAATGATCACATCAAAGCGATTGAGGTGATCAAAAAGACATTACCAATGCCGCTTTCGATTGGTCGTGTATGTCCTGCATTTTGTGAAACTGAATGCCGTCGAAACTTGGTTGATGAATCCATCGCGATACGCCAACTCAAGCGACACGCAGCCGATGCAGATTTAGCGGCGCAAGAAAGCTATATACCAGTTCAGAAACCAAATAAAGGTAAGAGTATAGCGATTGTTGGTAGTGGCCCCGGTGGTCTTACTGCAGGTTATTATCTATCCAACGAAGGCTATGATGTAGTTGTTTATGAGTCGATGCCTAAAGCTGGTGGTTGGCTGCGTTACGGTATCCCAGAGTATCGCTTACCTAAGTCGATTCTAGATAAAGAAATCGAACTGATGTGCCGTAATGGGATGTCGGTAGAGTGCGATAAAAAATTGGGCGTTGATTTTACACTGTCTGATTTGAGCAACGATTTTGATGCGGTTTGTTTAGCTGTTGGTGCATCACAAGCGGTTGAAATGAACTATCCGGGTAGCGAGCTTAGCGGTTGTTACCTAGGCGTCGATTACCTTAAAGATTACGTGACCGATCAGCAGTATGTCACAGGTAAAAAGGTTGCAGTGATCGGTGGCGGTAACACCGCGATTGACTGTGCTCGAACTGCGGTGCGTGATGGTGCGGATACCACGTTGATTTATCGTCGAACTCGAGATGAGATGCCTGCAGAAGATTACGAAATTGAAGAAGCTGAGCATGAAGGTGTGAAGTTCCACTTCTTGACTAACCCGGCCGAAAATATAGCTGATGAAAATGGCCACGTATCAGAAATACGCTTAGAGCGTATGGCTTTAGGGCCGGCTGATGCTTCCGGTCGTCGTAGCCCTAAACCAACGGGTGAGTTCTTTGTCGAAGCCTTCGATACGGTTATCGCTGCGGTGTCGCAAAAGCCTGATCTGAGCTTTATGGACAACGAATCGATTGATATTCCACTGACTCGTTGGAATACCGCTGATGCTGATCCGCAAACCATGCATACCGGTACTGGCAATATCTTTAGTATTGGTGATTTTCGACGCGGCCCTGCGACGGCTGTCGAAGCCGTTGGCGATGGACGTATTGCAGCGCAAGCGATCGATCGTTTCTTTCACGGCGACATGGATAACATTCCGGTCAAACCGTTTAACTCAAGAAAGCACAAGCAGCTCAAAGCGGTGGATCCTGAGCAGTACAAGTCCATTCAGCGAATGGCGCGTAAGATCATGCCAGAGCTAACCCCCGAGCAGCGCGAGCAAAGTTTTGAGGAAGTAGAAACAGGCTTTGATAATGCAGATGCAATCGCGGAAGCAGCAAGATGTTTAGAATGCGGCTGCCAAGCTAATACAAACTGCGACCTAAGAGACTATTCGACCGAATACAAAGCCACTCAAACATATCCAGAATACAAAATCGATGTGGCTTCAAATGAAAGTTGGCAGGCGATTCGCGCAGAAGAAGCGAAGGTCGGTTTAACAAGACAAAAATTTGCCGTTGATGACAGCTCTGAATTCATAATCTTTGATGCTAACCGCTGTATCAGTTGCGGTCAGTGTATCCAAGCATGTCGCGAGCAGAATGTTCATGGCGTTCTTAGCTTCATGAGCCAAGCCGATGGTAAGCCAGCATCAAGGCCTGAATGTCGCCCTAACTTTGGGTCGGACAAAACATTAATGGGCGACTCAAACTGTGTTCAATGTGGCTCTTGCATTCAGGCGTGTCCAACCGGTGCGATGGTGGATGCTCGTGATAGAAAGCAAGGAGACACAGACGTACTCAAGAAAGTCGATACCATCTGCACCTATTGTGGTGTGGGCTGTAAACTAACCATGCATATCGATGAGCACAAAAATAAAATCCGTTATATCGAAGGTGGGGACTCTCCGGTCAATGAAGGCATGTTGTGTGTTAAGGGGCGATTTGGTTTCGATTTCGTTGGCAGCGATGCGCGTTTAACCACACCATTAATTCGTAAAGATGGCTGGTTACAACCTGCAAGTTGGGATGAAGCGATTAAGCTCGTTGCCGAGAAGTTTACAGCGATTAAGCAAGGCTTTGGCAGTAACGCTTTGGCGGGGTTCTCGTCGGCGAAAACCACCAACGAGGATAACTATGCGTTCCAAAAATTCATTCGTCGTGAACTAGGTACCAATAACGTCGATCACTGTGCACGTCTTTGTCATGCCTCAACGGTGACTGGGCTTGAAGCTTCGCTAGGCAGTGGAGCTATGACCAATGATATTCCAAGTATCAAGCACTCTGATGTGATCTTTATTATTGGTTCGGACACCACATCGGCACATCCAATTATCGGCTCACACATCAAACAGGCGGTAAGACATAACGGTGCTCGCTTGATCGTCGCTGATCCTAAGAGAATCGATATTGCCGACCATGCTGAACTTTACCTAGCTCACCGACCGGGTACAGACGTGATGCTGATTAATGGCGTGATGCAGCAGATCATCAAACACGGTTGGTATGACCAAGAGTATATCGAAGATCGTGTGGACGGCTTTGATACCTTGTTACAAGAGGTCATGTCACCAAGCTACTCCTTAGACAAAGTGGAATTGGTGACAGGCGTTAAAGCGGAAGACATCTTCGCTATGGCGCGCTTGATCGGTACTGCAGAGCGTACCGCGGTGTACTACTCGATGGGTATTACGCAGCACACTACTGGTCACGATAATGTTCGCTCTATCGCAAACCTTCAACTCTTGTGCGGCAACATTGGTATTGAAGGCGGTGGTATAAACCCATTACGTGGTCAATCTAATGTACAAGGCGCGTGTGACATGGGCGCATTGCCAAACAACCTTCCGGGCTACCAAAAAGTGTATAACCCAATGGTTCGTCAAAAATTCGCGATGGAGTGGGGCGTTACTGATTTACCAGCTGAAACGGGCTTAACACTGACCGAGATTATTGATGGCGCGTGTCATCGAGATGTGCGTGGTCTGTACGTTATGGGCGAGAACCCAGTGCTGAGTGACCCGAATCAAGCACATGTGATTGAAGGGCTTGAAGCGTTAGATTTCCTAGTGGTTCAAGATATTTTCTTAACTGAAACCGCCCAGTATGCCGATGTGGTTCTGCCGTCTTGCTCGTTCGCTGAGAAGTCTGGTCACTTTACTAATACCGAGCGTCGTGTTCAGCGCATTAACCCGGCGGTATTACCTCCAGGTGAAGCGAAAGAAGATTGGGTGATTATCCAAATGCTAGCCAACGCAATGGGCGGTGGTTGGTGGGACTATAAAACCGTTGCCGATATCACCAATGAGATAGCACGTGTAACGCCACAGTATGGTGGTTTACGTTGGGAGAATATTACGGTGAACGGCGTGCAATGGCCAAGTAATAAGAATAACCCTGATGGCACTCGTATCATGCACCAGACCCAATTTACGCGTGGGCGTGGTCAAATGGAGGCGATTCCGTTTAGATACGCTGCTGAGTTACCGGACGCGGAATACCCGCTAGTATTAACGACAGGCCGCATTTTAGAACAGTTCCATACTGGAACCATGACACGTAAAACAAAAGGGTTGGATAACTTAGCAGGGCCGCGTGCCATGGTGAGTGTTCATGATGCTGAAGCATTGGGTATCTCGAATGGTCAGATGCTCAAAGTATCAACACGTCGTGGTGAAATAGAAATCGCGGCGTTTGTGACTAAGCGAATGCAAAAGGGTGTGGTGTTCATTCCATTCCATTTCGTTGAATCACCTGTTAACCGTTTGACGACTACTGCGACGGATCCACATGCGAAGATCCCTGAGTTTAAGGTGGCGGCGGTTCGTATTGACCCCATTCGTGAGTCTGAAACGGAAACAACAGAAGCTTAGTTCCGAGCGTTAAGCGAATTAGCGACAGACATTAAAAAGCCGCGTAACTCTCAGAGTTATGCGGCTTTTTTTAATGAGCTATATTCAGTATGAATTACTTATTCAATCGTTTTGCTTTAATTCAGATGGGCCTAGTTTGGAGCAATCTCGTTACCGTGAACACCAAATTGTTTAGCGGCGTATGCAACACGCTCTGCTGGTTTTGGGTATTCAGCAGGTGTGCCTAGGTTTTCGATGTGATGCAAGCGAGGTAGTAAACCAGCGCCGTTTGCAATCTGTATCGCTAATCCAGGACGTGCGTTTAGCTCAAGTACCATCGGACCTTCTTCTTGGTCTAAAACCATGTCAGTACCCATGTAGCCAAGACCTGTCATTTCCCAAGCGCTTGATGCAAGCGTTAGTAGCTTTTCCCAATGCGGCACTTGTAGTAGCGCCAGCTCTTTCCCTGTATCTGGGTGATGAGTCACTGGGTGGTCAAACTGAACCGCACGAACGGCTTTGCCAGTAGCTATACAAATACCTACGCCCACAGCACCTTGGTGCAAGTTAGCTTTGCCATCAGAAGCTGAAGTAGATAGACGCATCATCGCCATAACAGGGTAGCCCTTGAATACGATGATTCGTACATCTGGTACACCCTCGTAACTGAAGCCATCAAAACACTCGTCAAACTTGATGAGGTTTTCTACTACAGCTACATCGTTCTTACCACCAAGTGAAAAAAGACCCGCGAGAGCGTTACTGATGTGACGCTCTACATCTTCTTCATTGATAGTCGAACCCGATGGTTTGGTGTAAACGCCATCCTTGTGAGAGATCACAACAAGGATACCTTTACCACCACTACCTTGAGCCGGCTTGATTACGAAACCCGGCCACTCTTTTACCATCTTGTGGATTGTTTTTACTTCAGCTTGATGACCAATAACGCCAATCAGTTTTGGCACAGTAGCGCCAGCCTGTTCAGCAATGATCTTAGTCTTAAGCTTGTCATCAACGAGTGGATACTTGGAACGATCATTGTAGCGACCAATATAACTATGGTTACGCTTGTTCATTCCCATTATGCCTTTGTCTTTCAACTTAAACGGTGAAGTAAATTGATCAAACATAACTTAGTCCTCCGCTAGCGGTTTAAAGCGACGAAGCTCTGTTAGACGGTAGCCTGTGTAGTTACCTAGTAGCAAAATGGTCGCTAGAATAACAAGCTGTAAACCAATAAAGTTAAACGTTAAGTGCTGAATGAACGGGTTAGTCATGCCTAAGTAAACAAGAACCGCAGTGAATAGAGAACCACCACCTTGTAGCATTACTTCTTTCGCGCCTTCTTCTTCCCATAGGATAGACATACGTTCGATAGTCCAAGATAGGATAATCATTGGGAAGAACGTAATAGACAGACCTTCTGTTAGACCCACTTTAAATGCGACTACAGTAAACACAGAGATAATCATGATTACCGTGATGATTACGGCGGATATCCTGGCGACCAGTAGCAAATTAAGTTTGGACAAGTAGCTTCGAATAATAAGACCCGTACCAACAATCAGTAGGAAGCCGACAATGCCCGTTACCAATTGTGTTTGTACAAAGGCTACTGCAATCAGTACTGGCATGAAGGTACCAGACGTTTTTAAACCAATGATGACACGCAGGAATACAACAATCAGAGCACCGATAGGAATCAGCATGATGGTTTTGAACATCGCTTGCTCTTCTAGCGGTAGGCTGTGAATTGAAAGGTTTAACAGTTGATCAGCAGAGACTTTGCTATTGGTTGCTTCAGTAGGAGTAACCTCCTGCGCAATCATAGAGAAGTGAACTTTACTGTTCTGACCGCCAACCACATCCAGTAGAGAAACGTTTGATTCATCCCAAATAAGCAGATTTGGCTGAACTTGTTGTTCACTTGATTCTGGAGAGAATAGAACCCATTGGTCGTTATCCCAGATCTGGTTCATTTGCTGAATAGATTGACGACGACGTCCATCTTCTAGCTCGATAACGCCAACGACTTTATTGTGGATGTTTGCTGCTGAAAGTAGCTTATGTGTCGCTTCAACTTTGCTCATGTTATTCAGAATCAGCGCTGAGTTTTGGCTGTCTGGGTCATTAAGCGTTTTGATAAGTTCGCGAGTGAAAGTTATGTTGTCTGCTGAGCGTTTAGTTGCTCTGTCAATCAATGCCAACGCAGCAGCTTCTTCAGGACCATCAAAGCTTGGTTGTGTGATTTCGCCTTCTGGTGGTATAGCATCAACTTTCGCTTGGTTATCGACTAGGAATTGAGTCTTATAGTAGATAGTTTGAGGGCCATCAGCATGGCGAATAGACCACTCTGCACGGCGACCTGATTCTGTGTTCAAGTAAGAGATGCCGTAACCTGGTGACGAAGCTGATTCACCAATAAGTGTGTAATTAGACTGAGTGTGAGGAGCTGCTAGTGAAACTTTTGCTTCTTTACCAACCGCATTGAACTCGATACGAGCTTCAATGTCCCAAACCTGTCTGGTTTCCCCAGGAGTCCAAGGTACACCGTAGGTGGTATGTCTGAACATACTCAGTGTTATACCTGCAACGATAAGCAGGAATATAGAGATATAAAATGGAATTCTTGACGTCATAGCTTACCCTACTATTGTTATTTAACTTCCGTTTGTACGTACTTTTTACTTACATCCACTAGCGCTATGTCTTTGATAAATTCGCGCCCTAGTAATACAGGGTGACTCATTTGAGAGCGATCTGCCAATGTAAATTGCGCTTTTTCATGGATTTTTCCAACTTTCACCCATAATTCGATCACAGCTCGACGTTCAGTCTGATCATTCGTTGATTGACGGATTTTCACATAACGTAAAACAGGCGCTTCAATCCATTTCTGGTCTTTTTCAGCTTGTGCTTTGTCGTCTAGGTGGAATTTAACCCAGTTCTTACCGTTACGTTCGAACTCTTTGATATCGACAGCATTTAGAGAAGAGGTGGTTGCACCTGTATCCACACGAGCATCGAAGCTTTGCTTGATTGAGTCGATAGACACTTTTTCGATGCCGCCAAGGATGGTTGGTTGTAACGTAGGAGCGACAGGAGCGGCTGCAACGACGACAGGTTCTTCTTCCTCTAGTTCTTCAATAACTTTGTGTTCCATATTGGTTAGATGGACATCTAATTGACTAGAAAGGAGAGTGATTTCGTCTTCTAAGCTTTCAATATAATCACTTTGATTGCTTAGTTGCAGTTCAAGATTTTGAACTTTATTTGCGATGTTTGTCTCTGAGCGGGAAATAGCGTCGAGAGTTTCTTGGTGATAGGCTGCACCGTTTGTCAGAGTACAGCCAGAGAGCAAACCAACCGCCACAATCGGCGATAATCGCTTAAACATAAAAAAACCTTTGAGAATTAGAGAATAGTTCAGACTATTTAGAAGTTTAGCCCACAAAAAAGGATGCGTGAAGCATCCTATTGTAAGAGTCTGGTCATATTGAATCGCAATGTGAGCGCTACGCCAATTATTGCTATTTGAAATAGCTCACTTATTAAACGTAAGTCAATTTTTGTTCAATTCGTGAGCTCAGGAAGCAAATGTTCACCGCGAAATCAACGGTGACTTTTTGACCATGGCAAGCCGTTGTTTTGCTGCCTTATATAGGCTCGTGTTTTATTTACTCAATATGCCACTGCTTTCTGGGCAGAGAATCTATGGCTTTGTTGCTACCAAAATCGCACGTCTTGGCGCTGGGTGACCTTCAACCGTTTTGCTTGGATCGTTCGGATCTAGATAATCTGGCAGAGAGTTGTGTGTCATCCATTCTGTTGTGCGTTGTTCACCAACTGTCGTGACATTTTCATCAACGATACGTACGTCTTCAAAGCCAACTTGTTCAAGCCAGCGTTTCAGTGCACGAGCTGAAGGGAAAAAGTACACGTTTCTCATCTGTGCGTAACGGTCAACAGGGACCAGTACCGCATTTTCATCGCCTTCAATTACTAGGGTTTCAAGCACCAACTCGCCGCCAGATACCAATTGGTCTTTTAGTTGAATCAAGTGATCAAGTGGCGAACGACGGTGGTACAGAACACCCATGCTGAAAACAGTGTCGTAGGCTTCTAGCTTTGGCAGTTGCTCAATACCTAGAGGTAACAGGTGTGCACGTTGGTCATCGCCCATCAACTTACGAATCGCTTCAAACTGAACCAAGAATAGATGAGAAGGATCGATACCAACCGTTAAGCGAGCACCTTCACCCAGCATGCGCCACATGTGGTAACCATTACCACAACCTACATCGAGAACCGAACGGTTTTTCAATGGGGAGATATGTGGAAGCACACGGTCCCATTTCCAGTCACTACGCCACTCAGTATCGATATGAATATCGTGAACGGTGTAAGGGCCTTTTCTCCATGGGTGGAACGTCTTTAATAGGCTTTCTAGCTTTTTAAGCTCACCTGTGTGAAATGGTGTTGAGCTGCCAATCGTCACTGAGTTCTTCAGATCAACTTGGTCTGGTACACCTTGTGGGATCTTGTTTAGTGCACGTAACCAACGGTCGAAGTCACCGTGCTCTGCATTTTGCCAATCTGTCAGTTGCTGTGGCAGAACATTGAGCCATGGCTGAAGGCGAGTATCTTGGGCAATAAGTTGATAAAAATTGGCAAAATTAAACATAGGTTTTCACTGAGTTGGTGGTGTAGAAATTAAATTTGTCACTCGATTAAGAGTGTGGACAAACATGCTAGGGAATCTCGTTTATCATGTTTGATAAGAGATCCCCAACTCGCTCGTTCCTCGCTCTTGAGGATGACCTTTTAGTACGTGCTAACGGTGTCGTGACTGTTACGTAACCGAAAATGTTTACTTTATCGCGAACATTGAACCAAAGTTGAAACATTGGAACCAGACTTCGCTGCTTGAGAAGCCAATCTTATCAAATCGTTCTCTGTGAACAGGGATCGAATCCGGACGCATCACGTTTTCAATTGCGCTGCGTTTCTGGCTTACTTCTAGCTCGCTGTATCCGTTAGCACGTTTGAAATCATGGTGCAGGTCGATAAGCAGCTCATTTGAGCTTTCGTCTTCGAATACGTATTTTTCAGACAAGATTAAGATCCCGCCCGGGCGCAAGCCTGCATGAATTTTTTCAAGCAGAGCGTATCGATCGTCCGGAGACAGAAATTGCAGCGTAAAGTTAAGCACCACAACAGAAGCGTCTTTGATTTCGACTTCGCGAATGTCGGCTTCAATCACTTCTACTGGTGTGTCACTGCGATAAGCATTAACGTGCAATTTGCAGCGTTCAACCATGGCTTCTGAGTTATCGATAGCGAAAATCGTGCAGCCTTCTTGCTGAATGTGACGACGCATAGAAAGTGTCGCCGCACCAAGCGAGCAGCCAAGGTCGTAAATATTTGAATGTGGCTTTACAAAGCGCTCAGCCAGCATGCCGATTGCAGAGATGATATTGCTATAGCCAGGCACCGAGCGTTGAATCATATCCGGAAATACTTCAGCAACCCTTGCATCAAAGGTGAAGTCTCCAATTTTATCAATAGGAGCGGAAAAGATATTGTCTGTGTTGCTCATGGCATTTTCTCTCGACAGTCAGCGTAATTGGTACAAAATTCGTACCAAATAAAAGGGGGCGTATTTTACGTAAAAAAAGCGCGGCTGTCACGAAAACTGAGATTTAGCTCAAGGTTCGAAGTTACTTATAGGTGAGGGGCTAAAACATCGAGATTTGGTTATTGCCTTTCTGAGCAGGAAACTGAGCCAGGTCAGGCAATAATAATGACGTATTTTCAGACACTTGCTTTTGCAACAGCTCGTAAATAGCGATGGCAAGTTCAGGCGCATGATTATTGTCTGGGGTGTGAATCATTAAATACGGTTGTTTCCCTTCGCTTAGCCAGTTTGGAATTTTGGTAAACCAAGGCTTAAAAAACTCAATGTTAGGTTCTTGGTCTGGGTGGCCAATAAATCGAATCATCGGGTTATTGGCGGTCGCAATCGCATGAACGGGGACACGCGGTTTTTTCTGATGTGCATCGAACACCGCTTCTGTGGTTGGTGGCGCGGAAAACACGGGGCGGCTATCCATAATTATGCGATTAATACCTTCTTCGACCAGCCATTGATTAAAGCGTTTTTCAGCATCGCCTTTATCAAAGAAACCCAAGTGTCGAACTTCGACACCAAGCTGCATATCTTTTGGGAACAAGGTGCAAAATTTTTGTAGGGCAGGCAGCATGCTGGGCTCAAAGCTGTGTGGCAGTTGAATCGTCCATTGACCAATGCGGTCGTGGAGTGGCGACATCGTCATCAAGAACTCTTTGAGCTCTGCTTGGCAGTGCCTGAGTTGCTGCTGGTGGGTGATGAATTTAGGTAGCTTGAAAGTGAACCTGAAATCATCATGACTGGCGGCTTTCCAATTATGAACGGTCGACATACTCGGCGTAGCGTAAAAGGTCGTGTTGCCTTCCACAGTATGAAAAACTTGTGTGTATTTCTCTAAGCGTTCAGCAGGCTTTGTTCCTTTTCCGTAGAACTGACTTTGCCACTCAGAATGAGACCACATGGTTAATCCAAGTCTTAGAGGTAAAGTTTCTGCTGTTATTACACGATCATCCATCTATTACACCGTTATTCATCACGCCATCAGACATTACAAAAAGTTTTTGGGTTTAAACGAAAATCTACTTTACGAGAGTTTTGCTGATTAAGGTACTTTCGAGATATAATTATCGCAATTTTTTCGGTTTTGATGAATCTTTGCGCACTTGATGGGCTAAAAAGCAGCAAAGCCAGATAAAACACAATAAATTCGAATGTGGAAGGTCGATTTTAAGCGAGTTTCCGCGTATAAATGTTCCTTTGCTCTGTTGTGTGGAATGACCACAGACAGCTTGGAAACTAGTAAATAATTAAGAGATTGGGAAATTCATTATGCGTACCCATTACTGTGGTAACCTGAACAAGTCCCTGGCGGGACAAACTGTAGAATTGTGCGGCTGGGTAAACCGTCGCCGTGATTTAGGCGGTCTTATCTTTATTGATATGCGTGATCGTGAAGGCATCGTTCAGGTTGTTGTCGATCCAGATATGAAAGATATCTTCCCGATCGCTAACCAACTGCGTAATGAATTCTGTATCAAGTTTACTGGTGAAGTACGTGTTCGCCCGGACAGCCAAGTAAATAAAGACATGGCTACTGGTGAAGTAGAACTTTACGCGACCGGTCTAGAGATCATTAACCGTTCAGAAGCGCTTCCACTAGACTTCAACCAAACGAACTCTGAAGAGCAGCGCCTTAAGTACCGTTACATCGATCTTCGTCGTCCAGAAATGAGCGACCGTATCAAGCTTCGTGCACGTGCTTCTAGCTTCGTTCGTCGTTTCCTTGATGAGAACCTGTTCCTAGACATCGAAACGCCAGTACTAACGAAAGCGACACCAGAAGGTGCTCGTGACTACCTAGTACCAAGCCGTGTTCACAAAGGTAGCTTCTACGCACTTCCTCAATCCCCTCAGCTGTTCAAGCAACTGCTGATGATGTCTGGTTTTGACCGTTACTACCAAATCGTTAAATGTTTCCGTGATGAAGATTTACGTGCTGACCGTCAGCCTGAATTTACTCAAATCGATATCGAAACATCTTTCATGACTTCTCAAGAAGTACGTAACGTGACTGAGAAGCTTGTTCACGATATGTGGAAAGAACTTCTAGATGTTGAACTAGGCCAATTCCCAGTAATGCCTTTCTCTGAAGCGATTCGTCGTTTCGGTTCTGATAAGCCAGATCTACGTAACCCACTAGAGCTAGTTGATGTTGCTGACTTGGTTAAAGACGTTGAGTTCAAAGTATTTTCTGGCCCAGCTAACGACGAGAAAGGTCGCGTAGCGGTTATTCGTGTTCCAGGTGGTGCTAAGCTAACTCGTAAGCAAATCGACGGTTACGCTGAACACGTAAACATCTACGGCGCGAAAGGCCTAGCTTGGATGAAGGTTAACGACCGTGCTGCAGGCATGGAAGGTATTCAATCTCCAGTTGCTAAGTTCCTAAGCGAAGACGTAATCAACGGTATTCTAGATCGCACTCAAGCTGAATCTGGCGATATCATTCTGTTCGGTGCAGACAAAGCGGGCGTTGTTGCTGAAGCAATGGGCGCACTTCGTCTTAAACTAGGTACGGATCTAGAGCTAACAGACACATCTGCATGGGCTCCACTGTGGGTTGTTGACTTCCCAATGTTCGAAGAAGACGGCGAAGGTAACCTACACGCAATGCACCACCCATTCACATCACCACTAGGTGTGAACGCGGAAGAGCTTAAAACGAACCCAGCAGCAGCAAATTCAGATGCATACGACATGGTAATCAACGGCTACGAAGTAGGCGGCGGTTCTGTACGTATTCACAACGCAGAAATGCAAACAGCGGTATTCGGTATCCTAGGTATCGAAGCACAAGAGCAACAAGAGAAGTTCGGCTTCCTACTTGAAGCGCTTAAGTACGGTACGCCACCACACGCTGGTCTAGCATTCGGTCTTGACCGTCTAGCAATGCTGCTTTGTGGTACAGAGAACATCCGTGACGTTATCGCATTCCCGAAAACAACAGCAGCAGCATGTCTACTAACAGACGCGCCAAGCCTAGCGAACCCGGCATCACTGGAAGAGCTAGCAATCGCAGTTAAATTGGCAGAGAAAAAAGAGCAAGCGTAAGCCTGTTATCTTTTCTTGTTGATGAAGAGATCCTAGTTGATAGAGAGCTCTTAATTCATTAGCCAGACCTGTCAGTAATTAGAAAATGCCCGTTAATTTGACGGGCATTTTTTTTGCGTTCGATATACTAAGCTCATAAAGCATGTATAAATAATCAGTATTTGAAATTATGTCTATTATCTTAGGGATTGACCCTGGCTCTCGTATTACGGGCTATGGCGTGATTCGTCAAAATGGTCGTCATCTATATTACTTAGGTAGCGGTTGTATTCGCACCTCTGAAAAAGAACTGCCGGGTCGACTTAAACAAATCTACGCCGGTGTGAGCGAAATCATCACTCAGTTTCAGCCGGATGTGTTCGCTATTGAGCAGGTCTTCATGGCGAAGAATGCGGATTCTGCACTCAAGCTTGGACAAGCCCGTGGCAGTGCGATAGTGGCTGCGGTGAATGCTGATCTGCCCGTCCATGAGTATGCGGCTCGTTTAATAAAACAAGCGGTGACAGGCAATGGTGGTGCTGATAAGTCGATGGTTCAAAACATGGTGATGAGCATGCTTAAGTTACCGGCTAAACCACAGGCCGATGCTGCCGATGCTCTAGGCGTAGCGATCACTCACGCCAACACTAATAAAACCTTGATAGCACTGGCAGGTAAGGCGACAGGCGCGAGAAAAGGGCGCTACCGTTAAGTCCCATCCCTCTGCTTTCTAAAAGCTTGCATTCCATGAGCCTACGCCTCGTTTAGCTCAAAGCAAGACGCTCTTAAATCCTTGATGAAATGAGATCTTTCGAACACAAACCAAATAATAACATTGCGTATCATTTAACATGTTATTAACATTGGTCGGAGGTCTTACAAGTCAATCAAGGATGATCACTGATGAACCCAATCAAGCTGTGGCGCGCGCTATTTCTACCCAAAAATAATGGGTGGAGTAACAACGAAGTCAGACAAGCCGATATCTTATTACTCTTCACTTTTATCGCCTTCTTTGTGGGTGTCTACAGCCTCATCAAGTGGGCCAAGCATGAAGAGCAGCTGCTGGTTGCCACTTCCGTATTTCTTATCGCCTTTGAATTAGCCTCTGCACTTCTATTACGCATTACCCGAAAGCCTAGCTTGGCATTGAACTTTGGCTTTGTCGGCATGGCAGTGCACGCGCTGAATATCATTTACCAAAGCGGTGGTGTGGTGGCATCGACTCAGGCTTATTGGGTTCCTTTGTTAGTGGTCGCTTTTTTCTTATCGGGAACACGCATTATCGCCTTGGTATGGAGTGGGCTAGTGATTGGCGTGTCATTGATGATGACGTCGGCTCACCTTGATGGCTTTGAATTTCCGCAGTTAGTACTTACTCCGGAAGCCGTGGTCGTTGAAACCTGGTCTGGTGTAATCATGCCGCTGGTGGTGATCTGTATTGCTCAAGCGTTTACCGCTAAGCAAAAAGAGGTGGCGATTGAAATGGCAGAAGATGCGATTTCAGAAAGCCAACACGTTGCCAATCAAGCGACGCAAAGCGAAGGACGACTTTCGATTGTCCTTGAGCAAGCTAACTCAAACTCTGAAAGCTTACAGGGCGTATCTGTTCACTTGGACCAGCAGTCGCAAGATCTGCATGCTCAAGTTGAGGTGCTGAACATCAATTGCGAATCTCAGGCGAGTGCAGCAGAACAGATGAGCCAACAATTGCACCAAATGACTCAAGGTATCGAAGAATCAAACTCATTTGTGGGTGAGCTAAAAGAGCGTAGCGAAGCCGTGGGAACGAAAGCGCAGAAGAGCTCAGAATCACTAGAAGCTTCAACCAGTGCAATCAGCCAGATCATTCAAAGTAATCAAGAGATCATGAAAGTCGCTGATTTGATTACCTCGGTTGCTGAGCAAACCAATCTATTAGCACTTAATGCAGCAATAGAGGCGGCACGCGCTGGTGAGCAAGGACGAGGTTTTGCGGTAGTTGCAGACCAAGTGAGAGAGTTATCGGCGAAAAGCAGTCACTCCGCGATAGAAATTCGAACCTTATTAGACCGAAGTAAAGAAGAAGTGGAACATGGTAGAGCGATCATTGAAACTACGGCCAATGAAATGAACGGCATTATCTCTGAGGTGCAAACCATTTCTACTGATGTAAACCAACTGACCAATATTATGGCGATGCAGATGAGCTCATTGAAAGAACTCGATCTTGCGAGTTCAGAAGTAGCACAGAGTGTTGCAGAAACCAAATCCGTTTCAGGTTTAGTGGCCACTTACGGCTCAGAATTGACTGGGCATGTTACATCAGTCAAGGAACTGGTTGAAAGCCTGAATCGCGTGGTCTCCCAAGCAAAGCAAGCTTAAATAAATCATCCTAACAAACACAAAGAACTGGATAAGCATCCAGTTCTTTTATATTCTGTCCCTCAAATTATATTCCATCAAGAGAGTGAATTGTGATCGGACGTCTACGCGGTACATTAATAGAAAAACAGCCACCAGAATTACTAATCGAAGTGAGTGGTGTTGGCTATGAAGTTCAAATGCCAATGAGCTGTTTTTATGAATTACCAAATGTTGGCGAAGAGGCAATTATCTACACTCACTTTGTTGTTCGTGAAGATGCACAACTGCTTTACGGATTCAACACAGTTAAAGAACGTGCGCTGTTTCGTGAAGTCATCAAAGCAAATGGTGTTGGTCCTAAGCTCGGCCTTGGCATCCTCTCAGGCATGACTGCGAGCCAGTTTGTGCAGAGTGTTGAGCGTGAAGATATCTCTACGCTGGTTAAACTTCCGGGTGTGGGTAAGAAAACCGCAGAACGTCTGGTTGTTGAAATGAAAGACCGACTGAAAGGGTGGGGCGCGGGAGATCTGTTTACTCCAGCGACGGATGCTGCTCCTATTGATTCTATGCCAACCGTTCACGACGCGGAAGAAGAAGCGGTAAGTGCACTACTTGCATTAGGCTACAAGCCGACTCAAGCTTCTAAGGTGGTTTCTCAAGTGGCTAAAGATGGCATGACCAGCGAACAGTTGATTCGCGAAGCTCTGAAATCGATGGTTTAATACCCGATATACTTGTTCGACAAAATAGACTCATTCACTTTGCCTTTACACAGAGTCAAGAAGCGCAGAGTCAACAAGAGTATAGTTAGGAATAGCAGAATTTATGATTGAAGCCGATCGCCTTATTGCACCGGATAACCCAGTATTCAAAGATGAAGATGTCATTGATCGTGCAATACGCCCTAAAGCACTTGCCGACTATCAAGGCCAGGATCACGTTCGTGGCCAGATGGAGATTTTCATCAAAGCGGCACAACTGCGTAATGAGGCGCTCGATCATCTGTTGATATTTGGTCCTCCAGGTTTGGGTAAAACCACGTTGGCGAACATTGTTGCCAATGAGATGGATGTCAACATTCGTACCACTTCAGGCCCTGTTCTAGAAAAAGCGGGTGACCTAGCGGCGCTGCTGACCAATCTTGAAGAAAATGATGTCCTTTTCATTGATGAGATTCACCGTTTAAGCCCTGTGGTTGAAGAGGTGTTGTATCCAGCAATGGAAGACTACCAATTAGACATTATGATTGGCGAAGGCCCAGCGGCGCGTTCTATCAAGATCGATCTTCCTCCTTTTACTTTGATTGGCGCAACCACTCGTGCTGGCTCACTGACATCGCCGTTACGTGACCGCTTCGGTATTACTCAGCGTCTTGAGTACTACAAGGTTGAAGACCTACAAAACATTGTTCAGCGCAGTGCTGATTGCCTTGGTCTTTCTATGGAGTCCGAAGGGGCGTTAGAAGTTGCTCGCCGAGCTCGTGGTACGCCACGTATTGCTAACCGTCTACTGCGCCGTGTTCGCGATTATGCGGAAGTGAAAGGCGACGGACATATTTGCCCAGAGGTTGCTGATAAAGCGCTAAACATGTTGGATGTCGATGCTAAGGGTTTTGACTACATGGACAGAAAACTTCTGCTTGCGATCATGGAGAAGTTTGGCGGTGGTCCGGTTGGTATCGACAACATGGCTGCTGCGATTGGTGAAGAGAGAGACACCATTGAAGATGTGTTAGAGCCTTACTTGATTCAGCAAGGTTATCTACAAAGAACACCAAGAGGTCGAATCGCAACTGACAGAGCTTATTTACACTTCGGTATAGATAAGCCGTCTAATCGTTAAATTATTCATTTTTAAAGATCCCAGTTGCATAAGCGCTGGGATTTTTTGCATTTTACTGAATAACAACTCTTTGCGCGAATCGATAAAAATGCCGAATAGAGCTTTCAAAAATGAAAACTTTGATTTCAGGTTTGATTTGGCTAACAAAAATTGAAATAAGCTGTCATAAATTTTGTTAATACTTTATGGGTAGTTGTAATTTGTATGTTGAGGCAGTGCTGAGCTTTTGTCACAGATATCATGCGCTGTTATTAACAGAGCTCAAATTGGTGTGATTTTAGTCATGATTGTTCAAAAATACCTCTAATTTGCGTGAATAAAATTGATACAAATCAACGCAGGCTTCTCCTATAAATCTTTTGAAACATACTGATTTTACCAGTAATATTAGCGCCAGCTATATTAGCTCATGCTTAACAATAATCTAACTATAACGGTACGTTTTTGCTACAAATTTCAATTTGTAATAACAATCATATAAATTGTTTTAACATGGATTTTTGCGGTGAATAATCACACAAGTGTCATTCAGCCGACACAAAGGAGTTACCATGATTGATGTTGTTGATCTGTCGCGATTGCAATTTGCATTTACAGCGATGTATCACTTCCTATTTGTTCCACTGACACTAGGTATGGCATTTCTACTTGCCATTATGGAGTCAGTTTATGTAATGACTGGCAAGCAAATTTACAAGGACATGACCAAGTTCTGGGGTAAATTGTTTGGTATTAACTTTGCTCTTGGTGTAGCGACAGGCTTAACCATGGAGTTCCAGTTTGGTACTAACTGGTCTTACTATTCTCACTATGTTGGCGACATCTTTGGTGCTCCGCTAGCTATCGAAGCGCTTGTTGCATTCTTCCTAGAGTCTACTTTTGTTGGCCTTTTCTTCTTCGGTTGGGACAGACTGTCAAAGCGTCAGCACTTAGCGGTAACTTGGTTAGTAGCACTTGGTTCTAACTTTTCTGCGCTTTGGATCTTGGTAGCAAACGGCTGGATGCAAAACCCAGTGGGTGCGGAATTTAACTTTGAAACTATGCGTATGGAAATGGTGAGCTTCGCTGAAGTTGTACTAAACCCAGTAGCGCAAGTTAAATTCGTACACACAGTAGCGTCTGGTTACACAACGGGTGCGATGTTCATCCTTGGTATCAGCTCATACTACATTCTTAAAGGTCGTGACCTTGCCTTTGCTCGTCGTTCTTTCGCGATTGCAGCATCTTTCGGTATGGCGGCGATCCTGTCAGTAATCGTACTAGGTGACGAATCTGGTTACGAGCTTGGTGAAGTTCAGAAAGTGAAGCTAGCTGCGGTAGAAGCAGAGTGGCACACGGAAGAAGCACCAGCAGCATTTACTGTTTTTGGTATTCCTAACCAAGAAACAATGGATACTGACTACGCAATTAAGATCCCTTACGTAATGGGTATTATTGCAACGCGTTCTCTTGATAAAGAAGTAACGGGTCTACGTGACCTACGTGATGACCACGTTGATCGCATCCGTACAGGTATGTACGCATACGAACTACTTGAGAAACTACGTGCGGGCGATAAGTCTGAAGAAAACATGGCAGCGTTCGATGAAGTGAAAGGTGACCTAGGTTACGGTCTACTTCTTAAGCGCTACACAGACGACGTTGTTGATGCAACAGAAGACCAAATCCAAATGGCTGCGGATGATTCAATCCCAACAGTTTGGCCTCTATTCTGGTCATTCCGTCTGATGGTTGCTTGTGGCTTCATCATGCTGTTTGTATTCGGTGCTGCGTTTGTTCAAACGTGTCGTCAGAAAATCGAACAGAAACCATGGGTACTTAAAGCTGCGCTATTCTCAATCCCACTGCCTTGGATTGCGATTGAAGCAGGTTGGTTCGTTGCTGAGTTTGGTCGTCAACCATGGGCGGTTGGTGAAATCCTACCGGTTAACGTTGCTGCATCAGCACTAACTATTGAACAGCTTTGGACTTCTCTATTCGCTATCCTGGCATTGTACACAGTGTTCTTGATTGCTGAAGTTTATCTAATGCTGAAATTCGCACGTAAAGGTCCAAGTAGCTTGAAGACAGGCCGTTACCACTTCGAACAAAACGATAACTCTGTTGAAGACAAAGTTAGCCGTTCAGTTGAAGTATAAGTGAGGGAATATTAATGTTTGATTACGAAAGCTTACGACTCATTTGGTGGGTATTGATCGGTGTTTTACTGGTTGGTTTCGCCGTAACTGATGGCTTCGATATGGGTGTTGCCGCTCTTTCTCCTGTTATCGGTAAGAGCGACACTGAACGTCGTATTATGCTCAATACTATTGCCCCTCACTGGGATGGCAACCAAGTTTGGTTGATCACTGCTGGTGGTGCATTATTTGCTGCATGGCCGCTGGTTTACGCAACGTCGTTTTCTGGCTTCTACTTCGCAATGTACGCGACGTTAGCTGCGCTTTGGTTACGACCACTTGCACTTGACTACCGTTCTAAGATTGAAGACCCAAAATGGCGCAAAACTTGGGACTACGCACTTTGCTTTAGTGGCACAGTACCCCCAATCATTTTTGGTGTTGCATTTGGTAACCTATTACAAGGTGTGCCATTTGATCTGAACAGTCTAATGATGTCAAAGTACCACGGTACGTTCTTCGCTCTGTTGAACCCGTTTGCATTACTATGTGGCGTGTTGGCTCTAATGTTGTTCGTAATGCAAGGTGCAACATGGCTTCAAATGAAGACAACAGAAGATCTGCATCGCCGAGCTCGTAACGTTGCTCAGATCACTGGTCTAATTGCAATTGTTCTGTTCGTTATTGGTGGCTTCTGGGTTCAATCTATCGAAGGCTATGTAATCACGAGCACTATCGATACGTTTGCTGACTCAAACCCACTAAACAAAGAAGTCTCACTTCAAGTGGGTGCTTGGATGACAAACTTCGAAACGTATCCTGCAATGTGGGCGGCGCCGATCCTTGGTGTAGCAATGCCACTGCTTGCTGTGATTGCATCTCGCTTTGAGCGTGGTGGTTTCGCATTCTTGTTCTCAAGTCTATCTAACGCTGGTGTTATTTTAACGGCTGGTTTTGCAATGTTCCCATTTGTAATGCCGTCTAGCCTGAACCCTAACCATAGTTTGACTATGTGGGATTCAACAGCTAGTGAGCTAACGCTTGGTCTTATGACCGCAGTTGCGGCGGTAATGGTTCCTGTGATTCTTGGCTACACAACTTGGACATACTACAAAATGTTCGGTCGTCTAGATAAGAAACACATCGAAGATAACGACGTTTCAGCTTACTAAGCTAGAAGTGAAATAACTTAGGAGAAATTTTATGTGGTATTTCGCATGGATTTTGGGTGTACTTCTAGCATGTGCATTCGGCATCATTAATGCTCTATGGCTAGAGCATTCAGAAATGATGGACAAAGACAGTGAGTAATCTCGCAGAGCAAGTTGCTAAGCTGCATCAACCAATGGATAAGACTTTGTTAAGAGCTTTATCCCTAGTATTGGGTTTTATGCATGTGGGTTTAGTGATGTGGGATCCTGAAGCGTATGCGACAAGCATCGGTGGCTTTAACGCGATCATCGGGCCAATGTTTATCTGGGCAGTATGCTCAAGCATGGTTTACGGTATCGGATTTAAGCCAAGAGCTTGGATGTGGCAGCTATTGTTTAGCCCATACGTTTCACTCACAATTTTGCTCTACCTAACGGTGCTGCGCCTTTTATAAAAGGCAAAGGATTTAGGTTCATTACAACGTGAATCTTTATACTTGTTGGGTTTTTAGCCAAAAAGAGGTCATCTTATACAGATGGCCTTTTTTTCGTCTGTTAAATCAAAAAATTCACAGCGATATACTATTAATGATAAGGAGTTAGGTTATAGTGAGATCTTTATCGTTTTGAATTGTGGTATCAAATTGCAGGGATTATCTAAGCCATTTACGTGGCCAGTGACAGTGTATTACGAAGACACCGATGCAGGTGGTGTTGTATACCATTCAAACTATCTTAAGTTTTTCGAACGCGCTCGAACTGAGATGCTGCGCTCAATTGGCGTTTCTCAGCAAGTATTGTTAGAACAAAACATCGGTTTTGTAGTCCGACATATGGACATTGATTTTATTCAAGGCGCGCGTCTTGATGATTCTTTACAAGTCATTACAAATATTTACGAGTTGAAGCGAGCTACCTTGGTCTTCTGTCAAGAGATCGTAAATCCTGATGGCAAAGCATTGTGTAAAGCAATGGTTAAGGTAGCATGTATCGACAATCAAAAAATGAAACCAAAGGCAATGCCAACATTTATTCTTACGGAGCTAACGAATAGTGACTGCTGAAATCTCAATCTTAGGCCTAATTTTAGAAGCTAGTTTATTAGTTAAAATGGTCATGCTAGTTCTTATGGGCATGTCTGTTGTTTCTTGGGCGATGATCATCAAAAGAAGTAAAGTATTATCTCAAGCTTCGAAACAAACAGAAGTGTTTGAAGATAAATTTTGGTCAGGCGTTGATCTTGCAAAATTGTACCAAGAGAGCAATAAACGCAAAGGCGAGCTTTCTGGTACTGAAGAAATTTTCTACGCAGGCTTTACTGAGTTTGCTCGCCTTCGTAAATCGAATGCAACTTCACCTGACTTCATTATGGAAGGCACAGGCCGTGCGATGCGCGTTGCTGTTGCTCGTGAAGTCGATGAACTAGAAACTAACTTACCTTTCTTGGCGACCGTTGGCTCTATCAGTCCATACATCGGCCTATTTGGTACGGTTTGGGGCATCATGCACTCATTCATCGCATTAGGTGAAGTGAAGCAAGCTACGCTCGCAATGGTTGCCCCTGGTATTGCAGAAGCACTGATCGCAACAGCAATGGGTCTATTCGCTGCAATTCCAGCAGTAATGGCGTACAACCGCTTCAGTAGCCGAGTAGGCAAGCTAGAGCACAACTACGCGACTTTCTCTGAAGAGTTCCACAGTATTCTTCACCGTCAAGCGATGGCTGGCAGGGAATAATAGATGGCTGGATACCAACCTAAAAAACGCAAAATGACAGCAGAGATTAACGTTGTACCTTACATCGACGTTATGCTTGTTTTGTTGATCATTTTTATGGTGACTTCACCGTTTGTTACTCAGGGCGTTGACGTTGAGTTGCCTCAGGCTTCAACGGCTAAGTCGGCACAAGATCTATTGGGTGACGACAACGCGAGTTTCATCATCGTTGAAGTGAACAAAGACGGTGAGCTTGGCTTGAGTGTTAATGACGAAGAAGTACAACGTGGCTTATCCATGGAAGATATTATCGTCCGAGTGAAAGCTGAGTTGTCTTTGAAGCCAAACTCTCCAGTGGCGGTAGGTGGTGATGCCGCAACGCCATACGCTGAAGTGGTTTTATTACTTGATGAATTAAGCCGTGCAGGTGTGCCAAAGGTTGGCCTTTTAACGGATATAAGGGAATAGCTCCGTAGCATTCATGAAAGCGAATAATAAAAAATCCAATAATTTCAGATCACCGCTTCTTATTTCTCTTGGGCTGCACGTCATTTTATTCGTTGCGCTCATTTGGGGAGCGGATTTCACGATGTCAGAGCCAAAGCCTACAGGGCAGATGGTTCAAGCTGTGGTGATTGATCCTCAGATGGTTCGCCAGCAAGCTCAACAGATTCGTCAACAAAGAGAAGCGGCGAGTAAGAAAGAGCAAGAGCGTTTAGACAAACTAAGACGTGAAAGCGAACGACTTGAAAAGAATCGTAAAGCTGAAGAAGAAAATATTCGTAAGCTGAAAGAAAAGCAAGCTAAGGAAGCTAAAGCGGCTCGAGAAGCGGAAAAGCGCCGAGTTGAGAAAGAAAAACAACGCAAAGTTGAAGAAGCGCGTTTACAGCAAGAGAAAAAGAAAGCCGCTAAAGCCGAAGCTGATCGCAAGCTAAAAGAAGCTGCGTTAGTGAAAGCCGAGAACGAGCGTAAAGCCAAAGAAGCGGCGATTGCAAAAGCGGAACAAGAACGCGTGGCAAAAGAGAAAGCTGCGAAAGAGGCAGCAGACAAAGCTCGTAAAGAGAAAGAAGCTGCTGAACGCGCTGAAAAGCAACGCATAGCGAAAGAGAAAGAAGCGGCAGCCGCAGCAGAGAAAGCCCGTAAGGCAAAAGAAGCTGCAGCAAAAGCAGAAAAAGAGCGTAAACAGCAAGAAGCAGCATTGAACGATATCTTTGCTGGTCTTGAAACTGAAGCGACTCAAAACTCTTCAGCAAGGCAACAATTTATCAGTGATGAAGCTCAACGTTACGGTGCTATCTATACCCAACTGATTCAACAGAACCTGTTGTTAGAAGACAGCTATCGAGGGCGTTCGTGCCGAGTGAACCTTAAGCTAATTCCAACCGGCTCTAACGCGATATTGGGTAGTTTGAGTATCTTAGATGGTGATAGCCGTCTATGTGCAGCAACCAAACGTGCTGTGGCACAAGTGCAATCTTATCCATTGCCTAAAGACCCAGACATTGTGAACTCACTGAAAGACATTAACTTAACTGTATCACCAGAGTAAAAGGACGAACTTGTGTTAAAGAAACTATTACTGAGTTTTGTTTTCTTAATAGCGACAAGCAGCCAGTTCGCACATGCGGCACTGGAGTTGGTTATTACAGACGGTATTAACTCTGCACGACCTATCGCTATTGTCCCTTTCCGTTGGGAAGGCGCGGGACCATTGCCACACGATGTATCAGCCGTTATCGCTTCTGACTTACAACGCAGTGGTAAATTCAGCCCGGTTGCAACAAGCAAAATGCCTCAAACGCCTTATAGCGAATCTGAGGTCAACTTTGATGCTTGGACTAACCTAGGCGTTGATTCATTGCTAACAGGTAGTATCACTAAAAATGCCGAAGGGCAGTATGTGGTGAACTACCAACTGATCGACATTGTTCGTGGTCAATTGACTAAAGGACAAAGCCGCGCACTAAGCGATGAAGGCCAATTGGTACTTTCTAAAGACCACGTGTTGTTCAACAAAAAAGCGACAGTGCCTGGTAAACGCTTGCGAGAGTATGCACACCGCATCTCTGACTTAGTGTATGAAGAACTCACCGGCGAAAAAGGGGCGTTCTTAACTCGTATCTCTTACGTGGTCGTTAACGACAAAGATAAATACCCGTACCAACTTCGTGTTGCTGACTACGATGGCTTTAACGAGCGTTTAGTTCTTCGTTCTAAGCAACCGCTCATGTCACCAGCATGGTCACCAGACGGTAAGAAACTTGCTTATGTGAGTTTCCAAAATGGCCAAGCGGAAATATTCATCATGAATATTTACACGGGTGAGCGTGAGAAAGTGACGTCATACCCTCGTCACAATGGTGCGCCAAGATTCTCACCAGATGGTAAAACATTGGCATTGGTATTGTCGAAAACAGGTAGCCTTCAGGTTTACACACTTGACCTTGCTAGCCGTAAGCTGACACAAATTACCCGTGGCCGTTCTAATAATACGGAACCATTCTGGCACCCAGATGGCAAGTCTCTTATTTTCACATCGGATCGTGGTGGTAAACCACAGATTTATAATGTAAATTTGTCAAATAATTCGACATCTCGTATTACTTGGCAAGGTAGCCAAAACTTAGGTGGCCAGATCACCCCTGATGGTCGATTCCTGATCATGGTGAATCGCAGTAACTCAGGTTTTAACTTGGCTAAGCAAGATTTGGAAACAGGTGCGGTTCAGGTACTAACAAAAACATTGTTAGATGAATCTCCAAGTATTGCACCGAATGGAGGTATGGTTATCTATAGCTCTATTTACAACAAAACTAACGTACTATCGATGGTTTCTATCGATGGCCGTTTTAAAGCTAGATTACCGGCAACCAACGGACGCGTAAGAGCGCCAGCGTGGTCACCGTTTCTCTAGTTAATTTGATACATTCTTTTAGCTATTGATAGTGTTAACTATTGTGGCAATTAACTATCTATAGCACTTAGTCGCTGTAGAAACTAAGTTTGATAACGTAAGGAAAAAAGATGCAACTTAACAAAGTTCTTAAAGGCTTGATGATTGCACTACCAGTGATGGCAGTAACGGCATGTAGCTCAACTGATGAAGCAACATCTGCAACATCTGGTACAGAAAGCAACCAAACAACTTCAGGTTCAGAAGGCAACGTAGACACAACTGTTGTAACGCCAATTGACGCTAACGGTCAACTGTCTGAGCAAGAGCTTAAAGAGCAAGCGCTACGTGAAACTCAAACAATCTACTTCGCATTCGATAACTCTACTATCGCTGGCGATTACGAAGAAATGCTAGCAGCTCACGCAGCTTACCTAGTTAAAAACGTTGACATGAACGTTACTATCGAAGGTCACGCTGACGAGCGCGGTACTCCTGAGTACAACATCGCACTTGGCGAGCGCCGTGCACAAGCTGTAGCGAAATACCTACAAGCTCTAGGTGTTCAAGCTGACCAAATCTCTATCGTAAGCTACGGTGAAGAGAAGCCACTTCTTCTAGGTCAATCTGAAGATGTGTACGCTAAAAACCGTCGCGCAGTACTAGTTTACTAATTTTAGTAGACTATATAATTGAGGAATTGCCTCATGTTCAGTAACACAAAGCGAGTCATTTTGCTTTCGTTACTGGCAAGTGCAGCGAACACCACGTTCGCTGCACCAGCTCCAGTATCCGATCTCAATAGCACCGCAACCAATTCATCATCTTCCTCTCGATCAGCATCTAACGAATCAGATATTGAGCGTTTAGAGCGTCTGCTTCAAAATCGCAACCTCGTCCAACTTCAAATGCAACAGCAAATCGACGATATGGCACTGGAGATCAGTGAACTTCGCGGTGAGCTGGAACGAAATAGTTACGATATGAAGCAAATGCTAGAGCGTCAGCGTGAATTGTTCATTGAACTGGATCGCGTGAGAGGCGAGGTGAAAGCAGCAGGAACAGCAACGGTAGCAGTGGCGGTGGGCGAAGGCTCTAAAGACGCTTCTGGTACGTTTAGTACTGATGTGGATGAGCAAACCGCTTATCAAAATGCTGTAGATATGATTCTAAAGCAACGAGATTACACGGGTGCTATCGCAGCATTCCAAAAGTTTCAAAAAGACTTCCCAGATTCAACCTTCACACCTAACTCACATTACTGGTTAGGCCAGCTTTATTTCGCTAAGAAGCAAGATAAAGAAGCTGTGAAGAGCTTCGCTGCTGTTGTGTCTTACAAAGACTCAAACAAGCGAGCAGATGCACTGGTTAAGCTTGGTGACATAGCTGCGCGCAACAACAACGCGACGCAAGCTAAGAAATATTACCAACAAGTCGTAACCGAGTACCCAAACAGTGCTTCGGCTAAAGTGGCCAAAACCCACTTGTAAAACAAAATAGGGGTGCTTAGGCGCCTCTTTTTTATACCTGATTACTTCCGTTTGATGTTTACTTATCTTCTTTGTGGTGCCAACACGTCGCCTTGTTTATGCGTTTTAAGCATTAGCTAGCCACCGCTTGCAACCAATCCTTTTTGATCCCAATCGCTGTCCTGTGTAGAATACTCTAATTCTCGGAAGAAGTTGCGTAGAGCAAGAGCAATGAGTCATATACTAGATAAAATCGATACAGTTTACCCGTTTCCGCCTAAGCCAGTTCCATTGAGCGATGCTCAGAAACAGGCCCACATCGCAAACATCAAAAAACTACTTCAAGAAAAAGATGCAGTTCTAATTGCACACTACTACACCGATCCTGAAATTCAGGCTCTGGCAGAAGAAACTGGCGGTTTCGTTGGCGATTCATTAGAAATGGCTAAATTCGGTAACCGTCATTCAGCAAGCACTTTGATCATCGCTGGTGTTCGTTTCATGGGTGAGTCTGCAAAGATTCTTACTCCTGAAAAACGCATTCTAATGCCAACACTCGAAGCTGAATGTTCGCTTGATCTTGGTTGTCCGGCTGACAAATTTACAGAATTTTGTGATGCTCACCCTGACCACACCGTGGTTGTATACGCGAACACTTCAGCGGCTGTCAAAGCTCGTGCAGACTGGGTGGTTACGTCGAGCATCGCTTTAGAAATCGTTGAAAGCCTAGACGCTGAAGGCAAACCTATTATTTGGGGCCCAGACCGTCACCTAGGTTCTTACATCGCAAATCAAACCGGCGCTGACATGTTGCTTTGGCAAGGTGAGTGTATCGTTCATGATGAGTTCTCAGCTGATGCTTTGAAAAAAATGAAATCGGTATACCCAGAAGCGGCTATTTTGGTACACCCAGAATCACCAGCAAGCGTGGTTGAACTGGCTGATGCTGTAGGCTCAACAAGCCAGCTGATCAAGAAAGCAAAAGAGCTGCCTCATCCACAGATGATTGTGGCGACAGACAAAGGTATCTTCTTCAAGATGCAGCAATTGGTTCCTGAAAAAGAGCTGATTGAAGCGCCGACAGCGGGTGCTGGTGCAACGTGTCGTAGCTGTGCACACTGTCCTTGGATGGCAATGAACGGCCTTGAAGCGATTGAAAACGCACTTGAGAATGGTGGTGAGCAACACGAAATCTTCGTTTCTGACGAGCTACGTGTAAAGTCTCTTATCCCTTTGAACCGCATGCTAGATTTCGCAGAGCAGTTAAATGTGCAGGTAAAAGGTAACGCGTAAGTCGTTCTTTTATCTAATCAACAAAAAAACCAGCCAATAGTGCTGGTTTTTTTGTGCCTGAGTATAGGCCGCTAATATCAATTTTGTGGTCATGTATCTTTTTCTTATGATACATCTTGTTGATATCGCGTATTTTTTCTAGCATGTAACTAAGAGAAATGGATTAGAGGCTCGAATGATAATCTGGTTACAACTCAAACGCTGGATCAAAGCAAACATCTTTGTTTTGAATGGCAAAAACTTACTGTTCACTTTTCTTGGCTACATCGCTCTATCGTGGCTGATGCTGTATTTGGCGGGTGAAACAGATTTAACCAGTTCGGTCACCGTATTCGCTTACTACTTGGTGGTAACGGCTTCTACAGTTGGTTATGGTGATTTATCACCGACCACGGTAGCGGGGCAGTGGATTGTTATTCTATTTGTGATTCCCGGTGGGTTGAGCCTTTTCGCCGCATTACTGGGTAAAGTGGCGACAGAAGGTGTTGAATATTGGCGAGCGGGCTTGCTAGGAAAAAGGAGAGTTAGAGTGGACAACCACATTTTGATGTTGGGGTGGAATGAGCAAAGAACCATTCATCTCATCCGCATGCTACAACACGAAGAAACAGGTAAGCGACCAATCGTATTATGTACCCGTTCAGATATCGAGAACCCGTTACCCGGTGAAATCAATTTCGTTAAAGTAAACAGCTACACCGATGGCAAAGAGATGGAGAAAACGGGCATTGAGTCTGCAAGTTGCATCTTGATTGATAACCCAGAAGACGACATTACGTTATCTGCGGCGCTTTACTGTGCCAACCGAAACCCTAAGGCACACCTTCTTGTTTACTTTAAAGACGAAGCGCTGAGCGATTTATTGCACAAGCATTGCCCTAACTCAGAATGTATTCCAGCGGTGGGTGCTGAGATGTTAGCAAAGGCTGCGGTAGACCCAGGATCAAGTGCGCTTCATCAAGAGTTATTGAGCTCAACAAGAGGCATGACGCAGTATTCAACGTATTTCCCTGAAGACGCCGAGCCTGTCACCGTTGCGCCTATTTTCTCTGTGTTTAAAGAGAAGTATCAAGCAACGCTGATCGCGATTGATACGGGGAGTGGTATTGAACTCAACCCAGAATTAGACCAAGTGGTAAGTAGTGGCACTAAGCTGTTTTATATTGCTGATGAGCGCATTGATGACTTCGATTGGAAAGGCTTCTAAAGCCACTATTTTTACTTCGTCTGAAAACTAAAAAAGGCCTCATAATGAGGCCTTTTTGGCAGTATAAAACTCACTGTTATTGAGCTTCAGCCAGTGCAATACCACGTTGAGTGAGACCGCAAAGCATGACAGGAACAGCGTTAAAGATCTCTTCGAACTGCTCTAGGCCTTCGATGCCTTGCTCTGCAAGCGTAGCAATTGAAGTTTCTGGATCGTAAAGCATACTCAGTGAAAGTAATACGCCACCAACAAGCGCGTTGTCTTCGCTCTCTTCAGGCATTAGCGTTTCCCAATCATCACGAGCAATCTGCCAGCCTTGAAGCAAGCCTTCACAAAAATCACGAGCGGCAGTGTTAACCACTTCTTCGTCGTCTAATTGACAAGCTTCAGGCCAAACCCAAGTACCTTCAATCAGTTCTGGGCGAGTTTTATTCCAAAGCTCGATGATAACTTCAATGTAGCTTTCTAGCTGTTCACCATCCGTAAAAGGCGCGACTTCTTCGCCACCCCATAAGAACGGTAGCCACTCATGCGGGGTTAACACATTCGGTGCCGCTGCCATTGCAGTGACAAACCCCATTGTTTTGTGTTCTGTGATTAGCTTTCCTTCCAACTCTGGAAGCGCAAGAATATCTTGTAAAGTCAAAGTGAGGTACCGTAAAAGGGAACATATTTGCGCTTATAGTACCAATGAACTTGTGCCAATCAAGCTTCAATCTAAAAAGGCTTGATGTCATGGATGATAAACACTAGGTTTAACAGAAAAGAAAACAATAAAAGAATTATGCAGATACGGTCGTCTTTAAAGAAAAAAAGCATGGTAGCGCTTGGATTATACCTTGCGATGTTTATTGCCATTGTCGGTAGTGTGACGTATTACGTCGTAGAATCCCCTGTGCGCGCCAAATTACAACAAAACCTCGACTTACGTACGCAACTATTATCCGCATTGATTACAGAGCCACTCAGCAGCTCTCAAGGCTTTGTTGATAGTTTAGTGGGATTTGCACAAGCGCATCGTAACGGTGATGACGTCACTCTGCTACTGAAGTCAATGCTGGCAGCGAGCGATGATACGATCGTTAGCGCAGGTATTTGGCCAGAGCCTTATGCGCTTGATTCTAAAAAGCTCCTTAATAGTCATTTTTTCAATAAAGCAGACGATGGTAAGATTGACCAGTTGTTTTCTTACAACAATCCTAAAAACACCCCGTATCAAGAAGAGTATTGGTACACCTCTGTAGCCAATAAAAAACAAGGAACGATCTCTTGGAGCGACGTGTATATTGATCCCTACACGCACGTACGGATGATCACTGCTTCATCCCCTTACTACTATGCAGGCGTTTTTTCCGGCGTTGCGACGGTGGATCTCTCGCTTGAAGAGCTGCTTGGCTTCATCAAGAACCACGCCGAAGAGTACAATCTTGGTATTATGCTCAGAGATAAACTCAATCAAGTGTTGGTGTCCCATAACTTCAATCTCGTTGAAGGGATCTACATCAGTAGCAATCAATTTGGTGACTTCGGTTGGCAAGTGGATGTGGTGAACTCCAAGTCACGGGTAGCGGACGAGGTGTTTCGTCAGGTAATGAGTATTGAGGGCGGTATTGTACCCTTGTTACTACTCTGTGTGATGGCGGGTTATTACTTACTTAACCGTTACTTAATCAGTCCAATCACCAACATTGCCACTCAAGTAAACAGTTCGAAGGCCGGTGAAGTGATTGACGTTGATTATTCAAGCCACGATGAGATCGGCCACCTGATTAAAACCTTCAATGAGAAGACGGTGTATCTCGAAGCTGAAAAAGTGAAAGCACAAGCATCTACCAATGCTAAAACCGCTTTCCTTGCGACACTGTCACATGAAATTCGTACCCCTATGAATGGGGTGTTGGGTACTGCTCAGATCTTATTAAAAACACCTCTAAATTCTGAACAAGAGAAGCATCTCAAGAGTTTGTATGAGTCCGGCGATCATATGATGACTCTTCTCAACGAGATATTAGACTTCTCGAAGATCGAGCAGGGTAGATTGGATCTTGATGAAACACGTTTCCCGCTTGATTCGATCATCGGCAGTATTAACAGTGTTTACTACACATTGTCTTCCGAGAAAGGGCTTCAATTCAAAGTGTACTCCGAGGTGCCTTCTGGTCGTTGGTACTTCTCAGATAAAGCCCGCCTTCGCCAAATTTTGTTTAATTTATTGAACAACGCAGTGAAGTTTACCTCCAGAGGCTTTGTTGAGGTGTACCTTAAAGAAGTCGTAGACGGGAGTGACACCTATCTTAGTATTCGAGTTCGTGATACAGGAATTGGTATCTCTAAAGAAGCTCAAAAGCGTATTTTTAAACCGTTTGAGCAAGCGGAGTCTTCCACTACAAGGCGTTTTGGCGGTACTGGTCTTGGCTTAGCGATTGTGAAGAAAATTGCCCAACTGATGGATGGCAGTATCACCGTTACCAGTGAAGAGGGGATAGGCACTAGCTTTGATGTTCGCTTGAAGATTCAGCCATGTCAGCCTGGTGAAATAGAGAGCTTGCCACACAAGAAACTGGACTACTCCGGCTTAAAAGTATTGATTGTCGAGGACAACCGAACTAACACGGTGATCATTGAAACTTTCATGAGCAGTAAAGGATTCATTTGTAAGAGCGTCGAGAATGGTGAGTTAGCGATACAAGCCGCGGTTGCTGAGCGCTTTGATTTGATACTCATGGATAACCATATGCCAGTGATGGATGGTGTTGAATCAACCACTGCTATTCGTGCTTTGATAGGTGATGTGTCATCGGTATTGGTGTTTGGTTGTACGGCTGATGTCTTTAAAGAGACTCGCGAGCGTATGCTGGGGGCGGGTGTGGATTATATTATCGCTAAGCCGATTGATGAGCGTGAACTGGATGATGCCTTGTTCCGCTATTCAAATAAGCTTTACCAATACCATGACGTAAAAGCGGATGAGCTCGAAAGCCAAGACGTAAAACAACACGATTCAAAAAGTACAAGCGAGTCATTGCCTAAACCTGATCTTCGCAACAAAGATAACACTGAAGAGCTATTAGTGACGCTGTATGTGGCGCTAGAAGACAACAACCTAGAACTGATTCAATTTGCACTAGAGAGTCTACGTGTCCACGTTGAACCTATGAACAACGCTGAACTTACTTATCAAGTCGATAAAGCGTTAGAGCAGGTTTCTTTAGGATCACCACCTACACAAGATGTCATTAATATCATTACTGTAAATCTACCGATGGCTTAAATGTTGTTTAATTACGGTAAGTAAATGACGAATCGTCCAATATTTGACCTTGGTTTGATTTTTTGGTGGAAGCTACTGCTTTTGAAGAGGTTTTTGGTTGTTAATTTACAACTTGATTTTTAATTTGGAATGTATGACTGCTAATCTTATGATTTAATAGCGACATTATCTGGTAGGGTGTAAATGCACCCTGTTTATATGTTGCTAATTCACTCAATAGGCAGTGATATATTTTAGGTTTGGCGTCAATGAAGTCTCGTGGTCCATTTTGTATTCGAAACGCAGCTGCGGATACATTTGCTATGGTCGTTTTCTGTTTTATTTCAGGCATGATCGTAGAAGTGTTTATTTCTGGTATGACGTTTGAGCAATCTCTTGCTTCTCGAACGTTATCTATTCCGGTAAACATTGCTATCGCTTGGCCTTATGGCGTTTTTCGTGATTGGTTCTTGCGCAATGGTGCTAAACTTTCACAAAGCTCATTGATGAAAAATTTGTCTGATTTGATGGCATACGTGTTATTCCAGTCTCCTGTGTATACAGGTATTTTGTTGGCAGTAGGTGCTTCAGGCGACCAGATCGTGACGGCTGTAACCAGTAATGCAGTTATCTCGTGCGGTATGGGCGTACTTTACGGCTACTTCCTAGATATGTGTCGTAAATGGTTTCGAGTTCCAGGCTACTATCAACAAGCTTAAGAAAAGCAACAAGCGTAAGTGTAGTGAAAGAATGAAATTTGGTTTGTTTTTGATCTAATGAGTTAATTTGTAATCGAACAAACCGAAAAAGGCACTTTTTTTGAGAATGCCCCTTGACCAAAGCAAGCAGAATCAATAAAGTAGCGCCTCGTTGAGTGACATGCTCAACACACAATTTGTGGAAGGATGGCTGAGTGGCTTAAGGCGCTCGCCTGGAAAGCGAGTATACGTTTATAGCGTATCTGGGGTTCAAATCCCCATCCTTCCACCACTATTCAAAACCCTAGCAGAAATGCTGGGGTTTTCTCGTTTTAGAGCCCCTATATTCCACCTTACCTGTATATCTCCCTAGTATCCGTTCCTTTAATCATTTCTTTATAGTTATTACCTCTATTAATACCGTCGCAGAATCAACCATATTAGGTGTTTTTATCATCGATAATCGCTTGATTTTTTGGCATGAATCTAGATTATTAATAGTACGCAATATTATGAATAATCTAACTATTAGGAATCCATAGTCCCATGACAGAAACCCTAGTTTCTCCAATGCTCTCTTTTACGATCGCGATTTCGTTACTGTTTATCGGTAAAGGTTTGATTGAGCGATCTGAAGTATTAAGAAAGTATTCACTGCCAGAGCCTGTGATTGGTGGCTTTGTCTGCGCAGCGACCGTAGCAGCGCTTTACTATATTTTTGAAATCCAAATCACCTTTAGTCTAGATGTCAGAGACTTTTTGCTGCTTTACTTTTTTGCTGGTATTGGACTTCAAGCGGATATTAAGACTTTAGTTAAGGGCGGGCGGCCGTTGTTTATCCTGCTTTGTCTCGCTTCGACTTTTATTGTCCTTCAAAACGTTGTTGGCATGGCTGTCGCGTCGGGTTTTGGTATGGACGCGAAAGCGGGTTTGTTGTCAGGATCTATCAGTCTAATTGGCGGTGTTGGTACGACACTAGCGTGGGCGCCAATGTTTGTGGAAGAGTTTGGTATTGCTAACGCGCTAGAGCTCGGTGTGGCTTCCAACACGGTTGGTTTGATTGCAGCGTGTGTGATTGGTGGTCCGATTGCCAACTACCTACTCAATAAACACAAAGTGAGCCCTTCTAATGAAGAAGAGGTGACGGTTGGTGCATACCAAGAGAGTGAGACAAAAACAGAGCTAAGCCACTATGGCGTTCTGTGGGCATGGTTGATTCTAAACCTGACACTTATGCTGGGTTATAGCTTAAGTGAAGTTATTGACTCAATGGGGTTGAAACTGCCGTTATTCGTTAGCTGTTTGATCGCAGGTATCTTAATCGGAAACGTCGGTCGCGCACTGTTTAAGAAGCGTCGTACACAAGAGAAAATCGCTCAAGGCCGCAAAGGCTTAGCGATGATCTCTGACATCTGTTTGGGTATGTTCTTGACCATGGCCTTGATGGGGCTGCGTATCTGGGACCTTGATGGGTTGTTTGGCTATATCTCTGTGGTCATGAGTATCCAGATCTTGCTTTCACTTCTGTTTACGATATTCGTCGTTTATTACTTGATGGGACGAAACTACGACTCTGTGGTGATATGCTCAGGCTTCGGTGGTATCACTTTAGGCTCGACTGCGACAGCAATTGTTAACATGACAGCCGTAACTCACCGCTATGGCGCAAGCCCACAAGCATTTATTGTGGTGCCATTAGTGTGTGGTTTCTTTGTCGATCTGATCAACGCGCTAGTGATTAGTTTCTTTGTTGGTCTGTAAGTGAAGTGACGGGTTGTTAACTGCTTGAGACTAGCACCTGATTCATGACCATAAAGGCGATGACGAAAGTCGTCGCCTTTGTTTTATCTACAGCAAGCTAAAAAACACCTATATCAGCCTTTGATGTAGTGACTCGGTGCACAAGTTAGTAAGCTCAGTTACGAACTTGATAAATTGGAATACATGTTGCTGCTCAATTTGTGAGACGCTTGATTAAGTGTTAGTTAAATCACAAGGAAGTTGAATGCACCACTTTAATATCCGCGCGCTGGAATACCTTAATGCTTTATCGAAATATGGGTCGTTACGTAAGGCATCTAAGATGATGAATGTTGACCCCGCGGCAATGAGTAGAATGTTGACACAGCTTGAAGCGCAAGCGGAAATCAAAGTATGGGAACGCAACAATCGTCAATCACTGCTGACTGAGGCGGGCAACGAACTGTTGAATTACTACCGTTCTATTGTTCGTAGTGAAACGGCGGTACTGGCTCGTCTAACTAAGTTGAAAAACCTCAAGGGCGGCAATGTCAGTATTGCCATCGGTGAAGGATTTATTACCAACTTGGTGTCAAAGCCTATGGAAACCTTCATGGCTCGATACCCTGATATCAACCTTTCTATTGAGATTGCTGGTGCATTGGATGCAGTCAAGATGTTGGAAGATCAACAAATCGATTTCGCGATCACCTATGCGTCTGCACCTCACCCTAAACTACACTCCCACGTTGAACGCAGTCATCCGCTCGAATTGATTGCTCCGAAGGGGCACTTTCTTACGATGAAAGAAGCGCCTGTGGTCATGCAAGATATTCAAGACGCTTCTCTCGCCTTGATCGATAACTCGACCGGTATGGGGAGGCTCGTAAAGCAGGCCGAACAAATCTCCCACCTTACCTTGCAGCCAAAGCTTCAAACCAATTCGGTGACCGCACTGACTAACTTTGTTTCAGCTGGATTAGGCGTAACTTTTATGCCTAAGCTCACTGTGATCGATGAGATCAAGTCAGGACAGATTGAAGTGGTTGCGACCGAGTTGGAGATGCTATCGAAGGCGACGGTGAAAGTTCAATCTTTGAAAGGTCGCGCTCTCACGCTACAGGCCGAAACCTTGTTAGATTTCTTACTTGAAAATGCTACTTTCTTGAGTCATGACGCTTACAATATCTAGGCTTAATCGATTTATTTAGCGACGCCTCCTAAGCTCCCAAATACCGCCAATATCACAGTTTCAAACTGCCGAATTAGTTTTTAAGTAGAATTGACATTTTATCAACACCATCTCTATTGTTAAGTCAACACGTGCGGAATAAGTTACAAATCATTAACGAAACGAGTTTTAGACTGACAGCTGTGTTCGGCAGATTTTGGCCTTGTCGGACATTAGGGGAAGAGAATGGAAGTAATTGTGATTGGCAGCGGTGTTATTGGCTTGACCAGTGCTTGGTATCTGGCGAAAGAGGGCCACTCGGTGACGGTTATTGATCGTCAAGATAGTAGTGGCAAGGAAACCAGCTTTGCGAATGCAGGGCAGATTTCTTACGGCTATTCTTCACCATGGGCGGCGCCTGGGATTCCGTTGAAAGCAATGAAATGGCTTACCCAAGAGCACGCTCCTTTAAAAGTGAAACCGTCACTTTCTCCGGAATTAGTTACTTGGGCGAGTAAGATGCTGGCCAACTGTAATGAAGCCAAGTACGCCGTGAATAAGTCACGCATGTTAAGAGTGGCAAACTTCAGTCGAGAGTGTCTCACTCATCTAAGAACCAGTGAAGATTTGGCTTATGAGGGCAGGCAGAAAGGCACCTTGCAAGTATTCCGAAGCGAGAAGCAACTCGATGCGATTCAGCAGGATATGAAGCTATTAACAGAGAGTGGAATCAAACACTCGCTGTTTGATGTTGAACAGTGTCTATCAGTGGAGTCGGGTTTAGCGGACGTTAAAGACAAACTGGTGGGCGGCTTATATTTACCTCATGATGAAACCGGTGATTGTCATCAGTTCTGTTTAGCGCTGACTGAGAAGGCCAAGCAACTTGGTGTTAGGTTCGTGTTTGATACTGAAGTGGTAAGTTTGAATCATCAGAATCAAAACATCGAGAGTATTACAACGACTCAAGGTGTATTCAAAGCGGACGCTTACGTAGTTGCATCAGGCAGTTATTCTCGAGGTCTGTTGAGACAAGTCGACTTGTCGATCCCGGTTTATCCAGTTAAAGGTTATTCACTAACACTACCGATCGTGAATGCAGATAAGTCACCAACCTCGACTGTTATGGATGAAACCTACAAGGTAGCGATGACGCGATTTGATGATCGTATTCGCATTGCAGGGACGGCAGAACTTGCAGGTTTCAATTACCTGATTCCAGAAAAACGCAAAGCCACGATTGATATGGTGATAAAAGATCTTTTCCCACAGGCGGGGGATTTCTCTAAGGCAGAATACTGGACAGGGTTAAGGCCAATGACACCAGATGGTACGCCTATAATCGGCGAAACGCCTATCAAGAATCTATTTACCAATACAGGCCATGGAACATTAGGTTGGACAATGGCATGTGGCTCAGGAAAGATCTTGGCAAGCGTGGTCAGTGGCTCTGCCAGTGATATTAAAACTGATGACTTAAGTATCTATCGCTATATGTAAAAGCAAGCCGTTAGCTATCTTGCCTATGGCTTGATGATAGCGACATTAGGAGCATAAATAGGATGCTCCTAATGTTGTAAATCTAGGTGCATGGTTTTAAGTTTCTTCTATTTATAATCACGAGATGAATTGAGACTTAAATGACCTTAGCTCTGGCGGTAGCTCCTTATTTACGAGGTGAATAGCTCTACGATGTTCTAATCCAATGGATCTCACTACGTCCCCAAAATGTTGGTTAAATAGTGAATCAAACTTACCGCTGAGCATGTGTTCTTGCAGTTTGTCATCCAGTAATTGAGCTAGTTGTGCTTTGTCTGGGTGGACATAGAAGACCAGTGGAAGAGGGTAATAAAGCACAATACTTTTTTCTATGACTAACCCATTCAGAGAATTGGTGTGTTCTTGGTATATGCTTTCTACTTCATTGGCACCGAGTGACACATAATCACATTTTTTATCTGAGAGAAGTTTAAGGGTCTCTGGTAACGTTCCTTGCTCTAGTACTCGATATCCATTTGCTCTAAACAGCTCAGCATCAGCCCATGTGGCAGGAATTCCAGCGATAAGTGATTTCAGTTTATTGCTGTTGATATTATGGAATGTGGGTTGATCTTGTTCCCTAATTATTAGGATACGGTGCCCTAGTAAGCCTTTACAAATTGGAGAGTTGAGTTTGATTGTAGGCTTATCCACAAATTTACGGTTTCCCGCCACCGTGACGAGTACATCATAATTCTTGCGGAATATATTTCCTTCATCCTCAGCCCTTGGAAAGTCAGTATTATCGCTGTGAACGACAATAGGTTCGTTCGGATCCCAATTCAACAAGCTATGAATTAGCTCCAACTCATAGTGCTGTCTTTTACCTGATTTATTGCCATTCCAAAAGTTAAACATAGTTGTCCTAAGGGGTAACTTACATTTCATGACTGGTATGCTGACATAGGTTTGGTACTCAAGAAAGCGCTTTCTTTTGTTTTTGAGAGAACCATATATAGATACAGTTTATGAATGTTGAGAATCGTGATGGAAAGGCTATTTTAAAGAAAGCACATAAGTTTATTGATGGGTGAGAGGTTCGATGATTAGGGAAGACGATGGAGTACCATTGGTAGATTTTAACTTATTGTTTTTAATTTATTTTTCGTGTTAGTAAACAATTAATGTGACGAATGGCACTGTTGTGTATTTCTATTCTCAATCTATTCTAAATTTGTGATCTATGGTTCGTTTCACCGAAATGTAAGTTGAAGAATCATTCTATCGGCTTATTATCCACCTAAAGAAAGCGGTTTCTTGATGCAAGTAGCCGATAGTGAATACGAAAACACCCCCTTTTTTAAAGTTAAAAGAAAGCGCTTTCTTTCTGGTTATTATCATTAAAAGGACAACGTGATGCACAAAAAGACATTGATTGCTTCGCTCGCCATTGGAGCTTTATTCGGAGCCTCTGTACAAGCAGATGAAGTTAAGCAGGGTGGTACACTAACGGTGCCAATTATCAATACTGGCTTTGTTGAAAACTTTAACCCTTATACAACTAAAGACTTACTGCATGGGGTAATGTTTGAGCCATTGGTCGTATTCAACAACATGACAGGTGATGTTGATTATCGCCTGGCTGAGTCGGTTGAGTATTCAACTGACCTGAAAACATTGACGCTTAAGTTACGAGAGAATTTGAAGTGGTCTGATGGTTCAAAGTTAACTGCAGACGACGTTGTTTTTAGCTTTATGTTGACTAAAGAGGCACCAGCTTTTGACCAGAAAGGTATTTGGTCTTCAGGTAACTTAAAAGAAATCAAATCTATTGACGCGCGAACTGTCGTGTTTGAGCTGACGGAAGCGGATTCTACATTTGCTTGGAACTTAGAGCGCTACCATATTGTACCAAAGCATATTTGGTCGAAAGTTGAAGAGCTGACAACGTTTACCAACCTTAACCCGGTAGGTAGTGGCCCAATGACGACGGTTAAATACATTAAACCGCAACAGATGGAGCTGTGCCGAAACCCAAATTACTATTTAGAAAATAGACCTTATTTAGATTGCATCAACTTCCGTTCTTACAATGACAACTCTCAGATCCAACCTGCCTTAATCAAAGGTGAGATTGATTGGGGTTCAAATTTTATTGCTGACGTTGAGTCAACATTTGTCGATATGGATAAAGAAAATAACCATTTTTGGTATCCAGCGAATGATGCGATCCACCTTTACGTAAATACCAAAGAAGCGCCATTTGATGACCTAAGAGTACGACAAGCACTTTCTATGGCACTTGATCGTGAAACCATCGTGGATATTGCTGCCTACGGTTATCCGACTGCAAACTTCAATGCTGGTGGCATCGGTGAGCTATACGAAACGCACATTGATAAAAATGTATCTAAGAAATATGGCTATCTAACTAAGTACGATGTTGAAAGAGCAAACGCTTTACTTGATGAAGCGGGCTTAGTTGACAAAAACGGTGATGGATTCCGCGACAAAGCAAACGGGGAAACGGTTGAGTTTGATATTGAGGTTGTCAACGGTTGGACCGACTGGATCCAAGTGGTTCAGATGGTATCTGAATACTTTGAAGAAGTGGGTGTGAAAGCAAACGTTAAGACCGTGGATTGGGCGGTATATGACAGCAATTTGAAAGAAAGCAAATATACCATGTCAATTAACTGGTCAATGGTAGCGACAAATCCAATCTTGGCGTACCAAGAGTACTTCTCAACGTCTCGAATCGGAAAAACTTGGCATGCTGGCCACGGTGTTAATTCACCAGAAATCGACGCATTAATCGACAGCTTCGGCAAAATTGGTGATGCAGAGCAGCAAGAGAAAGTGTTGAGTGAACTTCAGGAGTTTACCGCTGAAAACCTTCCCTTTATCCCTCTATTTTCTAACCCAACTTGGTTCCAATACAGCACTAAACATATTGTTGGTTGGCCAAGTGAAAAAGACCCATACGTTCAGCCAGTATGGTACGACGGTGGTAAGAGAGTAATTATTCTCAACAATCTACACCTTAAGTAAGTTATTTTTGAGAGGGCTACAGCTTAGGTTGTAGCCCCTAGGTTAAAAGATTTTTATGTCGTTTTTAATTCGCCGATTTGGCTTCTATTTTACCGCTTTCTTAATCGCTATCTCGTTTAATTTCATGTTGCCTCGCCTAATGCCAGGTGATCCTGTTGATGCTCTTTTCGCTGCAGCTCAAGGTCGAATGGATCCTGCTCAAATGGATGCTGTTCGAGAAATGTACGGTTTTGTTGATGGCAATGTTTTCGAACAGTACTTCGCTTATATGAAAAGCGTATTTACTCTGGATTTGGGGCCATCAGTACTTATGTTTCCTGTAAGTGTCTCAGATGTCCTTGCTATGGCACTGCCGTGGACTATGTTTCTCGCGCTTGGTTCGTTGATTGTCGCTCTCATCATTGGTGTCAGTATTGGTACGTATGCATCGTATCGACGTGAAGGGCTATTTGGACAAATTGTTCCGCCAGTTTTGGCATTTATTAGTAATTTCCCGTACATCGTGACCGCGTTACTGTTGTTCTATTTCTTCGGTTTAAAACTTGAACTATTGCCTTTGGCATACACCTATGACCCATCGTTAGAGCCAGGTTTTACATGGGAGTTTATTTCCAGTGTGGCCAAACACGCTGTGTTGCCTATGGGCTCAATGGTCTTGGTTGGTATCGCAACATGGGTCTTCAATATGCGTAATGCGATGATCAACGTGTTGGGTGAGGATTACGTAACGATGGCAGAGGCCAAAGGCTTGAGCAGTTATCGTGTTATGTCTCGCTATGCTGGTCGAAATGCCATCCTTCCTGTTGCGACCGCTATTGCAATGGCAATCGGATTCTCATTCGCAGGTTCAATCATGACCGAAGTGGTTTTTAACTACCAAGGCTTGGGGAACATCCTTCTTAAAGGCATCGTTGCTCGTGATTACCCACTTATCCAAGCCATTCTTCTTATCTTGGTGACAGCGGTACTAACCGCTAACTTTATTGCCGACCTCCTATATGTCTGGCTTGACCCTAGAATCTCGAATTGAGGCGCATGATGGATAATTTAATGGACACTCAAAAAACCGCTAACCAGCCGAATATGCCAGTACGTGAGCCAAAATGGTCGTGGAAAAACGTAAAGAAAACTCTCGGTAAAGCTTACGCATTTTTCTACGGTAACCCCCCGGCCATTATAGGTACTTTTTTACTTACGATTGTCTTAGCCGGGGCGTTATTTGCACCTGTATTATCGACTCATAACCCAGAAAAGCGCGTAGCACGTCCACATGTTGCACCAAGCTCTGAGCATATTATGGGCACGACTCGTAGCGGACGTGATGTATATAGCCAGGTTCTATTTGGAGCAAGAAAGTCGCTTACTGTTGCGATCTCTGCGGGCGTAATAGCCATGACAATAGCAGTGCTAGTTGGGGTTTCATCTGGTTACTTTGGTGGAAAAGTCGATGAACGCTTGAACTTCATTACTAACGTATTTCTTGTGTTTCCACAATTACCCTTGCTGATTGTTCTCGCCGCATTCTTAGGGCAGGTCGGTTCGCTGGTTATTACCGTGTTGTTAGGGATAACCTCCTGGCCTTGGGGGGCTAGGGTGATTCGTGCACAGACCATGGCAATTAGAAGCAAAGAGTTCATCATTTCTGCAGAGGTGATGGGGGAATCAAAAATCCGCATTATTTTAGTCGAGATCTTACCAAACTTAGTTTCGATTGTTTTTGGTGGCTTCCTAGGCACGGTTATCTACGCAATGGGCTCCGAAGCTGGCCTAGGTATTTTAGGTTTAGGTGATGCAACAGAGGTGAGTTGGGGCTCTATGTTGTATTGGGCACAGACCTCTTCATCGTTATATACCGGTGCATGGTGGGAAATGCTGGTGCCTGCACTAGCGTTAGCGATTACTGGTGGTGGACTCGCATTGATTAACATGTCTATTGACCAAGTGAGCAACCCTAAATTACGTACGGGCCCACACATCAAACTGTGGCACAAACTTAAAAAAGAAGCAGATAAACGCCGAGGCCTATAATGAGCAATCTATTAGAAATTAATAACCTGTGTGTTGATTACGTTTCTCCTAATGGCGTAGCAAGAGCCGTTAATGACGTTAGTATTTCCATTGCGCCCGGTGAAACGCTCGGTATTGCCGGTGAATCTGGTTGCGGTAAAAGTACATTGGCTTTTGCTATATCACGCTTACATAAAGCACCAGCGCTTATCTCTGAGGGTGAAATACTCTACAAAGGGCAGGATGTTTTAAAGATGAATAACAAGCAGTTACGTGACTTCCGTTGGAATGACGTTTCTATTGTTTTTCAAAGCGCAATGAATTCACTTAATCCCGTTATTACCATCGGTGAGCAGCTAACGGACGTTATTCTAGCGCACAAAAAAATACCTTATAAACAGGCTCACGATCGTGCGGTCGAGCTGTTAGGAACGGTTGGAATTCATGGCGATAGAATGTCGAGCTTTCCCCATCAACTGAGTGGAGGGATGCGTCAGCGAGTTGTTATTGCGATTGCTTTGGCGCTGGAACCTAAATTGATCATCATGGATGAGCCAACAACGGCACTTGATGTGGTGGTCGAACGTGAAATCTTGAATGAACTGTATGAGCTGAAGAGTAAGTTTGGATTCTCTATTCTGTTTATTAGTCACGACTTAAGCCTAATGGGCGAAATTGCTGATCGAATTGGCGTGATGTATGCGGGTAACCTTATCGAATTAGGTGATGCGAAAACGGTATTTAGTGAACCTAAGCATCCTTATACAAAAGGGCTTATCTCTTCATTTCCGACTATTCATGGGCCAAAAGAACGTCTCTACGGGATCCCTGGGAATCCTGTCAACCTTTTGGATACACCTCAAGGATGTAACTTCCAAGAGCGATGTGGCGAATGCATTTCAATGTGCATTAAAAGTGAGCCTCGTTTGGGCGCTATTGCGACCGGGCATCACGTATCTTGTCACCTAGTTTGAGCGAAAGATTATGAATACTTTAAAGAACGTTGATAAAAGCGAAGTTATCTTATCAGTTAAGAATTTGGTAAAAGATTTCCCACTTGGCCAGTCAGTCAAAAGCAATATGATGCGAGCCGTAAATGATGTTTCATTTGATCTACGTAAAGGAGAAGCATTAGCGATTGTTGGTGAATCTGGCTCAGGGAAAAGCACAGGAGCTCGAATTCTTACCCGAATTTACGATAAGACGGCTGGAGATATCGAATTCAAAGGTGAGCCTCTGTCTGACTATATTGAAAAATATGGTGAGCTTGAATATGCACGCCAAGTGCAAATGATTTTTCAAGACCCGTTTGGCTCGCTGAATCCTGTACACACGATTTACCACCATATTGCGCGACCTTTACTTATCCATAAACGAGCAGAAAAAGAAGCGATTCCGAACCTTGTTTATGAATTGCTTGAAATGGTTGGGCTAACACCAGTTAAAGAGACCGCAGAGAAGTACCCGCATGAACTAAGTGGTGGACAACGACAGCGTGTCGCAATTGCACGTGCAATTGCTGTTAGCCCGGAAGTTATCCTAGCTGATGAACCTATCTCTATGCTTGATGTGTCTGTGCGATTAGGAATCCTAAACCTAATGGCTGACTTGAAAGATAAGCATGGTATTTCGTTCATGTACATCACTCATGACATTGCGACGGCGCGTTATTTTGCTGAGAAAACGGCGGTGATGTATGTAGGACATATGGTCGAATGGGGCAATAGCGACAACGTCACTCAGAACCCGCAACATCCGTATTCTCAGTTGTTGTTGTCAGCTGTGCCAGAAGTCGGTAAATCGGGCAAGCGTGACATGAACGTGAAAAAAGGCGATATCCCTTCTTGGAAGCCAATTAGCGTAGGTTGCCCGTTCGCAAGCCGTTGTATGAAAGCTGACAAACTTTGCACGCAATCAATACCAGAACCGACTCAAATTGCAGAAGAGCATTTTGCTCGTTGTCATCATTTGTAAACTTTAAATCCTTTTTTGAAATGCAAAAGAAAGCGCTTTCAAAACTTAAGTGTAAGAATTTTTGGAATTTTGATATGAAACAAGACTACAACTTAACACCAGAGGTCGATGGCAAGTTCGTTGATTTAGATGGTGAGCGTTACTACCAAATCTCTAATGTTGACCAAATGACGCCATTCTTTATTAGCGTTGTATCGTCGAGCGATCACTGGTTATTTATTTCATCAACAGGCAGCCTTTCAGCTGGACGCATTCGTCCGGAAAATGCGCTTTTTCCTTACAAGTCTGTTGACCATATTCATGAAAATGCGGAAAACACCGGCTCAAAATCCATCTTCCGTATTGAACATGGCGACAAGGTTGTACTTTGGGAACCGTTTAATACATTCCATGATGGTATTTTTGATGTTGAACGCAATCTTTATAAAAATACGATTGGAGACAAAATCGTATTTGAAGAGATAAACCATACTTTGCAACTACAGTTCCAATACAGCTGGAATACGAGTGAAAAATACGGATTTATTCGTCGTTCAAAACTGACCAATCTAGCGAGCTTCGAGCGTAAAGTCGAAGCACTAGATGGCTTACAAAATATACTTCCTTCAGGTGCTCCGTTATCAGCTCTTCAAACAAGAAGTGCATTAGTTGATGCGTACAAGTGGAATGAACAAGTTGATGGTAGTTCATTGGCTCTGTTCAGCATGTATGCGAAATTGAGTGATAGAGCCGACCCTGCTGAATCTTTGCTAGCGACGACAGTCTTCAGCTTAGAAACGGAAAGCAGCCAAATTTTATTGACGAGTGCTCAAGTTAATGCGTTCAGAAAAGGTCGAGCGGTTAAAAGTGAACCTTTAACGAAAGGGATTAGAGGAAGTTATTTAGTTCATAAGTCTCTGACGCTGCGAGCACATCAAACCAAAGTTTGGTCGATTGTCGCTGATATAGACAAGACTCATTCCGATATCTGTCAGCTTCAATCTGAGCTCTCTGTTCCTGCTAACCTAGCACTAGCTTTAGAAAAGAGCATTGCAGATAATCAAAATGAATTAATCACATTAATGTCTGGTGCGGATGCGTGGCAAATAACAGCCGAAGAAAATACCAGCGTTCACCATTATGCCAATGTGTTGTTCAATAACATGCGTGGTGGCGTGTTTGAAAACGGCTATATGTTAGAAAAGGCTGACGTAGTTAAAACTATGGAAAAGGCCAACTCTCAGGTAGCAGGCCGCCATCAAGACTTTTTTGATCAGTTAGGGGATGTTTTCAGCCATTCCGAATTAGTTTCGCGCGCTAAAGCGACAGGAGATTCTCAATTAGTTCGATTGAGCTACGAGTATCTACCGCTTACTTTTGGACGTCGTCATGGTGACCCTAGTCGCCCTTGGAACCACTATGAGATTAAGCTCAAAGATGAAAATGGCGAACGCTTACTTTCTTATCAAGGCAACTGGCGTGATATTTTCCAAAACTGGGAAGCGATGGCTCTTAGTTATCCAGGGTTCATCAAATCATTCATCTCTAAGTTTGTTAATGCTTCAACGGTAGATGGCTACAATCCGTATCGAATTACTAAAGATGGTGTAGATTGGGAACTGTTAGAGGCGGATGATCCTTGGAGTAATATTGGTTACTGGGGCGATCATCAAATCATCTATCTATTAAAATTCCTTGAGTTGGCAGACAAATTTGAGCAAGGCGACCTTATCGAATTACTAGAAAGTGACATTTTTAGTTATGCCAATGTGCCTTACGAGCTTTGTGGAGTTCAAGGTCTCTTTGACAACCCTAAAGATACCGTAGAGTTCAACCAAGTTCTGCAGGAATTGACAGAGCAACGTGTCAAGAGCTTAGGCAGTGACGGTCGCTTGTTGATGACGGGTGACCAAGAAGTTTATATGGTCAACTTAATGGAGAAGATACTCGTCCCTTTGTTGGCGAAATTGAGTAACTTAGTGCTTGATGGTGGTATTTGGCTCAATACACAACGTCCAGAATGGAATGATGCAAACAACGCTATCGTTGGCAACGGCCTCTCAATGGTAACCTTGTACTACATGCGTCGCTATGTTGCCTTTATGCTGCGTTTGTTAGAGAAGTCACCATCTTCATACAGTATTTCCAAAGAAGTGTTTGAGTGGATGTCTTCTGTTACACAGATCGTTTCAGAGGCAAATACAGAGATTCGTCAAGATACGGTAACTCGTCAAACTCGTAAAGCAATGCTGACTAAGCTGGCTAAATCCGCTGCTAATTATCGTGAGCGCGTGTACCGAGTAAATGGATTCTCAGGGAAAACGAAAGTTGAGAAAGAAGCGATTGTTCAATTGATGGGCGCGAGCTTAAAAGTCCTAGATTCTACGATTACAAACAACTTGCGTGAAGATGGTTTGTACAATGCGTATAACATCTTGAGTTGTTCTGGTGAGAGCTTAATGGTTGAAGAGCTTTACCCGATGCTAGAAGGGCAAGTTGCAGTATTAAGTTCGGGTCTATTATCACCTAAACAAGCGGTTGAGTTGTTGGATAAATTGTTTGCTAGTGACATGTATCGTGCTGATCAAAACAGCTTCATGCTTTACCCTGACCGTGAGCTGGCTTCTTTTATGGATAAAAACTGTTTAGACGCTAAAGACATTGATCAGAGCAAATTGTTAAGCATGATGGTTGTTGCCAAAGATAACCGATTAGTAAACCAAGACAGCAAAGGTTCTTACCACTTCAATTCAAGTTTTGAAAACAAAGGTTTCCTTCAGGCTGCGATTGATGAAATTAAAGCCGATTACCCGTCAATTAGTGATGATGAATTTTGTCATGTATCTAGTTTGTATGAGCGTGTATTCAACCATAAAGCCTTTACTGGACGTTCGGGAACCATGTTTGGTTATGAAGGTTTAGGTTGTATCTATTGGCATATGGTTTCTAAGTTGCTGCTAGCTGTGCAAGAAAACTATCAGCATGCTTGGAGTATGGATTCTAATAGCCAGGAAACTCTTAAATTAGCGGATTACTATTACAAAGTGAGAGCTGGTATTGGTTTCAACAAAACGCCGGAAAACTACGGTGCGTTTCCGACGGATCCGTATTCTCATACGCCAAAGCACTCTGGAGCACAGCAGCCAGGGATGACAGGGCAAGTTAAGGAAGAAGTGATTACCCGTTTTGGCGAGCTAGGTCTAGAGGTCGTTGATGGAACAATTGTAATTAACCCTTCACTTCTTAGTCCTAAAGAGTTCTTACAAAAAGCGGCGACTTTTGACTGCCAAAATATTGAAGGACAAATGCAGAGCTTTATTGTTCAGGCTGGGCAACTGGCTTTTACTTACTGTCAGGTACCATTTATTTACCAACTCAATGATGAGCCAACACAGGGTATTGAAGTTCAGTTTAAAGACGGAACAAGTGAGGCATTTGCATCGTTAACGCTAAATCATGAAATGGCTTCACAGCTCTTTTCTCGTAGTGGTCTCATTGAGAAAGTCGTTGTCGTGTTCTCAAAGCACCAGTTACTCTAATTCTAATTTGAAGTGAAATAAAAAGGCTCTAAGTGAATACTTAGAGCCTTTCTTTTAAGTGTAAAAAATAGGGTGTTTGATATACAAAAATCAAAGCTTAGCCACGGACTCTCTCACAATCAATGTCGGTGTTAGTTTGTGTTTCAATGGGTAGTCGCGTTTATTAATTAACGATAAAACACCTTTTGCAGCTTCTTCTCCCATTTCATGGACAGGAAAATCGACCGTCGATAAGCGAGGACGAATATGCTGGCTGTGAGTATCGTTATCGAAGCCTACGACCGAAAGGTCTCGCCCAATAATGAGGTTTCTCTCTGCTGCTACGTCATATACAGCAAGCGCTATGTTGTCATTTTGACAGAAAATCGCGGTGATCTCAGGGTCTCGGTCTAACAAGCGTCGCGCAGCTTCATGGTTACCTTGATGATCAAAGCGCCCCTCTACAAACAGCCCTGCGTCGTATTCGATACCGAACTCTAACAAGGCATTTCGATACCCTTGAAAGCGATCTCTACTATCAACTTTACTCAACTGGCCTGTGATACAAGCGACTTTTTTATGGCCGTTCTCAAGTAAGTGCTTCGTTGCAAGGTAGCCACCAAGCTCATTATCAATGTAAATACAGCGATCAGAAATCTCAGGAATAAAACGGTTGAGAACAATCATTGTTTCACTGTCTTTCGCTATTTTGATCAGTTCGTCATCACTGAGCTTGTCTGAGTGAACAATGAGGCCATCCACAAGTTTAGATTGCAAAAACTGGATAGAATCGAGCTCTTTAGTTCGTGATTCCTGGCCACTTGTAACGATTAAGTGAATATTATTTTGGCGAACGGTATCTTCAGCTGTATGCATTAATGGTCCATAGAAAGGCCCATCAAGCGAACCAACTAGCATGCCAATGCTATTTGAACGACTGGAGGCTAGAGCTTGTGCAAACGCATTAGGCTTGTAGCCCAGTTGCTCAATAGCTTTGAATACTTTTTCGCGATTGGCTTCCTTTACCGTAGGGTGACCATTTAATGCTCGTGAGACGGTTGATTGAGAAACTTGAGCAAGTTCAGATACTTCTTTAATGGTGATCAATGGTAGTGGCCTTATCTCTACAAGGAGTGAACTAAGCTATATTACCTTCGTGATCAATAAGAGCCTAGTAATCCAATGATTAATATTTAAAAACTCTGAACTGCTTAACGCTAAATTTGAAGGTTAAGCATACAAAGTAAGGTCACGAATATTTCCATATACTCGTTTTAATATCAAGCAAGCGCTTTCTTTATGTTGTAATAAAAGTGAATCTGTTTTTCTGAGCTTCGTTGTAAGCTAGAAAAAATAGAAGCCTGAGAATAAAGGGATTCTAAGGTGTTATGCAGATAATCAAGTTACAAAAATTCTTGAGAATCTACACAAACCACAATGAATTTTAGCAAAATGTGAAACTCAACAAGAAAGCGCTTTCTTAAGGTGAGCGTTGTCTCTTTTTTGAACTATGCACTTTTATATACTCATTTTGAAACAGTCGTGCATGGCATATTGGGTCCATGATCGCGGAGTTATTCATTTATCGACTTTCTGTTATGGGCTCCGATATTACGTGTCGCCTGCTTAGAAAGTCGTGATACAAGGAGTTGTAATGCAAGATCTAACCAATCAGGTAAAGATATTAACGTCTTTTATTTCTGCCGCTTTGATGTCTGGCTGCACGGTGATAGAGCTGCCGGTATCCGAAAGTGCTGACTTAGCTCAAACTGAAAAACCGATCGTGCTATCCCATGCTCCAGTTACTTTAAGTCCAGACTGGCAATTGGTGTGGGAAGACCAGTTTGAAGGCGAGCAATTAAATAAACGTAATTGGTCATTAGAAGTGAACTGTTGGGGAGGAGGGAACAATGAACAACAGTGCTACACGGATGATTCTAATAACGCATTTGTTAAAGATGGCTTTTTACACATTGTCGCGCTGAAGCAAAGTCATACTGGGCCTGACAATGCCGAAGGTACGATTGGCGGAGCAACTAAAACACTCCCTTATACTTCTGCGAGGTTGAGCACAAAAGACAAGCGTGACACCAAATATGGCCGTTATGAAATCAGAGCAAAGTTACCTGGTGGACAAGGTTCATGGCCCGCAATTTGGATGCTGCCAACCGACAATAAATACGGCACATGGGCAGCTTCTGGCGAAATCGATATTATGGAAGCGGTTAACCTAAACACACTTTCAGATGCGGCGGGAGCGAAAAATGATGATCTAGAGAGCCGAGTCTATGGGACGTTACATTACGGACGAAATTGGCCAGACAATGTTTATAAAGGGCAGGCCGCGATATTGCCAAATGGTGTGAACCCTACTGATGGATTCCATACATACGCGATTGAGTGGGAAGAAGGTGAAATTCGTTGGTATGTAGACAATATTCATTACGCGACTCAAACTCAAGAGGGCTGGTACAGCCAATATGAAGCGGAAGAAGGGAAACTCATTAATGCGAGTGGAGCAGCTCCGTTTGATGAAAAGTTTCATTTGTTATTGAACTTGGCTGTCGGTGGGGCGTGGTCAGCGAACGCAAATGATAAAGGCATCGACGAAGGTTTGTTTCCGAAAACAATGCTAGTTGATTCAGTAAAGGTATACCGTTGTAAGGTTGATCGTTGGAAAGGAAAAGGGTGTGCAAGTCGCTCTGAACATGCAATACAAGTGATAGGGCACGAAGCTCCAGAGATCTTAGCAACCGATGATAGTTATGCTGATGGACCAACGTTGGAGATTTTTACCGAAACTCTTAACGCAAGCTTGGCTTATGCAAGTTATGACCCATTGGATATTGTTGACTATCTAGAGGTGACCGAACCAGATCGTGGAACAGTGCTACAAGTGAATAAGAAAGAAGGTTCAGGAAATATCTATTTTCGTTCTCCTGTAACAGATGTGACACATTGGCAAGAAACGGGTGAACTGGTCTTTGATTTGAAAGTTGAGAGTATGGCCGACGGGGTTGAACTATTGGTTAAGATGGACAGTGGCTGGCCGAAAACAAGTGACTATACCGTGCCGCTATCAGCAATGAATGAATGGAAGACGGTACGTATTCCAATCGCTGACATTTTAAAGAGAGACAACCGTTTTGCTGGTGGGAATCAAGCTGATCCAACAATGATCACTAACCTTTTAGTGTTTGAGCCTCAAGGAGAAATGAGTTTTAAACTAGATAATATTCGATTTGAAAAGTAAGCCTGTTAACAAAAGGGCTTGAATAAAAGTCTGAATATAAAGGGAACATACAATGTATGTTCCCTTTTTTATTTCGACGATTATTTGAGGAAGACAACCGACGGTGTATTTCGAAACTGGTTCTGAGTGATTGAACGGAGCAATTCGTCTTTAATATGTGAACAGTGACATTTTACTTGGTTCCATGATTGTTCAAACAAAATACTTAACATCTCTATTTTTGTGACTCACGCATAAGAAAGCGCTTTCTTTGGTGGGGTTGATCACGGTTTATATTCACGAGATCGATTTATACTCTTTCCATACCAACTGAGCGGTTAAAGCCAATAAGGTTAAGAGTGCATAGTGAATGTGGGCTTAGATTTGATCTTCTTTAAATCTGTTCGATTGGTTTTTTTAAGAAAAATAAAGAAAGCGCTTTCTTTGTGAAAGTATAATTTGGAACATGGAGTTATTATGAAACTTTCTAAGCTTACCCTTGCTTGTTTAGTCGCTACAGCTGGCTTGTCTACTGCACCTGCTGTACATGCCGAAAAATCGGATGGATTTGAATTTCACGGTTATTTCCGTGCTGGTGTTCTATTCAGTGAAAATGATGATTTTAAACGAGCAAAGTTCCCAGCATCTAAAGAGCGTTTAGGTCGATTGGGTGTTGAGTCGGATAGCCACTTTGAAGTTGCACTGCAGAAAAATTTTGAGAATGACGGTGGTCAGAAAATTCGAATCAAAACACGAGCAGCAGCCAACAATGCGGAATATGCAACCAACCAACTTGGTGCCAATGCCGATGCAACCAACAGCGAAATTGGTATGGCAGAAACTTTTGTCGAGTTTGAAGGTGTATCTGAAACCGGTGTTGTATGGGGTGGTAAGCGCTTTTATGGTAAAGATAATTACATCTTTATGACCGACTTTTTCTACACGGATATGTCAGGTACTGGTGTTGGTATTGAAGGTGTTGAGCTAGGTGGTAATAAGTGGGACTTTGCTTATATTGCAAGCGATGACTCTGGCGATACAAGTTTCTGGGGTGACAGCAACAACATCATGCATGCACTTCATGCTGGCGTGAACTTTGGCAGTGTTGAGCTTCACGCTATGGCTAAGTATATGCCAGACAATATGGTCGATTTAGGTTTTGGTAATGGCCCAGAAGCATTCGCTGAGAATGGCTATGAAATGACGGCAATTGTTCACACTGAGTCTGTCTTTGGGTTGTCAGATAAAGGTTTTACAAAATACATCGCGCAGGCTGGTAAAGGCTTAGGTTCAGGTAACCTTTTAGGCGGTACTCTTACGACTTACAACACGTACAAGCCTGGTAGCGACTATCAAAGTTGGTTAACGACAGGCACGGGCTGTGGTACGTCTTGTTTGAAGGCTGTTGATGAAAACGATGTATCGCTACGTGCTTTAGCATGGGGTGGGTACTTTTTTGAAAATGGTGTGAATATTTTCCACTCTCTTCAAACCCAGTACAACGATTTTGACAATGGTGACACAGACGGCTGGGTATCAGCAATGGTGCGACCAACGTTCCCAATTTCAGAAAACTTCTTTATCGCTACCGAAGCTGGTTACATGTACAACTACGAAGACCGTAATGGTGAGTCAAAGAATTCTTATGATTACAAGCTAACAGTAGCACCGACTCTAGTTGTGCACTCTGGCTTCGGTCCATCTCCAGAAATTCGCTTCATGGCATCTTACCTTGATGGTGAAATGCAAGATGGTACGGGTAAAGAGGGCGACTTTGTTGTAGGTATTCAAGCTGACATGTGGTGGTAGAATTTTTTACCTTAGGGTCTTAAGTGATATCGAGCATACCGGGGGAGTGGTATGACGGCCTTGCCTTTAGGGCGGGCAAGGTTCTCGATATCCTATTTATTGCAATAGTTGAGCTCTTTCCTAGCAGCACAAAGAGTTTCATTTTTATTGCTATGAGTCTTCCATATTTGAGTTTCGTTTCAAATGTGTTCTTGCCAAAGATACTCATCGACCGCTTCGAAAGGAGCGGTTTTTTTATGTGTGACATATCTAATCTTTTAAGGCTTAAGGCTTAAGGTTTAAGGGGGAAAGGGTTATGAGTTATGGGAAGAATGTTGCTTTCTAAATTCGCGAGGGCTGCATCCATTTTGGGCCTTAAAACATTTGGAGAAATAGTTGCTGTCAGAAAAGCCGCAAGACTCAGCAATGTGTTGGATGCTTTTGTTGTCGTTTAATAATAAGGATGCCGAGTGTCGAATTTGAAGGTCTTTGACGTATTGGTTTGGGGATGTATTTAAAAACTGCCTGAATAACCTTTCTAGTTGCCGCTTGCTGATATAGGCCGCTTGCGCAATGGTTTCTGTATCTAATCCTACTTCTTTGTAATGACGGTCAATATGTGCGAGAGCACGGCTCAATGCCAGGGTTGTTTTTGGTAAGCTATGGGTCTGTTCTTGATATCGCCGAGCAAGTTCTATCGCAAGTTGCTGCATTGTGCTCGTCAATATGATTTCAAACCCCTGTTCTGCGTTGTCGTATTCCGATTTGATTTGTTGTAGAAGTCCATTGATTCGTTTCAACTGAGAAAGTGATAACGTAAGCTTTGCTTGATATTCAGATGCTTGTCGAGCAATTGGTTCTACCTTGAAAAGCGCTTGATAACCTGGCATTTGACGCATTGAAGGTACCTCAAAAAAAGGCAATGCCGTATCAAACATCAAGTTTACAATCTTCAGTTTATTTACTTCACAAAATCCATGTTCAATATCCCCATTAATAACAAATACATCTCCTGTACTTAAAGGGTAAGTGTGGCTAGCTACCGTATGCTTTCCACTACCACTCACAACTAAGAAAAGTTCAGAAAAGTCATGGCTATGTACGTCAAAGTCGAAATCGTGATGACCATCGACATAGGCAAATTTGATCTGAGGATATCTTTGATGACTTTGGAGTCTAAACTTGGTTTTCATGTCGCTATTTTACCTATTTCTGTCGCTTGTTTGGTAGTTACACGCCGTGGTTAAGATTACTATTTTTTGAACAAAGACAATATTAACTTTTAGAGCGAGAGGCCAAATTTTTGCTCTAAGTAAAAAAATAGTAGGACTTTAAATGAATACTGTGGAAATTCTCGAAGCACAGAAGCAGCTTGCACCCATAAGTCGACAAGCGGCTACTGAGGGCATTGTGCTACTAAAAAATAGTGATTCAATATTGCCATTGCAGGCTAGTGATACGGTGTCTCTTTTTGGTCGCTGTCAGATTGATACCTACCGAAGTGGCACTGGATCTGGTGGAGCGGTGAATGTCCCTTATTCAGTTAATGCATTACAGGGCTTGTATGAGAATCCAAACATCAATCTTAATCTCAGTTTGGTGGAGGTATACCAACGTTGGGTCAAGGATAACCCGTTCAATGACGGCGGTGGTGGTTGGGCAGCTGAACCTTGGTTTCAAGATGAAATGCCTCTTTCAGCTTCTGTTGTGATGGATGCCGCCGCCAAATCTAACAAAGCCGTTATTTTTATCGGTCGAACAGCTGGTGAGGATCAAGATAATGCACAGCAGCAAGGCAGTTACAATTTAACCGCCCTCGAAATGCAAATGTTGGAGAAAGTGACGGAACATTTTGATGATGTCATTGTGATACTGAACGTGACCAACATTATTGATATGTCATGGGTAAGCTCACTCAAAGATGCAAGGTCGATCAAGGCAATTTTGTATAGCTGGGCTGCAGGCATGGAAGGTGGGCATGCACTTGCGGATGTTTTATCAGGTGATGTTAGCCCGAGTGGACGTTTGACCGACACTATTGCGCACTCTTTATCTGATTACCCTTCCAGCGCTAGCTTCGGAAATAAAGAGCGTAATCTGTACCAAGAAGATATCTATGTCGGGTATCGGTATTTTGAAACTTTCAATCTTAAAGCTGTTCAATTTGAGTTTGGTTTTGGGCTGTCCTACACCCGCTTTTCCAATCAATTAAATGCGCTAACGATTCTTGGTTCTGGCTCTGAACAAGAGTTGGTATTTGATATTGAAGTTAAAAACATAGGTGAGAAATACAGTGGCAAGGATGTTGTTCAATTATATGTTGAAGCGCCTCAAGGTCATCTTGGTAAGCCAACACGAGCACTGATCGGGTTTGTGAAAACACCGACCTTGGACCCGCAAGAAACGGTGTGTTTGACAATTTCATGTCCTCTATCTTCCTTCGCATCATTTGATGACTGCGGTAAAACGGGACACCCAAATAGTTACGTACTTGAAGCTGGAGAATATCACTTTTATCTAGGAGGAAGTGTTCGCCAAGCAAAGCTTGTTAGTGAGAGCGTTAAAATAGAAGAGCTGTTGGTTGTTGAGCAATTAACGGAAGCACTTGCTCCTGTCACCGGATTTAAGAGATTGATCCCCAAAGGCAACGTGGAAAATGGTGCTTACAGTTACGATTACGAATCTGTGCCGCTACGAACTATAGATTTGAGTAAACGTATTCTGAATGAGCTTCCAAGTTCTATTCCTCTTAGTGAAGATACGGGCATTCGTTTACTGGATGTTAAGCAGGGGCGAGCGGACATTGACGAATTTATCTCGCAAATGACCGTAAAGCAGTTAGCGACAATTGTTCGTGGTGAAGGTATGTGCAGTCCTAAGGTGACGCCTGGTACTGCTGCTGCTTTTGGTGGTGTTTCGCCGAGCTTGTTTGATTTAGGCATCCCTGTCGTTGCTGCTGCAGATGGTCCGTCTGGTATCCGAATGGACAGCGGACATAAAGCATCTCAAGTCCCAATTGGTACATTATTAGGCTGTACATGGAACCCGGAGCTGAATGAGAAACTATTTCATTTAGTGGGGAAAGAGATGCAAGCCAATCATATTGATACGTTGCTTGGTCCTGGGATTAACATCCACCGCCACCCTTTGAATGGTCGAAATTTTGAGTATTTCTCAGAAGATCCATTTCTCTCAGGGGTAATAGCTGCATCTCAAACTCTTGGTCTTAAAGCTGCAGGAGTGTCTGGCACAATCAAGCATTTGGTGGCGAATGATCAAGAAACGTCACGGTTTGATGTTGATAGTGTTGTATCACAGAGAGCGCTTCGTGAGATTCATCTGAAGCCTTTTGAAATAGCGGTAAAACAAGGAGGAGCTTCGAGTGTTATGACCTCCTACAATCCTATTAATGGTCACTGGGCTGCATCCAATTACGACCTCAATACTACGATTCTTCGGGGGGAGTGGGGTTATAAAGGGATAGTGATGACGGATTGGTGGGCAAAAATGAATGACCCAATCAAAGGTGGTGCTGAAAGTCGAAGTTACACATCCTTTATGCTTCGCTCTCAAAATGATCTGTATATGGTTGTTGAGCATGATGGTGCGGAAAATAACGTGTCGAATGACGATACGTTACAGGCGCTTGAAAGCGGAACGTTGAGCTTAGGGGAGTTGCAACGAAGCGCGATGAATATTTGTCGTTTTATTATGGACTCTCCAGCAATGGGGCGCCCATTAGTCGCTTTTGATCCAGTTAAGAGCTTTGAGGCGACTCAAAATCTTGATAAACAACAGAGTAAAACTGAGGGAGACTTTTGCTCTCTGGCGGCTGAGCAACGTGCAATAGTATTACCACTTAATATCAGAGAAAACCGTAGCATTGTTTTGGAAGTTAAACAGGCGGGTGTGTATCGATGTGCAGGTATTGTTAACTACGATAGCGGCACCTTGGCTCAATCTGCGTGTAGTTTGAGTTTCAATAACGTGTATGCGATGTCTCTATCAGTGAATGGTACTAATGGCGAGACAGTTTCAGTTGAGGGGCTCTCCGTTAAGCTTGATAAAGGCTTTTATTCTTTGGATATTGAATTTATCAAATTAGGCTTAGAATTGGAGCAATTAGAATTTTCGTTTATATCTGAATAGGGCTGAGGGATAACAGTCGTTTATTTAACTCTCGTTGCTCAAAAAAGAGGTAAAGTGAGAGAAAATAAACGACTACTTTGAGGCTGAGTTATTGTGCTTTTTGATATTGCTTCATCGCGTCAACAAAGGAGTTTCGCATCCCTTCGATTCCTAATCGCTCAGATTCTTCAACGTAAGTCAGTGCTGCACTAAAATCTCCAGATGAAACCGAGTTTTCTATAAGAGTTTGATAAACCTCTTTCTTATTCAGTGTATTTTCCGTTAATAAATCTGATTGGGCTACGGTTGATTCTGGAATAATTTGTTGAACTCGATTTTGACGGTTTTGTTCTTCAACAACGGTGGTTACCGCTGTGAATTTAAAATCAAAGGAGACTTTCCCGATTGCAGCGTGGGGGATGGCGTAGTCCGTGTTATGAGCGATGTTTGCCTGGATATCGCCAGAGCGTATCGCCATATCACTTGGTTTTTCGACAGGAGTTGTTTCCGCGAGTGCTTCGCTGGTTGTGAATACGACCAAGTAAGCAGGAGCCTCGCCGTTTAAGTAACGTTCTTGCAGTTCTATTTGTGCGCCATATTGTGCACCATCAAGCAGGCTAAGTGGCTGGTATGTGATGCTTTCTTTACCAATAACATCTAGCGGCTGGTAATTTTTGTCTAAGACCAAAAGTGACGGAACGAATGCTGAATAATTAGCATTTGAAGTCACTGAAAAACGAATAGCATCTAGTGTTGTAGGAAGCTTTAGCCCTCCAGCAAAGGATCGGCCAGATTTGAACTCGATTTTAGGGCTTGCTGTGGTGATCGAAACAGATATTTCTTCTGGGTTCGTAATGCTTTGATATTGAATGGTACTCAGATTTTCGCAGCAGTTTTCGTTATTTTTTAGTGACTCTAGCCCCGGAGAAGTTTTGTGGTAGCTAACCGGTGACTCTGTCACTGTTGAACAGGCGCTGAGTGCGAATACCGCTGGTAGTATTGCTAAATATTTCATAATTTCTCACAGTTAAAAAAGCATATCTGATTCAGAGTGCCTAATTGATAATAGAGATACATTACAAGAAAGCGCTTTCTTTTTGAGTGACGAACGCCAAATTTAAAGAAATAGTCGCTAATAATTAGTACGAATTAGGTGACAGGCTTCCGTTGAGCTGTTACTTAGATTGAAAGTTAACGAGATACCGAACTTAACAACTGAGTAAAGCGTTCCCACGATTTTTGGTCAGCTTCTTGTTGATAGTTGTTTGAGTCGAATACAGTAAAGGCATGCGGCGCACCACTGTAGGTGATCATTTCATGCGGAACTTTGGCCGTTTCAAGCTCAGCGGCGAGGTTGCCAAAATCTTGCATTGAGATCATAGCGTCTGCCGTTCCATGGAGCACGACAACAGGTGCTTTGGTTTGTGAGTAGTCTTGTCCTTTCGGTGTCGATAGACCACCGTGGAAGGTGACATAAGCTTTGGATGGAATTCCTGCTCTCGCGGCTTCCAATACGGCGGCACCACCAAAACAGTAACCCATCATCACATTGTTATCTAAGTTACCGCCAAGCCTTTGTGCTTCCAAGGCTCCTGCATTGAGGAGCGCGCGCATTTTTTCTCTGTCTCTATACAGCTCGCCTGTGTGTTGTTTTTTGTCTTTCACCTCGGTTGGGCGGATGCCTTTACCAAACAGGTCGATGGCGAATACGTTGTAACCGAGTTCATTAAGCATCTCAGAGCGCTTCTTCTCGTAGTCGGTCAAACCATCCCAATCGTGTATTAAAAGTATTAAGGGCGCTTGATCGCTGGCTTCACTCCAATAACCTTCATATTCCATGCCATCAACCTGGTAGATGACGTTTTCTCCAGACAGTGCTGAAAAGGGAAGTAAAACCGAAAACAGACCTAGCGTAGTGAGTGTTCGCATACGTTATTCCTTTCGATGACAATGACGTTCCAATCGAAAGTATAGATAACACGACGATTCTCGCCAGATTGCTAGGTTGGCTTTGATAGATGAAGTAATGAAAGGGTCGCTAGGCTAATTTGAGCATAAACAACCACAGTGGCAGAGCATTATGGTTGTTCGGGGGGCAAGGTTAGGGCATCAGAGAAATTACCAAGTTGTACTGGTGTTATCACTGTTGGAATTGCTGGTTTTGATATCGGGATACTTACGCTGATAGCGTGGCAACATGGATTCATTACCTAAGATGCCACCTTGATGGATATAGATGATGGTTTGGGTCGGGTTATCTGCTTGCCATTGTTCTAAGCATTGCCACATTAATGGGTCGTAAAGCAGGTCAAACTCGATGTCGGTTTGCTCTTGTAGATCCAACCAAGTTTGATAATCCTGTTGATACAATTTTCCAAAGTGGTGCTTGGTTTTGAGCGGTAAGATCTGCGGGTGATCGGTTTCACCAAGTTCATTGAATTGCTGTGTTAAGTATTCACTGCCACCGACACACGCACAGGTTAACACCGGGATGTTGTGCACTTTTAAATGCTTATGTAGATACAGTGCAGTGCTGCCTGTGCCTGCTGGTAGTGCAACGACGAAATCGTGTTTGTTTTCGAAGCGAGTCCAGCTGAGTATTTCCATCGCCAGTTGTTTCACACCGTACTCAGCAAGCTGAGAACGTCCACCTTCTGGTAACACAATGCACTGAGAGTCAGGTTGTCTTAGTTGCTCAATATACTCTTGTGGATGAAGCTCAGAGCCTGTTTCTTTGACTGAAATAACCTTAGCCTCAAGATCGATAGCGCCACGGTAGTTACCTAGCGGGCGTTCTTGTAGCCATTGAGGAATGTGGTCGACATAAAATTCAAGCGTCCAGCCTTTAATTTTAGCAAGTGCAGCGAGCGAGAACAGAGAATTAGCTTGAGCAGAACCGTAGCTGATTAAAGTGGTGACGTTTGGGTGCTCGTCTTCGAGTAGCTTCATGAACTTTCGGGCTTTATTGCCACAAAAATGGGAGTGAAGTTGATCGTCACGCTTTAAGAAAAAGGTGTGCTCATTGTATTGATGCTGAGTTACAGGGCTATTATTTAGTTTCATCGCACTTAGATAAAATGCTGACTAAAGAGCCAGCATTTTTATATCAAATAGGATTAGTAAGTATCTAGTAGCGAGCGAGTGCTGTAAACCAACTAAATCAAGTTTTCATTGGATATTGAGCTCTGCGTTACGAGTTTGTTCGCTCGATAATTGGTGAGGTTGAATCGGTTTGCAAGCTGATTTTTGCAGTGCACCCACCAGAACTACGGTTGACTAATTCAAAGCCCCAATGGAAGCGTTGGCACAAGTCATCGACAATCAATAGACCTAATCCATGACCATTCGGGTTATATTGCTCCTGAAGGCCTTCGCCTTGGTCTTCTATTACGATACTTTCTTGGGACAGGTTAATAGTGACAGTGCCACTATTAGTCGCTGCAATGGCGTTCCTCAACAAGTTGCCGATCAACATATTCATTATTGCGCTGGTGGCTTGAATAGTTGGCTCTGATTGAACGTGTAAGGATATCTCGATTTCCTTTTCATCCGCTTGTAATGAGTTCTTGGAAATGATGGCTTCTAGCTCTTGCTGGCTAAACAAGCGCAGAGGTGCGTCGTCACTGTCTCTCTCATAACGGACTAAACCGAGCAGGGCGTCGACCATTTCTGACATCTGAACAATAGCATCATCAATACGTTCAACCTGGCGAGATTGAAATTCCGTGGTTTCGCTTCTTAAAAGTAATTTATTCGCACCACGAGCGACCGTTAGTGGGGTTCTTAACTCATGGCTTGAATAGCGAGCAAATGCTTGTTCGCGCTTGAGCAAGGAGTTGATCTCTCTACGGTATTGATTGAGTTGGTCTGTTAACTGACGAAACTCAACTGCCGCATCATCGCTTACACCAAACTCTTCATTGAGGTTGAGCTTATTCGACTCAAGCTGTTCAGAAAGAGAGTTGAAGGGCTCGATCAGCCTCTTAGACAGGCGATAGAGCAACGCACCAAAGCCAAAAATCAAGATAGAAAGCAGTGTGAGTACAAAGGTGGTTGCGTACATGAGTTCAGAAACATCAAACTCAACAAGGTCTATCTCGGAAAGCAGGATAATTGGAAAGGTTTCTCCTTCGTCAGTGTATTCTCCCACATACACCATACGAGATTCTGGCTCTTCGCCGACTTCACCAATGAAGCTCTCTTTATCTTTAATAAACTTGTAATATTTGGCAGGAATGAATGAAGGATCGTTATAGGCGATTGTCAGATCATCTATCTTTAACTCACCACTTTCTCCTGCTTGAAATAACCTTACCGCATAATTTCGGTCAATCAGGATGCGTCTTTCACCGACCCGATCTTCTGACATGTAAAGCGCGGCAACAAAAACGACATAGACGAATGCAGATACGATCACGGCCATTAACCCAAAGAAAAGCGCTAAGCGGCCAGTTAAGGTTTTGGTGCTTGTGAGAACATTTAAGATCAATTCGATGGCTCCAAACGGAATCCAACTTTAGGTACGGTAATCAACATTGGGGTGTCAAAAGGTTTGTCGAGTTGATTACGCAGTTGATAGATGTGGCTACGTAACACATCGTTGTTGGGCTCGTCTTCTTCCCATAGCTTGTATGAGATATCTTCGCGAGTGACCACTTCAGGTGCGTTTTGGCACAGCATCTCAAGTATCGTGTAAGTGGTTGGGTTCAGTGCAAGTAATTTGTCTTGGCGGTACGCTTTGCGTGTCTTTTGATCGATGGTGAGTTCATCGAACTGAAGTTTAGAAGAGGCGACTTTTCCGCGGTAACGACGAACCAACGCGTTCATTCTCGCTTCTAGAATATCCAAGTCAAAAGGCTTGGTGAGGTAGTCATCTGCACCGTGGTCAAAGCCTTTTAACATGTCTTCGCGGCTATCCAGTGCAGTGAGCATCAAAATGGGTGTTGCGTTGCCTTGGTCTCGCAGTTTATTACAAACGGTTAGGCCGTCCATTCTCGGCAGCATTAGATCTAATATGATGATATCAAATGAGTTTTCCATTGCGAGTTGCAGGCCCAGTTCGCCGTTGTCCGCATAATCGAGTTCCATACCAATACACTCAAAGTAATCAAACAAGACACCTGCAATTTCACGGTTATCTTCGACTAATAGAACTCGTTTCATTTTGATTCTCATACAGAAATAGACAGTAACATTATCCTGAGTGAGCGTGAAAAATATGTCAATAACATAACTTTCACTTATGGGAGGGTAGATTGACTCCAGATTAGAAAATAGAAGATTGTATTATGTCTGAACTTCATATTAGCCGCCCTAAGATATCTACTTCGCAGATTAACCCTGCGGTATCTCTGTCTATCATTGTGCCTTTTTACGATGAACAAGAGGTGTTGGAAGAGTTCCATTCTCGCCTAACTAAGGTTCTCGATAGCTTACCGATTACGAGTGAGATTGTTTATGTCGATGATGGTAGCAAAGACAACAGCTTGGATTTGGTGAGTTCATTCACTTCAATCAATAGTTCAATCTCGGTGATTGGTTTAAGCCGTAACTTTGGTAAAGAGTCAGCCATGAGTGCTGGCCTTGAGCATTGCCGCGGACAAGCGGTGATCCTGTTAGATGCAGACCTGCAAGATCCGCCGGAGCTTATTCCACAAATGGTTGCCAAATGGCGAGAAGGTTATGACGTCGTCAACATGCAGCGCAGCCAACGTGACGGTGAAACGTGGTTCAAGAAGTTTTCAGCGGCAAGCTTTTACAAAGTCATGAACGTGGCAGCAAAGATCGATGTTCCTGAAAATGTGGGCGACTTCAGACTGTTGAGTCGTGAAGTTGTCGACCATATCAACCAGCTTCCTGAACGTAATCGTTACATGAAAGGCATTTTCTCATGGCCGGGGTTCAGACAAGCGACGATTCAGTTTAAGCGTGACGCTCGCTTTTGTGGCGAGACTAAGTGGAACTACTTGAAGCTGATTGGCTTGGCGATGGATGGCATCACCTCGTTCTCAATTCGACCACTGCGCATTGCGACAGCAGTTGGTGGCCTCGTTGCCTTAACGGCTTTTGTGTATGGGATGGTCATTGTGTTCAAAACCATGATGTTTGGTGAGCCTATCACTGGTTACCCGTCAATAATGGTTGTACAACTTGCCCTCGGCGGCATTCAACTTCTGAGTATTGGTTTAATGGGGGAATACATAGGTCGTATTTTTATCGAAACCAAGAATCGCCCTTTGTATCTGATCCAGTCTGTGGTTGATACACCCGCGTTAAAAACACATTTTAAATTAGAGGAGTCAGCATGAGCCTGAACAGAACGCACCTATGGTATTTGTTGGCTTTTGCATTGGTTTTAAGGCTTTTATCTTTGGCAACCTACCCATTAATGGACACCACCGAAGCACGCTACGGTGAAATGGCTCGTCTAATGGTGGAAACGGGTAATTGGCTAACGCCGCAGTTTGATTATGGCATTCCTTTCTGGGGTAAGCCGCCGCTGTTTACATGGATGAGTGCTGCCGGTATTGAGTTGTTCGGCCTAAGTGAATTTGCCGTTCGAGCTCCTCATTGGTTAGCGGGTGTAGTAACAATTTTGCTGACGGCTTACATGGCGAAGCGAACAGGACAAAGCGCTTTAGTTGCAGCCGTTGTATTGGCGACATGTGGTATTTTTTCTATCGCTGCGGGTGCTGTGATGACAGACATTGCGTTAACCTTAGCGATGACTATTGCCATGCTAGGCTTCTACCTGTGTTGGAAGGGGGAAGGGAGTGCGAAGACTAATAGATACTGGGGTTACGTTGGCTTTATTGGTTTGGCATTAGGCTTACTTGCAAAAGGGCCAGTAGCGATTGTCATCATGGGTATCGCAGTATTCCCTTGGTTGGTCTTACAACACGGTTTCTTTGGTGCTTTTAAAGCGCTTTGGCAACGTTTCCCATTGTTGTCTGGTTTAGGTGTGATGTTAGCGATCGCTTTGCCTTGGTACATCATGGCAGAGATGGCGACACCGGGTTTCATTGATTACTTTATTGTTGGCGAACATTTTAAGCGTTTTGTTGTGAGTGGCTGGGAGGGGGATCTTTATGGATCTGCTCATGATGAAACACGAGGCATGATCTGGGTATTCTGGATTCAAGCCGCTGCGCCTTGGTCGATTGTATTACCGATATTGGCATTTGCTCGACGCAAGAGAATTGCAGAAATTAACGTTGAGAATAGCGGACTGTTTTCATTCCTTGTGTGTTGGTTGATTTCACCTTTGATTCTTTTCACTATGGCGGGCAATATTCTTCCTGCTTACGTGTTACCAGGTATTCCTGCTCTTGGTTTGTTGGTTGCTATACTCGTAGTGGAAAAAGATAAGAAGTGGTTCTCCAGCGTGGCCTTAGTTCTGCCAGTGTTGCTGATGATTGCGATGGTTTACCTAAACCTAGGTAAGGCGAACGAGAAGAGTGACCGTATCATCTTTGAACAGATTACGGATTCTGCGCCAAGCTTCTATGTGGGTAAGCGACCATTCTCAGGTCAATTTTATAGCCATGGGCAAGCAAAGAAACTGCTCGATATCGAGCAACTAGATGGCATCGACAAGTTCTACTTGATTGGTAAAAGAGCAGAAGTAGAAACCAAGATTAAAGACAACGCGTTAACTTGTATTTTGGAACCAACGGTGAAAATAAAGCGTGCTTTGTTTAGCTGTCATAGCCAAAACATCAAACCAAATTTGTCGTTGAGCCACGTTCGAAGTGAAAGTGATGTTCAGCGTTAACTCAGGACTGCAAATGTTCAACAACAAGCTTCAGGCACACAGTCAAAAGCTCCAATCCCATCACAAGATGGTTCGATTTGCTGTGGTTGGTGCTGGTGGGTTTGTTGTTGATTGTGCGGTATTCGCCTTGCTGCATTACATTGTAGGTTTGCCTTTAATGACGGCGAGAATAGGCTCGTTCATTGCTGCTGCAACGACAACGTGGTTTGGTAATCGCGTGCTGACTTTTGGGTTCAAGGGGAAGGGGAGTTGGTCTGATAAACTGATTCAGTGGCAAAAATTCATGTTCTCCGCATCGATATCAGCGGTACCTAATCTACTGTGCTTTAAGTTGATGGCAGAACTACTGCCAGTGTTTACTGGCGCTCTGTTTATCGCAATGGCAGTTGGTATCTTGGTCGGTATGGTGACTAACTACCTGTTTAGTCAATATTGGGTCTTCACTCGTTAGATTCTTTGTAATCACATAGCCAAGTGACAACTGGTACAAACACAAAAAAGCGCAGCTAAATAGCTGCGCTTTGTATTTCATTACTATTAAGTTATTGGCTCACAATATTAGCGTTGTGTCGCGCGTTGGCGATTCTTTCCGTTGCCAGCAGGTTTGCCACCTTGACCATTGCCCGCTTTGTTGCGGTTTCCGCCGCTATTGCCTTGTGATTGACCACCAGGAGCTTTCTTAATGAAGCCTGTCGCTGGTTTACGAGCGTTGCCATTGCCGCTACCGTTTTGCTTTCCGTTTCCTTGGTTAGCATTGCCTTGGCTGTTGCCGTTAGCATTCGGCTTTTTACCACCAGGTTTGGAATGGTTGCGTGGCTTCTCGCCGCCTAAACCCGGTTGAGATTTGCTGTGCTTCGTTGCAAAACGCTGTGAGCCGTGACGACCAGACTTACGACGTTGTGCTGGTGTTTGTGCATCAAAATCTTCTGCTGGTACTAGGCAGTTTGCTTTATCACCGATCAAGTGCTGTTTACCCATGCTGATCAGAGCTTCACGGATGATCTTCCAGTTTTCTGGATCGTGGTAACGAAGCAGTGCTTTATGCAGACGACGTTGACGGTCACCTTTAGGCACTGGCACATCTTCACGCTTCTTATATTTCACACGCTTCAGAGGGTTCGTCTCTGAGTAGTACATCGACGTTGCATTACACATTGGTGATGGGTAGAAGTTCTGTACTTGGTCACACTCGTAGTTGTGCTTTTTAAGCCACATTGCAAGGTTAAGCATGTCTTCATCTTCTGTGCCCGGGTGAGCGGAGATGAAGTAAGGAATTAGGTACTGTTTCTTACCGGCTTCAGCGCTGTACTTTTCGAACATCTCTTTGAAACGATCGTAAGTGCCCATTCCCGGTTTCATCATCAGATCCAGTGGGCCTTTTTCAGTATGCTCTGGAGCAATCTTCAAGTAGCCACCTACGTGGTGAGTCACAAGCTCACGTACGTACTCTGGAGATTCAATCGCTAAGTCGTAACGAACACCAGAAGCGATCATGATCTTCTTAACGCCCGGTACTTTTCTTGCTGAGCGGTATAGGTCAATCGTGTGTTGGTGGTCTGTGTTTAGCTTTTCACAGATTTTCGGGAAAACACATGATGGGCGACGACAGTTAATTTCTGCTTTCGGATCGGAACAACCTAAACGGTACATGTTCGCCGTTGGGCCACCCAAGTCAGAAATAGTACCGGTAAAGCCAGGTACTTTATCTTTAATGTCTTCGATTTCATCCAAGATCGATTCTTTCGAACGGTTCTGAATGATACGACCTTCGTGCTCTGTGATTGAACAGAAAGAACAACCACCAAAACAACCACGCATGATGTTCACCGAGGTTTTGATCATGTCGTAAGCAGGAATCTTCGCTTTGCCGTACATAGGGTGAGGAACACGCTTGTAAGCAAGGCCAAACACGTAATCCATCTCTTCAGTCGTCAATGGAATTGGTGCTTGGTTAACCCAAAGTTCACGGTTACCATGACGTTGAATCAAAGCACGACCTGAATACGGGTTTGTCTCTAGGTGCAAGATACGGCTAGCGTGAGCGTAAAGAATACGGTCGTTGTTTAGCTTTTCGTATGCAGGGATACGAACGGCTGTTGTTTTTGCATCGTGACGAGAAGGGCGAATCGTAATCGGCTGCGCTTTTATTTCTTCTTTCTCATCTTTCTTAGTATCACATTGCGTTTCCACTTCGTACGGGTTTACCGGTACGTAAGCTTTGTTCGGCTTTTCGATACGAGAAGAGTCGATGATTTTGAAGCCTTCAGGCGCTGCAGCAAGATTGATTGCTGTACCACGAATGTCTGTCAGCGTTGACATGTCTTCGCCATCAGCGATGCGGTGTGCCACTTCAACCAGTGCGCGCTCGGCGTTACCAAAAAGAAGGATGTCTGCTTTTGCATCAAACAATACAGAGCGACGAACTTTATCCGACCAGTAGTCGTAGTGCGCAACACGTCGCAAGCTCGCTTCAATACCACCAAGAACGATTGGCGTGCCTTTGTAGGCTTCACGACAACGTTGAGAGTAAACCAGAGTTGCACGGTCAGGACGCTTACCACCTTCGTTATTTGGCGTGTAAGCATCATCGTGACGTAATTTGCGATCAGAGGTGTAGCGGTTGATCATGGAGTCCATGTTACCCGCTGTAATGCCGAAGAATAGGTTAGGTTTACCTAGCTTCATAAAGGCATCTTTATTGTCCCACTTTGGTTGAGCGATAATGCCCACGCGGAAACCTTGAGCTTCAAGGAGACGGCCGATGATAGCCATACCAAAGCTCGGGTGATCGACATACGCATCACCAGTTACAATAATAATGTCACAGCTATCCCATCCAAGAGCATCCATCTCCTTTCTACTGGTAGGCAAAAAGGGTGCAGTTCCGTAGCACTCGGCCCAGTATTTTTTGTGTTCGTGAATAGGAGTGATATCGCTGTACATATTTCAACCTCTGATTTTTGAGGCGGGAATTATAGCGGCATGAGACTAGACTAGCCAGTAGAACATGCCCCTGTTAGTTCTGGTGTCTTTCGTCTTTTTACGGTAATGGCGACAAAAGAGCCATAAAACAGCATAGTTGAAGTCTTGAATAACGTCGCTAATTTATGATTTTGATTAGTGTTCGCAGCAGTTTTTGATATTATTCGCGAAAATAAGTCTGAAGAAGTAGATCCACAATGGTCGAAACGTTATTAGTACAATTTGCTCCGATGCTTTTAGGAGCCCAACTGATCTTAACCCTCATCCTGGTAAAAGGGGATATTTGCCCAGGACAACGTGGTCGTATCCACAAGATGTTGCCTGCGATTGGCGTGCTTTGGCTTGCCGTTGCTTCGGTTAAAATTGAAGCATTCCTTGTCGTATTCACAATCTTTTATTTCTACTCACAAGTTCAAACTAAGAAGACTCGTGATTCTGGCCCTATCTGGGTGATGTATCTTGCTTGCGGTTTAGCGCTGTCATACGTTGCAATTCAAGCGACTGAACAAGTAACCACTGTCGGTATCATTACGACTCTGCTGTTGGTCGTATTATTAGGTGCTGCGTTTGGTCATTTATTGCTGACGATCGCAAGAACGCGTTTGCAAGCATTCCACCGTGTTTTGCCAGTGGTGGGTGTATTGACGGGTATGTTGGTGGTTTTGGCGACGGTGGTGAGTGTTTATTCCCTTTCTGAAGCTCAACTAGAGCCTGTGATTTCAACTTTGTTGTTCAGCTTTGCTTTGCTAATCTCATCTATTGTGGTGTGGTGTTGGCATCTACTGTTCGTCAAGACCCCTGAAAAGCTGCAACTGACGGTTTCGTTATTGATGTTATTGGCGGCTGCTGTTGGTTTAACGCCAGTTTGGGCACTTTAGTCGCTCATTCTTATTAATCACGTACTCTCATTAAGAAGTGTGATCAGTTTTTTAGCATGGCGTTGGTAAGCGTTCTAAACTTAATTTTAGTCGGTGTGTTCGTAAGGAGTACGAGATGGATTTAAGTAACGTTAAAAGTCTGGATAGCATTATCTTGCTGGGAATAGTGAACGAAAAACTGCGCTTAGAGTGCGACAGTTTTGAAGAGCTCATTAGTATGTATGAGATGGATATAGAAAGTGTCGTCGGCAAGCTTGATATGCTTGGCTATCAATACGATCCGCTGACTAATCAGTTTAAGTCATACGCAAGATAGTCTATTTTTCGCGAATCAACAGATAACGCAAAACAAGCGCTACTAAACCTAAAAAGTCACAGATAATCTGTGACTTTTTTGTTTATGATTTGCGTGTCTGGCGTTTGCTTTTTGTCTTAGCGAACACAATCAGAAATACCGTTAAACGACCTTTATTCCATCCAGGTGGCTCTTACTCTGCTGCCTTGCAGTGCTGAAGAATGCTTGCAGATAACGCTTGTCTTTCTCTGAGTTTCTTACCGCTGCAAACAGTCTTCTTGAAAGCCCTTTACCTAACGGTTTACTGGCGATTAAGCCTTGTCGTGAAAATTCACTGATCGCCCAGTTTGGCAATGCTGCGACACCTAATCCTGCCGATACCATTTGCACCAACATCAAGGTGTTGTCTGCTTGCTTCCACTTCTTAGGTTCTACACCTGCAGGTTGCAAAAAGTGCTTCACAACATCCAAACGCTGTTTTTGAACTGGATAGGAGAGCATGGTGAGATCGCTAAGATCTTGCGGAGCAATGCTTGGCTTATCAGCCAAAGGCGAGTTAATTGCAGTGATCAAACGCATCTCGAAGTCGAAAAGTGGCTCATAGTGAACCTCTGAACGTGGCTGAATGTCTGAGGTGATCACCAAGTCTAATTCACCAGCCATTAATGCGGGTAGGGGTTCAAAACCAAAGCCTGACGAAAAATCTAATGTCACACTCGGCCAAGCAACTTGGTACTCCTTCAAAGCGGGCATTAACCATTGGAAGCATGAGTGACACTCGATCGCCATGTGCAAACGCCCATTCACGTCCTCTTTTAGGCTTGCGAGTTCGTTCTCTGCTTTAGCGATTCTTGGCTGTATCTCATCGGCGAGCTTAAGCAAAATCTCACCTTCAGAGGTGAATTTAACTGGCCTCGTTTTACGCAGGAAAAGCTGACCGCCAATACGCGCCTCAAGGTCTTTCAATTGGTGAGAAAGCGCCGATTGAGTTAGGTGAAGAGAGGTCGCTGTGGCTGTGAGTGAGCCGCTGTCTCTTAAGGTGGTCAATGTTCGCAGATGTTTAAGCTCTATCATGAGTATTCCTCATATTCCCTAAGCCAATTCAATATTTCTTAATAATCACCCTACGGGGTTTTTTATCATTTGTAAACGTCTAGATGTCCAGATGGATTTAATTGTGTTCATCTCTGACTCGCTGATGATGAATATTTTTAATAAACAAGATGAATATTTGGACGTTGTTCGTCGAGCTGATTCGGTAGATAGTTTAGCCATCCGGACGCCTTTTTATGAAAGCAAGAACACAATAGGCAGTCTGAAAAGATACTAACAATTATTGAATAAGGAATCGGTTCATGACGACAACAACGCATATTCTTGGCTACCCACGTATTGGTGAAAAACGCGAACTCAAATTCACACTAGAGAAGTACTGGCGCGGTGAAATTGGTCAATCTGAACTCAAACAACTAGGCAGCGAGCTGAGAAATCGTAACTGGAATGTACAAGCTGATGCGAATCTTAGCTTTGTAACTGCGGGTGACTTCGCATGGTACGACCATGTGTTAACAACGACTTTGCTCTTGGGCCATGTACCAAAACGTCACGCTGGTGGATCTGAAGAAGAGAAAGCCTTCCCAGACTTAGATACCTTGTTCCGCGTTGGCCGCGGGCAATCTCAAACTCAAATACAATCTCAAAAGCTGCCAACTTGTTGTGGCGGGAAACATGGTTCAGAAAGTGCCAAAGATGGTACTGCAGCATCTGACATGACCAAGTGGTTCAACACGAATTATCACTACATTGTTCCAGAGTTCAGTAAAGATGATTCGTTTGAAGTGAGCTGGCCACAACTGTTTGATGAAGTGAATGAAGCCATTCAAGCTGGGCATAAGGTGAAGCCAGTTCTTCTAGGTCCGCTGTCTTACTTATATCTAGGCAAAGAAGTGGAAGAGGGCTTTGACCGTTTAACCTTGCTTCCACGTCTACTTACTGCCTACCAAGCGATTTTAGCTAAGCTTGCCAAGTTGGGCGTTGAGTGGGTGCAAATCGATGAGCCCATACTATCCCTGGAACTTGAAACTAAGTGGGCTGATTCATTCAAACTGGCTTATCAAGTGATTCAAGGCGATGTGAAACTATTGCTTACTACTTACTTTGATTCAGTGACTGATACGTTAGATAAAATCGTAAAACTGCCAGTGAATGGTTTACATATCGACTTGGCTGCCGCACCGCAGCAACTTGATGAAGTGGTGAATAAACTACCTGAAGATTGGGTGCTCTCTGCAGGTGCAATCAATGGCCGTAATATTTGGCGAGCTGACTTAGCCGCGCAGCTTGAGTTACTACAGCCAGTGAAAGAGAAGCTAGGAGACAAATTGTGGGTCGCAAGTTCATGTTCGTTGCTGCATAGCCCAGTCGACCTTGAGTTAGAAGAGACACTCAGCGAAGAAGTGAAGAGTTGGTTTGCCTTTGCAAAACAGAAAGTGACTGAGGTGAGCTTATTGGGTGCAGCGCTGGACGGCGATCAAAATGCCATTTTAGCGTGCGAGACTTATAGCCAGCCGATTGTAGCTCGTAAGAGTGCAACTCATGTTAATAAGCCACAGGTACAGGCTCGCCTCAACACGATTACCAAAGCACTCGCTGACCGTAGTACCCCTTACCCAGAGCGAGCTGCACATCAGTCGGAAGTTTTAGGTTTACCATTACTGCCAACGACTACGATTGGTTCTTTTCCACAGACTGGTGAGATACGTGTTCAGCGCAGCGCTTATCGCAGCGGGAAATTGAGTGAAGCGGAATACACGACTGCACTAAAAGGTCATATCGCCGATGCGGTGAAGCGTCAAGAAGCACTCGATTTAGATGTGTTGGTGCATGGAGAAGCGGAACGTAACGACATGGTGGAGTACTTTGCAGAGAACTTAGCAGGTTTTCAGACCACCAAATTTGGCTGGGTACAAAGCTACGGCTCTCGCTGCGTGAAACCTGCGATTGTGGTCGCGGACATTGAGCGTGAAAAACCGATGACGGTTGAGTGGTCGACTTATGCACAATCACTGACATCTAAGCAGATGAAAGGCATGCTGACTGGCCCGGTCACTATTTTGTGTTGGACGTTCCCGCGTGAGGATATCTCGCGTAAAGATATTACTAACCAATTAGCATTTGCGCTGCGTGATGAAGTATCTGACCTACAAGATGCAGGAATCAACATTATTCAGATTGATGAACCTGCGATTCGTGAAGGTTTACCATTGAAAAAACGTGACCATGCAGAATACTTAGAATGGGCAGTTGATGCCTTTAAGATCTCAGCCGCGAGTGCCAAGCCTGAGACGCAAATCCATACACACATGTGTTACAGCGAGTTCAACGAAATCATTGATTCAGTGGCCGCACTAGACGCTGACGTAATTACCATTGAGACCTCTCGTTCGAATATGGAATTGCTTAAAGCGTTTGAAGAGTTCAATTACCCGAATGCTATTGGTCCAGGTGTTTACGATATTCACTCGCCAAACATTCCATCGCAAGAGTGGATCATTGGTCTGTTGAAGAAAGCAGCGGAGAAAATTCCGGCAGAACGTTTATGGGCAAACCCAGATTGTGGTCTAAAGACACGTAATTGGGCAGAAACAGAAGCAGCACTGACTAACTTAGTCTCTGCGACTAAGGCACTGCGTAAAGAGTGGGAGTCAACAGAAGCTTAACTATCATTAGAGCTATATGACTCAAAATAAAAAGCCTCGTAACTGCGAGGCTTTGAAGTTCATATTTGTTCGAATCTCGAATCTCGAATCTAGCTGCTGCTCTGGCAAGTATCTTTGCTGATCAGCTTCTCAACCATCAATTGTCCGCGTGTGTTGCGAATCTTAATGTTGTAAGCCAAGCCCATGTCTAGGTTTGCTCTTACTTCTGAGTTAGTGCAGTAGCTATTCACACTCATATCAACAACTTGGTTTAAAGGCTTCGCACCTTTAGCATCTTGGTTGTAGATCATCATGATTTCAATCACGGTGTTTTTTGCGAGTACTCGCATGACCGACAACGGGCCGTACTCAATCGGCAAGCCGGCAGATAAAACGCCAGCACGGTGCTGAGCCATCATCTCTAGCTGTCTTTGTTCGTCATGCTCACTTGATGAACAGCCTGCAAGCAGAGCTAAAGCCAGTGAGCCAATAATCCATTTTTTCACGTTAAAATACTTTCTTGAATGGTTTAACAATAACATTTTGGTAGACACCAGCAGCGATGTACGGGTCTGCGTCTGCCCACGTCTGTGCATCTTCTAAAGAATTAAACTCAGCAATCACAGTCGAACCTGTGAAGCCTGCTTCACCAGGGTTATCTGAGTCAATGGCTGGCATTGGGCCTGCTGTTAACAGTCGGCCTTCATCGTGAAGTGTTTGTAGGCGTTCTAAATGTTGTGGGCGAACACTTAGGCGTTTTTCTAATGAATTTTCGACGTCTTGAGAAAAAATCACGTACCACATATTGAGATATCCTTATTTTACTTCACTAAATTGGGGCGTTTAAATTCGCTATCTTGCTAATTTACGCGAACTAATTGGTATTGGAAGGACTAATGATAAGAAATTGTGAATTGGTGCGGGAGAGTGAGAAGGTCTTTAGCATTTTTAATCGAAATGGCTAAAGACCTTACAGTGCGATAGGGCTGTCGAAAGTCCTATTTATTGATAGAGCGAGGCTTGCCACTTTCATCAACTGCCACGTAATTGAACGTCGCGCCACACACCTTGTAACGGTCGCCGATGCCGTGATCAAGTACAGGCTTAACCCATACTTCTAGGTCGATATTCATCGAGCTACGACCAATTTTAGTACAGTCACCATAAACGCACACCACATCACCTACTGAAACCGGCTGTTTGAACTCGATACTCGATACTGAAACGGTGACTATTTTGCCGTTAGAGATCTCTTTTGCCAGTATGCCGCCAGCAAGGTCGAGTTGAGACATTATCCAACCACCGAAAATCTGGCCTGCTGCATTGGTATCAGAAGGCATCGCCAAGGTGCGAAGAAGTAAAGAACCAATTGGGTTCAAAGTTGATTGAATCGTCATTGTAGTACTCTTGGTGGTATTGATTATCTTAAATAAAAACTGATGTGTTGACTGATTGGGTACATTGGCAAATGAGTGCAATGAACAACAAGAAACCAGATGGCCGTTAATTTAGTGAGATTGTCACTAAATAATAGGCTTTATTTTGACCAGTTTCCGCAACACAGAAAAGCCAACGGCCAATGATCACGAGTATCATTGGCCGCTAGGTATAGCATATTGACAAGAATTGTAACAAAAACGGAATGAGGACTCACCCCTTGGGGTTACTTCTCGTCAGTATTTTTATCAGTTAGCTCTTGCTGCTCTTTTTGTAGCTGTTGATCTTTTGGTAAATGCTTATAGATGTAGGCACCCGTAAGCAGCGTAAATAGTAATGTTGCTATTAGCAGGCCAAACACCTTGAAGTTAACCCACACATCCAATGGTAGGCTGAAAGCAACGTAAACGTTGAGAATGGCACATAGGGTAAAAAATAGAGTCCAAGCCCAGTTGATCTTGCCCCATATGGCATCAGGCAGTGTGATCTCTTTACCCAACATGCCTTTAATTGCTGATTTTCCCATAAGGTGGCTGGCTGTCAGGCCAATAGCGAATAGAGCGTAAACGATCGTCACTTTCCATTTTATGAAGTTGTCGTCGTGCAAGAAGATGGTCATGCCACCAAATACGGCAACCATAAGGAACGTGATGATCTGCATTTTTTCTACTTTCTTGTAGATGAAGTATGTCAAAATAATTTGAACTGCAGATGCAACGATCAAAGCACCAGTCGCTGTATAGATGTCATACATCTTATACAGCGCAAAGAAAATAATGAGAGGAATGAAATCAAGAATTTGTTTCATGAGGCACTGACTATCCAGTTAATTGAGTTGCAGACAGTCTAACGAAAACTGTCTCGATGCTAAATAGCCCGAGACAATTGGGTACTAATTAATTCAATCTAACCGCTCATCGTGTTTAACGAGTTTTAACAGATTATCTCATTGACGAGGTTTGGTAGCGAGGTATCAGCTTCTTGATGTCTTCAAGGTAGCCTTCGCTCTTCAAGCTATCTAAGGTATTTTCGAGTTCTTGCTCACTCATGGCAAAACACGTCGATTTACCCGTTGTTAGATCTAGGTACTCGTGATATTCACGTTCTGTGAAGTGGCCAATTCGATCCATTAGCAGGGTTTTAATTCCATGGTGAATTAAGCCGTAATACGTATGTCTTTGTAAGGTCATAGCCTATCCTCCGTGACAAGCTGCAGTGATAATGATGCAACCTGCTGTATATTGGTTGGGTTATCTATGACAAAGCAATTCGAATGCCATTTTTTCCAATTGAATAGAGCGTCTCCCCAATCAAATAGAATTGAACTTCTTTTCAATTAGTTAAAGGAACGTACGTTCTATTATCTAAACACCAATACGGGGCTGACGGAAAATAGTTTTATTTTGAGAATGGTAAAATTCTCATTATGACGATCTACTGAAGCTTTTAGGCTCCTGAATTGGCAATTTGATAACCGTTAATCGACTAGCCAATCGACTAAGGTTGATAGCGAGGCATTCTGACGGTTTTTGGGTTGTAATAGGAAGTATCCATTTCCCGAAAAGACACTGCCTTCACTCACTTTCACCAATCTACCTAAATCAATATCTTGCGTGGCCAGCGTGATGTCGCCTATGGCAATACCAAACCCTTGAATGGCAGCATTCATAGCTTGATCGAGTGTCGCGAATTGCTGGTTGTTCTTACTTGAAAGGTCGTGGCTTCCTATGTGTTCCAACCAAAGTCGCCAATCACTCTGCTCATTGTTGGCGTGTAGCCAAGTGTATTGGGCAAGCTTGTGTGGCTTGATGATGGTCGACGCGTCGTTGACAAGATGGCTTTTGGTAATGCTTTGCGCTTGGCAGACAGGAGCTAGTTGCTCGTTGAACAGTAGTTGGCTAACAATTGAGTGTTGGTTTGGTTTCTTGCCATAAATAATCACCGCATCGAAGGGATCAAAGCTTGGCTCAAAAACGTGCTTGATGGTCGACGTGAGCTCGACATCAATATCAGGATAGGCCTGTTGAAAGGACATCAACTTAGGCAATAACCAAGAGGTAATACAGCTCGGTGCGTTGAGTTTGATCTTGGAGGGAGAGCTAGCCACTTGATTTAGAGCCGATTGCAGTTGATGAATCGTTCCTTGTATCAAGGGAACCAGTTCTTCTCCTTTCGGCGTTAAAGACAGCCCGCGAGCATGACGATAGAAGAGATCACAGCCAAGGCTTTCTTCAAACGACAACACCTGACGACTGACTGCACCTTGCGTGACATTGAGCTCATGTGCAGCTCGCGTAAAGTTGAGATGCCTTGCCGTAGACAAAAACGCGAGTAAGGTTTTGGTTGAAGGTAGTGTGCGATTCATATCTTGACCTATGATTTTTTATCATGGCTATTATGTGATTATTTCGATTCATTTATCAATAGTGTTCTGTTTGAATGTAAATACTTAATCATCATTTGTGATTCAATATGTGTATAAGTCACATTTTTTGAATATTAAGGCAATGATGAAGACATTGTGATTTTGTGAAAGGGATAGCTTCTTGACATCTTTTATTGATAGCTTAGTACCTCAGGCTGTAAAAAAATTAATACCTTATCAATCAGCTAGAAGAATTGGTGGTGATGGACGTGTCTGGCTAAACGCCAATGAATTGGAAAGCTCGCTGTTTCAAGGAGAAGCAAGTCACAACCGATACCCAGACTTCTTACCACAAGATATTGCTAAGGCTTACCAAGATTACTGTGGCACTGATGCTGCGACTGTTGCCGTTCGTGGTGCAGATGAAGCGATTGATTTGCTGATCAGAACATTCTGTAAACCGGCGAGCGACAACATACTTATCTGTTCTCCAACGTATGCGATGTATGAGTTTTGCGCCGATGCATTGGCGATTAATACCTTGGACTCTCCATTGCAGGAAGACTTCAGCCTGAACGTCGCTGATATCGTGAATAAAGCGGAACTGGCGAATATCGTGTTTCTTTGTTCACCAAACAACCCAACGGGTAATGTGATTCCTAAATTGGATTTGATTCAGGTACTGGAAGGCACGATTGGAAAGTCGCTAGTGGTAGTCGATGAAGCGTATATCGAATTTGAACCACAAACGTCAGCCGTTAGCCTTATTGAACGCTATCCACATTTGGTTGTGATTCGCACTTTGTCGAAGGCGTTTGGATTGGCTGCGGTTCGTTGTGGCTTTATCTTAGCGAGTCAAAATGTGATGCAGTATATCGCGAAGCTGATTCCACCTTATCCGATGCCAGATTGTTCATCTCAAATCGTTTTAGACGCTTTGTCTGATGAACGAGTCTCTGTGATGGAAGACGCGACGCTAAAATTGGTCGAGCTACGTAACTGGTTTGCTTGTGAGTTAACGCAGTTTGATTTCATCGAGTCAGTTTACCCCTCATCGACGAACTTTATTTTGCTACGTCAAAAACCTGGGTATCAAGTGTTCAGTGTATTGGCGAAGGATAGCATTGTGATAAGGAATCAAAACCACGAACCTGCCTTGCGTAACTGCGTACGAATCAGTATTGGTAGCCAAGAGAGCATGCTAGAAGTGATAACGTCACTTACACGCTACCAAACCGAGCTACAACAGACTCAACAAGATCAGCAAAAACGAAAGCATCAACAAGATCAATATATAGAAATTCAATCTCAACTCGATAAAGATCATATCTAGGATGGCAATGATGAAAAAGATAATACTAGGACTCGCTTTTACGGCCGCTTTACTTGGTACAACGGTACAGGCAAAAGAAATCCGTTTGGCGTCAGACTTTACGTATCCGCCATTCAACTACAAAAACAGTGCCGGTGTGCCTGTCGGGTTTGATATTGAGATAGCTGATGCCTTGTGTGAGCAAGCCAAGCTCGATTGTACTTGGGTTTCACAAAGTTGGGATTCGTTGATTCCAAGTTTATTGGCAAGAAAGTCAGATGTGATCATGGCGTCGATGCGTATTACCGAAGAGCGTAAGCGCAAGATCTTGTTCACTGATAAGTACTACCAGACCCCAGCTGTGTTTGTTGCTGCTAAAAGCGCGGAGTTCAGCGTTGATGAGGCAGGCTTAGCAGGCAAAACCATCGGTGTTCAGCAAGGTACGATTCACGATCGCTACGTAACTGACAAGTTTGGCGATGTGGCAAACATTAAGCGTTATACCGGCCAAGATGAAGTTTATCTGGATCTGCAAAACGGTCGTCTAGATCTAACTTTCGGCAACTCAGATCAACTGTCATTGGCTTTCTTAGATAAGAAAGAAGGCGAGGGCTTTGAGTTCAAAGGCAAAGCAGTAACCGACAAAGCCTACATTGGCGAGGGTACGGCGTTAGCATTAAGAAAACAGGATTCAAAACTGGCGAAACAATTCAATGCCGCGATTGAGGAGATCAGATCGAACGGTACCTACGACAAGATCGCGTCTAAGTACTTTACGTTTGATATCTATGGCGCTGATTTATAATTCGTCTAACGCCTAAATTAGAACACCAAAAACAAAAAATCCGAGGGCTGTGAGGCTCTCGGATTTTTTAGTTTAAGCTGGTGGTGCTAATTCAGTCACCACTAGCTTAGCGTTTATTTATTACGCTTGCTGTTTTTGTAGCTCAGCTTCTTTCGTTTCGTCTTCGATTAGAGAATCAACGATTACGGCACATGCTGCATCACCAGTGATGTTTAGAGCAGTACGGATCATGTCGAAGATACGGTCGAGAGCGAACAACAGAGGTAGACCTTCGATAGGGATACCAGCCGCAAGAAGAACTGCAACCACTAGGAAAGAAGGACCTGGAACACCAGCTTGACCAACTGCACCTAGCGTAGACGTTACGATGATAGCAACGTAAGCGCCCATAGATAGGTCGATGTTGAACAGCTGTGCGAAGAAGATAGCCACTAGGCCGTAGTAGATCGCGTTACCAGACATGTTGATCGTCGCGCCAAGAGGCAGAACGAATGAAGCAGTAGAGTTACGAACGCCAAGCTCTTTCTCAACTGTTTCCATTGTTACTGGTAGTGTTGCCATTGATGAAGCAGTTGATAGTGCTACCGCTTGAGGCTTCTTCATTGCTACTAGGAACTTCTTAGCTGAAGTCTTAGTGAAGATTTGAATCATCAGTGGGTAGGCAACAAAGCCGAAAATCAGGATCGCAGCGATGTAAACAATGAACAGTTTGAACACAACCATAAGTGCGCCGAAACCGAAAGTACCTACTGCTTCTGCCATTAGGCCGAATACGCCAAGTGGTGCGATGATCATCACCTTGTTGATCATCCAAACCATAGCGTCAACAATCGCGTTTACGCCATTGATGATAGGGTCACGTTTTTCTTTCGCTTGCTTAGAAAGCGCGATACCAAAGAACAAGCAGAAAACGAGAATTTGCAGAATGTTTGCTTCATTCAATGATTGGAAAACGTTGGTAGGGATCATGCCAGTGATGGTTGCCCAGAACGTTGGAAGTTCGCCTTTCGCAGCGTATTCAGAAGAGAACATGCCTTCAACGCCAGAAACATCGATACCACGACCCGGTTCGAATACTTCACCCATTACCAGCGCTAGTGCTACAGCAAGTGCAGACGTTAGTGCAAAGTAACCTAGTGTTGTTACACCGACTTTACCTGCAGATGAACTGTTGCCCAGACCAGCAGCACCTGAAATCAGTGCAACTGCTACTAGAGGGATAACCAGCATCTTGATCAAATTGATGAAGATAGCGCCCAGTGGAGCGAACATAGTTGCGCTGTCACCCATCATCGCACCGACTACAGTACCGACGATCATTGCAATAACGACTTGAACGCCGATGTTGCTTAGTAAACTCTTTTCTTTTAACACTTCCATAACCTCTGTGCTACTAAATATAAAAATCCCAGAACTACTCACCAATGTACGATGTACCATTGGATTAATATTTCGCGAAGAGTTTTACACGTATCCTTTACATTTATCAATATGAGCAGAGGTGAAAGTCCTCCAAAAATAGGTGGTCTAATGTCATTTATTGATTTTGCACAACAATGCAATCGTTTGCTTTGGTTTTTTATTGCGATGTTATTTGTTGGATTTATAAAAGTCTTTTTGCTGGGTGCTTTGTGAATGATTTCGAGGCGTTGGTATTAGAACTGTTTTGTTAACATTTGGTTTTCATTTTTGGGTGTTTTTTAGTCTGGGGATTTGAGTGAATTGAAAGATGCGTGTTGTGTGAAATTTCGCCTGAACTATGCTTAAGGTATCTATTTATTACCAAGATGTTATCTCTACGCTTTAAATAAAACGTCTATCTAGCATCTCAGTTGTAAGGAGAGGGGCTATGACTTTTATATTAAAGTACTTGTTTGCGTTTTTTCTGTTGTTCAGCTCTGTGTTTGCTCAGGCCGATGATGTCTGGGTTATTGAGGTGAATGGAGGGATAGGTCCCGCGACCAGTGACTACCTCACTAGAGAAATAGAACAAGCTTACGATGAGCAAGCTAAATTCATCATTTTGAAAATGAACACGCCCGGCGGGTTAGATTCGTCGATGCGCGACATTATTCGATCCATCACCACGTCACCGATTCCGATAGCAACTTGGGTTGGGCCCGCGGGCTCACGTGCGGCGAGTGCGGGAACCTACATTCTACTTGCTAGTCACATTGCCTCCATGGCGCCCGGAACTAATTTGGGCGCAGCCACGCCGGTGTCTCTTGGCGGTGGCAAAGCGCCGACTAATCCATTATCACCTCAAGACGATGCCAATAAAGATGATAACGCGTCAGCAAGTGAGCAAGACGAAACGAAACAAGAGAATTCAGACCAAGTAAAAGCCTCCACTGCGATGGAGAAGAAAGTCATCAATGATGCTGCTGCCTACATCGTTAGTTTGGCTAAGCTGCACAAACGTAACGAAGAATGGGCAGAAAAAGCGGTAAGAGAAGCGGCGAGTTTGGACTCAGAGAATGCGCTCGAACTTAACGTGATTGATTTCATCGCGAGCGACCTACAGCAATTGGTTGAGTTGAGTAATGGACGCACCATCATAATCAATGGTGTCAGTCAGGAAGTCCAACTTAGTGATGTTGCTTTTGTCGAGCGAGAACAAGACTGGCGCTTTAGTTTGCTTTCGGTGATCACTAATCCAAATGTTGCTTACATTCTGATGCTAATCGGTATCTATGGCTTGCTCCTTGAGTTCTATAACCCCGGCGTTGGTTTACCGGGTGTATTAGGGGGAATTTGTTTGCTACTCGCCATGTATTCCTTACAAATGCTGCCAGTGAGTTACGCAGGCCTTGCGTTAATTCTATTGGGAATTGCCCTCATGGTGGCAGAAGCCTTTAGCCCGAGTTTTGGTATCTTCGGGTTGGGTGGCGTCGCCGCATTCACTTTGGGCTCGATCATGCTGATGGACACAGAGGTACCGGGTTACCAAATTGCATTGCCGCTAATCATTGGGATCAGTTTGTTCTCTGTTGCCTTTATCGTCGTCACCATATCCATGTTAGTTCGAGTGAGAAGCAAGCCAGTGACTACGGGGATGGAAGCGGTTGTCGGTGATACAGGTAAAGTGGTAAGCGGTTTCCCAGGAGCAGGTCGAGTATTGGTCGAAGGTGAGATCTGGCAAGCCAAATGCGCGAGTGAACTGCAAGCGGGGCAGATTATCAGAGTGACCAAACTGACTGGATTGCTGTTAGATGTTGAGGCGCTGCCCGATGAGACATCATCGAAACCTAGTTAGCACGTATTGTTAGCGTGGAATGCTAGGACAAACTTGATTGAATTATTTATTGCTTAACCATCGTTACCATTAGGGGGCGGTTATGTTTATACACACTATAGGTATTGTCATCGTGCTCGTTATCTTGTTGATAGCCAGTATGTTCAGAGTTCTGCGCGAGTACGAGCGTGCAGTAGTGTTCTTCTTAGGGCGCTTTTACGGTGTTAAAGGACCAGGTTTGATAATCATCATTCCTTTTATCCAACAAATTGTGCGAGTGGATCTACGAACTATCGTTTTGGATGTACCGACGCAAGATTTGATTACTCGAGATAACGTGTCGGTTAAGGTCAATGCTGTGGTCTATTTTCGAGTGCTTGATCCGAAAATGGCGATCAACAACGTTGAGAACTATCTTGAGGCCACCAGTCAACTTTCACAAACAACGTTACGTTCTGTTCTAGGGCAACATGAGTTGGACGAGCTATTGTCAGAGCGAGAAGAGCTCAATAGAGATTTGCAATCGATACTGGATCAACACACCGATAACTGGGGGATTAAGATTGCCAATGTCGAGATCAAGCATGTCGATCTAGATGACAGCATGGTGCGAGCTCTTGCTAAACAAGCAGAGGCGGAACGTTCTCGTCGAGCCAAGGTGATACATGCAACGGGTGAGTTAGAGGCATCAACTAAGTTAAGAGAAGCCGCGGAAGTGCTAAACAAAGCACCTAACGCCATTCAGTTGCGTTACATGCAGACTCTAACCGAAGTGGCGAATGAACGCACCACGACCATCGTCTTCCCGATGCCTGTCGACTTGGTGGATAAGATCACCGACCCCATCAAAGCGACACTTAATGAAGCTGCTATTAAGAAAGCGATGAAAGTGGATGATTAGCTAGCGTGAATGACAAGCAATAAAAACGGCTCCACATCTGTGGAGCCTTTTGATATTTGAAGAGTTAGTTCTATTTATTGACCGTAGATTACTTTTGCGTAGCCGCTTTCATTGGCGTAACAAACTCAGCAAGTGCTTTAAGCATTGCTTCTGGTTGTTCAACGTTGTTTTCAATGATTTTTACGACCGCTGAGCCAGAGATCGCACCGGCAGCGCCAGCTTCGATGGCTTCTTTGACTTGCTCAGGAGCCGAGATACCGAAACCAAGCAGTGCTGGTGGCGCGTCAAACTTGTTCAAACGATCAAGCAGTGCGGTTACTGGCATGTTTGCTTTGGTTTCTGCACCCGTTACGCCAGCACGAGAAAGTAGGTAAGTGTAACCACCACCTAGCTCAGAAACTGATTGAAGCGTCTCATCACTTGCTGTTGGTGGAGCAATAAAGATTGGGTGAACGCCAAACTTCTTCGCTGCCGCAACAAACTCGCCACTTTCGTTAGTTGGTACGTCAGCAATCAATACTGAATCGATACCCGCATTAGCACAACGCTCGTAGAAGTTCTCGATACCACGTGCGTAAACCAAGTTCGCGTACATCAGTAGGCCAATTGGTAGCTCTGGGTATTTCGCGCGGATTTGTCCAATAAGATCAAAACACACATCAGGTGTTACTTTAGAATCTAACGCACGAATGTTCGCACCTTGGATTGTTGGGCCATCAGCCAGTGGATCAGAGAACGGAATGCCAAGTTCAAGCGCATCAGCCCCCGCTTCTACCAGCGTTTCCATGATCTTAAGTGATTGCTCAGGGTTAGGATCGCCAACCGTTACGAATGGTACAAATGCGCCCTGATTCTTTTCAGCTAAGCGAGTGAAGAGTGATTGATAGCGATCCATTATAATGCTCCTTTCTCTTTAAGAATGTCGTGTACAGAGAAAATGTCTTTGTCACCACGGCCAGATAAGTTAACTACCAATAGTTGTTCTTTCTCTGGGTCGTCGTGAGCCATTTTGATTGCATGAGCCAAAGCATGAGATGACTCTAGCGCTGCGATAATACCTTCGTTACGTGCGATAGCTTGGAAAGCTTCTAGTGCTTCGTCATCAGTCACGTTGTCGTATTCAGCACGGCCAATGGCATTTAGGTGCGCGTGTTGAGGACCAACTGATGGAAAGTCTAGACCCGCAGAAACAGAGTAAGACTCTTCCACTTGGCCATTTTCATCTTGCATTAGTGGTGCTTTCATACCGAAGAAGATGCCGGTTTTACCGTGTTTAAGCGGCGCGCCGTGTTGGTCGGTATCAATACCTTTACCTGCAGGCTCAACACCGATTAGGCGTACAGACTCTTCTTCAATGAAGTCAGCGAACATACCGATAGCGTTTGAACCACCGCCGACACAAGCGATAACCGCATCAGGAAGGCGACCTTCACGAGCTAGAATTTGGTTCTTCGTCTCTTCACCAATCATGCGTTGGAAATCACGAACAATCGTTGGGAATGGGTGAGGACCCGCAGCCGTACCCAGTAGGTAGTGTGCGTCTTCATAAGTTGCAGACCAGTCACGTAGCGCTTCGTTACATGCATCTTTTAGCGTTGACGAGCCAGAATGAACAGGGATAACCTCTGCGCCCATTAGCTTCATGCGGAACACGTTCGGGCTTTGACGTTCAACGTCTTTTGCACCCATGTAAACACGACACTTCAGACCTAAGAGAGCACAAGCTAGAGCCGTTGCAACACCGTGTTGGCCTGCGCCAGTCTCAGCGATGATTTCCTGCTTACCCATGCGTTTTGCTAGCAATGCTTGACCAAGTACTTGGTTTGTCTTGTGGGCGCCACCGTGAAGTAGATCTTCACGCTTAAGGTACAGTTTGGTTTTTGTGCCTTTAGTTAGGTTACGAGTCAACGTTAGTGCCGTTGGACGACCAGCGTACTCTTGAAGAAGCGTCATGAATTCACTGCGGAACTCAGGATCGGCTTGCGCATCGATAAATGCTTGTTCAAGTTGGTCTAGTGCTGGCACTAGGATCTGCGGTACGTATTGACCACCGTATTCACCAAAGTAGGCATCGAGTTTAGCCATTGTGTTATTCCTTCAATTCTATTGATGTGTATTCACACCAAGTCATTTAATCTTGCTTGAGCTCCGCAAAAGGCAAAGCCCACAAATAAGTTTCTAGTGATTAGGCTCGTAATTTAGAAAAGCTTAGTAATTACGAATCGCTGTAAAAGCGCGTTGCAGTTTGTCTGCGTCTTTTTTACCTGGAGCTGATTCAACGCCAGAGTTTAGGTCTAATCCTAAGCAGCCTAACTTAGCCGCTTGGTTAGCATTTTCTGGATTTAGACCACCAGCCAACATGATTGCGCTTTGGTTATTGATTAGGCTCCAATCGAACGCTTGACCAGTACCACCTGTTTGAGAACCCACTTTAGTATCTAGTAGGTGACGAGTCACGTTGCTTTCCAGTAATTCTGGTAGTGAGCTTTTAGCACCGGAAGCAGCACCAGAAGCAACACCGTAAGCTTTCCAAATCTCAACGCTTTCAGGCAGTGATTGCTTTAGTTCATCGACAAACGCTTGAGACTCGTCACCGTGCAGCTGCACAGCGAACAGGCCTAGCTCAGAAACCGTTTTTGCCACGTCAGTAACGCTATGGTTTTGGAACACACCCACGTAGTTCAAAGGTGCGCCACTCATGGTTAAACGAGCCGCTTCGATATCCACATGACGTTTAGACGCTTCAACGAAAATCAAACCACCGAAGACTGCACCTGCTTGATACGCTTTCGCGGCATCGTCAGGGTGGGTTAAACCACACACCTTATTTTCACCGAGTGTCACTTTACGTACCGCAAGTTCAAGGTTCTTTTCAGCCATCAGAGAGCTGCCGATTAGGAAGCCATCTGCAAACGTTGAAAGGTCACGAACTTGTTGGTGAGTGTAGATACCAGACTCTGAAATCACGACTGCGTTTGGAGCCAGTTCACGAATCAGCGGAGCCAACTCTTTGGTACGATTCAAATCAGTCGAAAGGTCACGAAGGTTACGGTTGTTAATGCCGATCACTTTTGCTTTTAAAGAGACTGCGCGATGAAGTTCTTCTTCGTTGCTGACTTCGGTTAGCACACCCATGTTGAGTGAATGTGCGACTTCCGCCAGCGCTTTGTACTCTTCGTCATCCAATACCGATAGCATCAACAAGATTGCGTCAGCTGAGTAGTGACGAGCTAGGTACACTTGGTAGGTATCAACCATGAAGTCTTTACACAAAATAGGCTGCTTAGCAATGCTGCGAACCTTAGGTAAAAACTCAAAGTCACCTTGGAAGTACTTCTCGTCTGTCAGCACTGAAATCGCGTTTGCGTGGTTGTTGTAAACTGATGCAATGTAGTCCAGGTCAAACTCGTCACGAATTAAACCTTTTGACGGAGAGGCTTTCTTACACTCAGTGATGAAAACGGTTTGCTCACCACTCAGAGCATCATAAAAGCTGCGGTCTGTTGAAGTTAGTGACGCTTTAAATTCGTTTAGTGGTTGAGTCTGCTTACGCGCTTCAACCCATTGGTATTTATCACGAACGATTTTTGCTAATACTTCCGCCATTTCAGCTTCTTTGACTGAAACGTGGGTCGACAGTTTATCGGTAGTCTGTGTCATGTTCTTTGTCTCAATTCGTCGTTCGTTAGGCGTGAGCAGCAAGCTTTTGCACAAGCTCGTAAGCTTTACCTGAGTTCATCGCGTCAATTGCTTGTTGTGCGTTGGCTTTTAGATCTTCATGACCAAATAGACGCATCAGTAGAGCAACGTTGACTGCCACTGCGCCAACTTGAGCATCAGTGCCTTTACCCGTCAGTATATCGGTTGTGATGGCTTTGTTTTCTTCTGGCTCGCCGCCCTTGATTGCTTCAAGAGGGTGAGTGTTCAAACCAAAGTCAGCCGGAGTTACGGTGTACTCGTGAATCTCGCCATCTTTAATTTCAGCAACGATAGTCTCGCCATGAATCGCCACTTCATCTAGGCCACTACCGTGAACAACCGCAGCACGCTTCATGCCCATTTGCAGCATGGTTTCTGCGATCGGGCGAACCAACTCTTTGCTGTAAACACCCATTAGCTCGATGTTAGGGCGAGCAGGGTTAATCAGTGGGCCAAGAATATTGAAGATAGTGCGCGTTTTCATTGTTTGACGAACCGGCATCGCGTGACGTACACCAACGTGATACTGCGGAGCAAATAGGAATGCTACGCCAAGTTCATCAACAGCAGTACGTGTGTCTTCTGCTGTCATCGCTAGGTTGATACCGAATGAATCCAGTAGGTCGGAAGAGCCTGATTTGCTCGATACACTACGGTTACCGTGTTTCGCGACTTTTAAGCCACACGCTGCGGCAACAAATGCAGAAGTCGTCGAGATATTAATGGTGTTGTGACCGTCGCCACCTGTACCTACGATGTCTGCGAAATCGTAATCAGGGCGCGGAAACGGGTTTGCATTCGCAAGCAGTGCTTTCGCTGCACCTGCGATCTCATCGGGCGTTTCGCCTTTGATTTTTAGTGCCGTTAGCGCAGAAGCCATCAAGATTGGGTCAAGTTCGCCCTTGATGATCACATCAAACAATTGTTGGCTTTCTTCTTGAGTAAGAGACTGCTGTTCGTAAAGTTTATTAATCTGTTCCATGATCGTTTCCTATTTTCCAGTCTTTTCAAGGCGAAGAGGTTTCTCAAGAGCCCATTCGATAGCGTTTGCTAGAAGCGTTGCACCGTAGGTCGTCATAATTGATTCAGGGTGGAATTGGAATCCACAAACCTTGTCTTGTTCTTGAACTACAGACATCACCAAATCATCGACTTCAGCTGTCACCGTTAGGCTATCGGATACATGCGTTGCCACTAAAGAGTGGTAGCGAGCGATAGCCAGTGGCGAAGGTAAGCCTTGGTAAGTCGCATGGTTTTGGTGTTCCATCATTGACACCTTACCATGAATAATTTCGCCTGCGCCTGCAACGGTACCGCCATAAGCTTCAACGATCGCTTGGTGGCCTAAACAAATGCCAATCATTGGTACTTTGCCTTTTAGCAGCTGAATCAGCTCCGGCATGCAACCGGCATCCGCTGGGGCGCCAGGGCCTGGTGAAAGTAGTGCAACAGGGTTGTCTAATTCATTGATCGCCGCTTCAACTACCTTTGCGGGAATGTTGTTACGGTAAATCTTAACGCTGTGACCTAATGAACGAAATTGGTCTACAAGGTTGTAAGTGAACGAGTCGAAGTTATCGATGAATACAATATCAGCCATGATTACGACTCCTTCTTATTTGATGAGTGTTGGTTTGTAGCAGAGCTCTTAGTATGCGCTGCTTGAATCGCAGAGATGACCGCTTGAGCTTTGCCGCGAGTCTCATCCGCTTCTGCTTGTGGGTCTGAGTCGAATACTACACCAGCGCCAGCTTGTACTTGTGCCACGCCATTTTCAACGTAAGCAGAGCGAATTACGATACAAGTATCCAGAGTACCTTCACCTGTTAGGTAACCGACTGCACCACCGTAGCTACCACGACGCGTTTTTTCTACATCACGAATAAGCTGCATTGCGCGGATTTTTGGTGCGCCCGTTAGCGTGCCCATGTTCATACAAGCTTGGTAAGCGTGAAGAGCATCTAAGTCTTCGCGTAGCTGACCAACAACACGAGAAACCAAGTGCATTACATGGCTGTAGCGGTCTACTTTCAACAAGTCTGCTACGTGGCGAGTGCCAGCTTCCGCGATACGTGCTACATCGTTACGCGCTAGGTCGACTAGCATCATGTGTTCTGCGTTTTCTTTCTTGTCGGTGCGCAGTTCAAGCTCGATACGGCTATCTAGGTCGAAATCGATTTGACCATCAGGACGCTTACCGCGACGACGAGTGCCCGCAATTGGGTAGATCTCGATTTGGTTGGTTTCAGTTTCGTACTTCAGCGCGCTTTCTGGAGAAGCACCAAACAGAGTAAATAGCTCATCTTGCATGTAGAACATGTAAGGGCTTGGGTTGCTTTGCTTAAGTTCTTTATAAGCCGCCAGTGGAGCAGGGCAAGGTAAAGTAAAGCGGCGTGAGGGCACCACTTGGAATACGTCGCCTTTAACTACGTACTCTTTTAAATCACGAACCGTTTGGCAGAAGTCTTCATCTGAAACGCTCGGTACCGCTTCAACGTTGTCGAGCGGCGTTACTTCAGTGATTGCTTTCAGTGACTGGCACTGAGTTTGAATGTCGGCTAAACGGTCAGTTAATTGCGCTTTGATACTGTCATCTTGAGCGAACAAGCTCGCATGAAGTAGGCCTTCGTTCTCTTGGTGGTCGAAACGCAATAGTGTTTCCGCAACGTAGAATACAAAGTCAGGACAATTGTTGGTTGCTTCAGCATCACCTAGCGGTTCAAAGTTAGCCACGATGTCGTAAGCGAACAAGCCCGCCATGAATAGCGCGTGTTTGTTATCTGCGTCTTGCTCAAAGCTGTGCTGAACCAAACGCAGTGCATCGAATGAAGAGGCTTCTCTTAAACGTGAGTCTTCGTCTAATTCGTTGCTTGGTTCGACAAAAGTCAGCGTCAAAACGTTATCGGTTAGGTCAGATTTTATTTCTGCTTTCACGTTTTGAGTGAGATTTTTGATAAGCGCTTGACCGTTTTCAGTCAATGCTTGAAAGGTTACTTCATGTCCGCGACATACGATACGAACAGCAGAGTCGATAAGGAGCAGGCTTGTTAGGTTCTGTTTGGATTCAATCTCAGCCGATTCCAACAGCAAACTGTCTGTTTTGTTTTCACACAGAGTATGAAAAACGCTGGTTGGATCTTGCGAGTAAGGAACTGATGAATTGATGACCTCAATGGTTCCCAGCTTTTTGATTTCAATGGCCTTGTTCACAAGACCTCCTTTATGATTCTTTAAATTTCCTGCCGTACATAGTCGCATAAAGATACCTTTCACCCAATCTAGAATATGGTCAATTCGATGATTTGTTAGTCAGTTGAATGTGAGATGTTCGACAAATTAAAAAGCCCGCTATTAAAGCGGGCTTAGTGATAACTTTTTTATAAACAAACTGTTTAACTAGAAGTACACGTTAGCCCACCAAGAACTTGTCCAAGTGCGCCACCAATTAAGCTCAGAGCTTGCTTCTACTGAAGAAAGTTCTAAAACTTTATCTTTATGGTTTTGGTTAAATTCTTGTAACATGGTGAACCTATCAAATGTGATACTTCGTATTTGTGTACTAGTTAACTAGTTTTGCGCTTGCAGGTCAAGTGCGTTGGCACAAATATAACGATAAAAATTAAAAACAATGAAAAAGAATATATGAGAATTGATCTACATAGTCATACAACAGCCTCAGATGGCCGACTTACTCCACCTGAACTGATTGACCGAGCGTTAGGCTTTAACATCGAAGCGTTAGCGATTACAGATCATGACACGACTGATGGGCTTGCTGAAGCACGCAGCTATATTGCTGATAACAACCTTCCTATTCAGCTGATCAACGGCATTGAGATTTCGACCGTTTGGCAAAACAAAGATATTCATATTGTTGGGTTAAACGTTGATCCTGAGTCACCAGAACTCAAAGCGCTCATTGAGCAACAGAAGCAACACCGTATTGGACGCGCAGAGATGATTGCTCAACGTCTTGAGAAAGCGACTCGTGAAGGGGTGCTAGAAGAAGTTAAATTGATTGCAGGTGATGCGCCTATTACTCGCGCTCACTTTGCTAAGTGGTTAGTCGACAACGGCTACGCAAAAACCATGCAGCAGGTGTTTAAAAAGTTTCTTACTCGCAATAACCCAGGTTATGTGCCGCCGACGTGGTGCTCAATGAGTGATGCTGTCACGGCCATTCATGCTGCTGGTGGCCAAGCCGTACTCGCTCACCCTGGGCGATATGGCCTTACAGCCAAGTGGGTTAAGCGCTTGCTAGCTGCATTTGTTGAAGCGAAAGGGGATGCGATGGAAGTCGCTCAACCTCAGCAAGCGCAACAAGAAAGACGCACACTCGCGGATTATGCTATACAATACAAACTATTAGCCTCCCAAGGCAGTGATTTCCATTACCCATCTCCGTGGATGGAACTTGGACGTAATCTCTGGCTACCTTCTGGGGTCGAAGAAGTATGGAAAGATTGGGAGTTTCAAACGGTTTCACCATCTGAATAGTCTTTAGGTGAACCAGCTCCTTCTGATGATAGAGTCGAGAGATTCGATAACGAGGATCAACAATGAGCCAGTTTTTTTATGTACACCCAGATAACCCACAAGCACGCTTAATTACTCAAGCGGTTGCGATTATTCGTAATGGCGGCGTAGTGGTTTATCCAACAGATTCCGGTTATGCGCTGGGCTGTCAGCTTGAAAACAAACAAGCACTTGAACGTATCTGTAAAATTCGTCGCATCGATGACAAGCACAACTTCACGTTGTTATGCCGTGATCTTTCTGAATTATCACTGTATGCACGCGTCGATAACGTGGCTTTCCGTCTACTGAAAGCACACACGCCAGGTGCTTACACGTTTATCTTTAAAGCAACCAAAGAAGTACCAAAGCGTTTGATGAACGCCAAGCGTAAAACGATTGGTATTCGTGTCCCAGACAACAAGATTGCACTCGACTTGTTGGAAGCGATGGGCGAACCACTGATGTCGACGTCATTGATTCTTCCGGGTAACGAGACAACTGAGTCGGATCCAGAAGAAATTCAGTGACAGCCTAGAGCATGCGGTTGATGTCATTTTGAATGGTGGTTACTTAGGTGAGCAACCGACGACGGTTATTGACTTTAGTGATGATGATGCCGTGGTTCTACGTCGTGGTGCTGGCGATCCTGCGCCGTTTGAATAATCGCTTTACTGATTAACAGTCTGTAACGATACAGCAAACCTGCCAGAGTAAATAACAAGTGCTTTTTGGCAGGTTATTTGCGATAATACGCGACCGCGATTTGGTCGCGAAAAATTCATTCGACGTCTGTGAAGACGACAATTAGGTAGAAAAGAGTAAATGAGCGAAAAATTACAGAAGGTTTTAGCGCGAGCTGGTCACGGTTCTCGTCGTGAGCTAGAAGGTTTAATCAAATCTGGTCGTGTAAGTGTTAACGGTCAAGTTGCGAAACTGGGCGAGCGTCTTGAAGACGAGAACTCAGTGATCCGTATCGATGGCCATACTGTTTCAGGCAAGGCTTCTGAAGAAGTGGTTTGTCGTGTACTTGCTTACTACAAACCTGAAGGTGAGCTTTGTACTCGTCACGATCCTGAAGGCCGCCGTACTGTTTTCGATCGTCTACCTAAGATCCGTGGTTCTCGTTGGATTTCAGTTGGTCGTCTTGATGCAAACACATCGGGTCTTTTGCTTTTCACTACTGATGGTGAACTTGCAAACCGTCTAATGCACCCAAGCCGTCAGGTTGAACGTGAGTACTTAGTACGTGTGTTTGGTGAAGTGACTGAGCAAAAAGTAAAAAACGTTACTCGTGGCGTACAACTTGAAGACGGCATGGCTCGTTTTGAAGATGTGGTTTACGCTGGCGGTGAAGGTATGAATCATACTTTCTACGTAGCGATTAACGAAGGTCGTAACCGTGAGGTTCGTCGTCTTTGGGAATCTCAAGAAACAACAGTAAGCCGCCTGAAACGTGTACGTTACGGTGATATCTACCTTGATAAGAAACTGCCTCGTGGCGGTTGGAAAGAGCTAGATCTTCAAGAAGTTAACTACCTGCGTGAGCTTGTTGAGCTTAAGCCAGAGAAAGAGACTTTGTTGGATCTTGATCCTTCAAACACTTCTCGTAAGCGTGAGCGTTCTCGTAGCCAAAAAATTCGTCGTGCTGTTAAGCGTCACGAAGAGCGTGCAAACGCACCAAAAGGCCGTAGCAACCAAACTAAACGCAAGAAGCCTGCAACTCGCGGTACTACAACACCTGATTCAGGTCGTAGTGCTCCAGCTGCAAACAAAGGCAAACCTCAGGCTAACAAAAGTAAGCCTAAGCTGAACAACGGTCGTCCGGCTAAACCAGCTAAGCCAAGAACACGTCAGTAATTACGTAAGTTCTTACGCGTAAGCTTCATTAGCTGAAAGCACTGAATACTAAAAACCTGCTCATTGAGCAGGTTTTTTTACGTCTGAAGCAATAGAAGATGAGGGATGCGAATAACCGAGTATCGAAAACATGCTGCTATAAACGACAGTAAGCGTGCCTTTCGTGTACGCGCATCTATAATCTGCTCGTATTTCGTATTTCGTATTTCGTATTTCGTATTTCGTATCTCGCATCTTTGACTATTTATGATTCGAGAAGTTATCGCCTTTCGCCAGTCGGTCGTAAAGCACAACATTCACTGATGCCGCTAGATTCATGCAGCCGTTGGTTGGAACGTAAATCGTCTCACGACAGAAGTCGGTGATCTCTTTCTTTAGCGTGCCATCTTCTGGGCCAAAAATGTAAAACGCACGTGGTGGGTGCTTGTAATCAGGTAGTGGCTTAGCACCTTCAATCAGATCAACAGCAACCGGCACGCAGCCTACTGGAATAATATCTTTCAGCTCTTCAACACCAATTAAAGGCAGGGCTAGGTGCTTTTCTTTGGTGTCGGTATGGAATTTTCGCGCATGGTCGTAGCGTGTACCAGTGTAAAACACAGAGTTGGCGCCGTAGCAGCCAGCTGCTCGCATTACAGAGCCTACGTTTTCAGGCGTCTTTGGGTTAACTAGGCCAATGCAGGCATAGCCTTTTGATTGTGTGTCTGTTTTTGCTTTGGTCATAATCAGTGAATCTAAAGTTGATGATGAAAGTGAGTAATCACGATGAGAAATGGCGTGATAAAAATAGCCGAGCAATCGGCTCGGCTAACTTTTAACTCGCTTACATGAATACTTGTTTACTCATGCAGATGAGCGTCAACAGCGGTATTAGTCGCGTTTCCACAGCATGTGACAGAACTTATGTTCTGGGTCACGGCTGATCAGCATGCGAGCAAATACGTCGTCTAGAACGTCATCAGCTTCATTCACAAGACCAATGCGCACTTCAGCGTAGATTTCTTTGTCGACTTCAAAGCCAACATGTTCAACCCAATCATCGCCAGTTTCAACAAGCTCTGCTGCGCCACGATCTTCAAACTGAGCCGTGAAAAGAATCACGTCTGCAGGTTCTAGGTTGTCAGGTGCCATCTCTAGAAAGATGTCGTATGCAGTGTCAATTGCGTCGTCATAAGACATTAGGTCGTTAGCTTCGGTCATAATAAGTATCTTAGCTTGCGCGGTTCATGTATTTACGTTCAGCAGTGTTTACTACTACTTTGTCGCCAGTCGCGATGTATTCAGGTACTTGAATAGTAAGACCTGTAGAAAGACGAGCAGGCTTAGTACGAGCAGACGCTGATGCACCTTTGATTGAAGGGTCAGTCTCTTCGATAACTAGCTCAACAGATGTTGGAAGCTCAAGCGTTGCAGCGTTGCCATCGATAAGGATCGCGTACATGCCTTGAGTTTCTTCGTTGATGAACAGTAGTTCGTCTTCGATTGTTTCACCGTTGAAGATGAATTGTGTGTAATCTTCGTTGTCCATGAAGATGTACTCGTTGCCATCAACGTAAGAGAACATTACTGCACGCTTGGTTACGTCGATAGTTTCAACGATTTCGTCAGCCTTGTGGCGAACTTCAGTTTTAACGCCAGTTGCTACATCGTTACCACGGAAGCGGTAAATTTTTTGGCCGCCGCGGCCGCCTGGTGTTGTTACTTCGATATCTTTAACGATCACTGTTTTGCTTTCTACTGTGATAGCAAAACCTTTTTTAATTTCACTTGCTCTAGGCATTTTGTGTTTGTCCTTATTGGGTCTATCCGCTGATTATATCTCGGAGATGCTATAAATAGGAATAGCTTGAATCATAAAGTCACCTAAGCGATCATAGAGTCACAGTTAAATCATGATTTTATTTGCCGAAACGACCTATGCAGCTACCTGTTATTGACCCAACACAGCCTTTTCAACCTGAATTCCAACCTGTGGTTAACGATCTGATTACCTTCTTAAAAGGTGGGTTAGGTTCTAATCTACACAGTGTCTATATTTATGGCAGTGTCGCTCGCAAGCAAGCCGTTGTCGGTCGCTCAAATCTTGATGTGGTTGTGGTGACACACCGCCCGTTTCCTGATCAGCGAACCACGCTGTTGAATACCATTAAATGGCGCTTCCAAAAAAGCTTCCCGCAGGTTACTCAAGTCGCAATTAAAACCACCTTAGTGAGCGAGATAGTCGATTTCGACAATATCTTCACTTGGGGCTTTATGCTGAAGCATTTGGCCGTGTGTGTGCACGGTGAAGATCTATCGGATTGCTATGGCGATTTTGAAACGAGTTGGGAAATTGCCAAGCATTGGAACATGGATGCGGAAAACTGGTTAGCGGTGTATCGCAACAAAATTGCCCGAGCAACAACACCAGAACAACAAGTGGCCGCGCAAGTGATCATTGCCAAGAAGCTGCTAAGAGCGAGCTACTCTTTGGTGATGTATCGCGATAAGTATTGGTTTGATGATCCTGTCGAATGTGGCCAACAGTTCTTGAAGTATCACCCAGATAGAGAAGTTGAAATTCAACGATTGGGCATTTTACTTTCTGGAAGAGCGATTCCGAAACGTTCGGTTATCGGCATTCTGGATGGTTTTGGAGAGTGGCTGGTTAAGCAATATCAGAAAACAGAGTTTCGAATCGGATAGAGCTTCGTAATCTATCGATATAAAAAAGCAGAGCGAATTGAACATTCCTCTGCTTTTTTGTTTTGATGAAACCTCGACAATAATCTTAGAATAGACCTAACTGCTGCCCGCTGACTCTCTCAAAATCTAAACCGATGAAGGGCAAAATAGCCTCTGCGACCGGTTTAATCTGTTTGTCGATGTAATGCTGATAATCGATACCGCTCTTTAAATACTCTTTCGGCTCAGGGCCACTCAGAGTAATCAAATACTCAATACGCCCTTTGTTCTGGTATTGAAGCGGACGACCAAGCTGAGCGTTGATCTCGTCGGCTAATCTTGCGGCGCGAACTTGTGGCGGAATGTTCTTCTGGTACTCATGCAGTTTACGACGTAGACGCTTCTGATAAACCAATAAATCATCGTGTTTACCTGCTGAAGTCTCATCAACAAACTGTCTCACGTAGTCAGTTGGGTCTTGGTCGTGAAATACCATCTCATACAGGGTTTGTTGGAATTGCTGTGCGAGAGGTGTCCAATCGGTGCGCGCACTCTCTAGTCCTTTAAAGATGATCTTCTCTTTATCACCTTGAGTGATTAAGCCCGCATAACGTTTCTTCGAGCCTGTTTCTGAGCCTCTAATGGTTGGCATTAGAAACTTGCGATAGTGAGTCTCGTATTCCAATTCGAGTATAGAAGTCAGGTTGTAGGTTTCTTTTAAGTGGTTCGTCCACCAATCGTTGATGTAAGCGACCAGTGCGTTTCCGATCTCGTCTGCTTTTTCCTGATCATAGCTGCCGTTCAGAGACACGAAGGTTGAATCTGTGTCCCCATAAATCACTTGATAGCCTTTATCTTCGATCAGAACTTTAGTTTGCTTCATGATCTCATGCCCACGCATGGTGATAGAGGAGGCCAAGCGCGTATCAAAGAAACGGCAGCCAGACGAACCTAACACCCCATAGAATGAGTTCATGATGATCTTAATCGCCTGAGAGAATGCTTTTTCGTTGTTCTTCTTCGCAACATCACGTGCTGCCCAGAGGTTTTCAATCATCTCAGGCAGAAAGTGTTTAGAGCGGTGGAATTGCCCACCGCGAAAACCATCAACCGCTTGGTTTTCGTCTGGACCTAGTTCCAGTTTCAATCCTTCAATAAGCCCCATAGGGTCAATCAAAAACGAACGAATGATGGACGGGTATAGGCTTTTAAAATCGAGTACCAGAACTGAGTCATACAGGTTAGGAATAGAATCCATTACGTAGCCACCGGGGCTGGCAATCCAGTTCTCCGGCTCTAAGTTAGGTGCGACATAACCCGCTCTGTGGATTTGAGGAAGATATAAATTAGTAAAGGCAGCAACAGAGCCACCAACGCGATCCAGCTCTACACCGGTTAATCGAGAGCGCTCAATGGCGAAGTCGAGTAGGTGAGTGTGCTCGAAGATGCGGTTTACTAGCACACAGTCTTGAAGGTTGTACTTGGCGAGTGAAGGCTTATCGAACTTAAACATCCGGTTGATCTCATCCATACGGTCATGAACGTTGTGGATGTCTTTGCCTTCACCAAGTAGCTCTTGCGATACCGACTCCAGCGACCATGAGCGGAAGTGATAGGTCGCCGTTTTAAGCATATCGATACCATCCAAGACAACGCGCCCGGGAATAGTGATAAAACCTTGTTGATTTTGTGCCGAACTACGGAAAAAGCTCGGTTGATTGTCTCTGCCGATGTTGAGCTTCACTTCGTTCCATTCTGAACGTTTGTGCAGCAGCCTAAAATCGAAGTCAATAACGTTCCAACCAATGATGATGTCAGGATCAAATTCAGAGAACCAAGCTATCATTGCTTCGAGTAGCGCTTTTTCGTTGGCTACCCATTGGATATTGGTTTCAGCTCGTTGTGGTTCGCCGACCATGATCACTCGACTGTCCATCGGGCTGTCTAGGCCAATTGAATAAAGCACGCCTTTTTCTGAACACTCAATATCAAGTGAGACCACTGATAGGTTGGGTAAGTAATCACCTGCTCGGCATTTTGCGCTTGAGACTCGACGATACTTATTTTTTTGCGTACCAGATCCGGTGAACTCAATACTTCCCTTGATAAATCGTTCCATCAGATATCGATCGGCGAGTCGAATATCGCTTTCAAAGGTTTGGATTTCTTCGTTGTGAAAGGCTTGCGCTAAACCAAAACTACTTCTCGACAGAGATGTATAACACGCGGCTAGAGGCGTTTGCTCGAATGTGGCTAGCCCTAGAGGCTTGAATTTGCAATTGATTGACTCTTTCGCTGCGATAGCCTGACACGCTTCTACATCAGCTTGCGCGACGAAAAATACAGGCTTTTCATTTTGAATTGTCAGTAGAGTAGGGCCTTGAGGGGTGCTTAACCACAAGTCGATTTGCGTGCGCCCTGAAAAGTCTCTTGCTTGTCTTGTGAGCACAAAGCCTTGCTGAATATCCAATGTAGTAACCTATTGAAATTGGGAATCGAATATTACCACCTAGCGACCCTCTGCGCACAACAGGCAGCAAAAATACTAACTAAATTCTAGTTAACAGAGCCAAATAACGGGACTCTATAAGCAAATAAGTGAAATTGTCGAGAATGGTTATTCAATGGTATTGAAAATATCTTTATCTTGTGTAATTTTATTGGGTGTTGTTTTAACTGATTGATTTTTAGAAAAAGCTTGTTGTTTTAGTTAGTTTATTTGTTAATAAGTACTTGCTAAAGTTCGTGTTTCAGCACATATTCAACAGAGCTTTTTTTAGTAATTAAGTTAAGATGTACTCAATGCTGCGATCCACTGTTCCTTTGTTTAATTGTTTCAAACAGATGAAACGACACAGTGGTTGCAGAGCCAATTAATAGTGTGGAGATACAAGTTTGATAAATGTTTTCCTTGTAGATGATCACGAGCTGGTTCGCACAGGGATACGACGTATTATTGAAGACGTCCGTGGAATGAACGTAGCAGGGGAAGCTGAAAGCGGTGAAGATGCTGCAAAATGGTGTCGTACTAACAATACTGACGTTATTTTGATGGATATGAATATGCCTGGTATTGGTGGCTTAGAAGCAACCAAGAAAATCTTGCGTTTCAACCCTGATGTTAAAATCATCGTTTTAACTGTTCATACGGAAAATCCGTTTCCAACTAAAGTGATGCAAGCTGGGGCTGCTGGTTACCTTACTAAAGGAGCAGGTCCGGATGAAATGGTAAATGCAATTCGAGTGGTTAATAGTGGCCAACGATACATTTCACCAGAAATTGCGCAGCAGATGGCTTTGAGCCAATTCTCGCCTGCGTCTGAAAATCCATTCGCAGACTTATCTGAACGTGAACTTCAAATCATGATGATGATTACCAAAGGTCAGAAAGTGACGGATATTTCAGAACAACTCAATCTAAGTCCTAAAACAGTCAACAGTTACCGCTACCGTTTGTTCAGCAAGCTGGATATCAGTGGCGATGTAGAGCTGACGCACTTAGCGATTAGACATGGAATGTTAGACACTGAGACCCTTTAACACTGAGATCGTATAGTGACCAACTTGTTTGACTCAGTCTCATTCCTCAAGACAGTAACAGAACAGCCCGGCGTTTATCGAATGTATAACGCCGAGGCTGTTGTTATTTACGTCGGTAAAGCTAAGAACCTCAAAAAACGCCTTTCCAGTTATTTCCGTAAAAAAGTCGACAGTGAAAAAACACGCGCTCTAGTCAGCAATATCGACAAGATTGATGTGACTGTAACGCACACGGAAACCGAAGCTCTTATTCTTGAGCACAACTACATCAAGCAGTATCTGCCGAAATACAACGTACTTCTGCGTGATGATAAGTCGTACCCTTATATTTTCATTAGCGGTCACAAGCATCCTCGTTTGTCGATGCACCGCGGTGCTAAAAAGAAAAAGGGTGAATACTTTGGTCCTTATCCTGACTCCGGCGCTGTGCGTGAGACGCTACACTTAATACAAAAAATCTTTCCTGCTCGTCAGTGTGAAGACACGGTTTATGCAAACCGAACCCGCCCATGCTTGATGTATCAAATTGGTCGTTGTGCTGCGCCATGTGTTAGCTCGATTATCTCTGATGAAGAGTACAGTGAGCTTATCGACTATGTTCGTCTATTCCTGCAAGGGAAAGATAAGTTGGTGCTAGAGACGCTCATCGAGAAGATGGACACGGCCAGCCGAGAGCTTCGCTTTGAACAAGCCGCCGCTTTCCGCGATCAAATCCAAGCGATTCGACGTGTGCAAGAACAACAGTATGTATCTGACGACTCTATGGAAGATATGGATGTGTTGGGCTTTGCTCAAGAGAATGGCGTGGCGTGTATTCATATCTTGATGATTCGCCAAGGTAAGGTCTTAGGTAGCCGCAGCCACTTTCCTAAGATTCCAAACAATACGGTGCGAGAAGAGGTCTTTTCGAGCTTTTTAAGTCAGTATTACTTAGCGCATAATGAAGCGAGAACCATTCCAACCCGTTTGATTCTGAACGCGGACCTGATGGAAGACGTCACACCAATCCAAGAAGCTTTGTGTGAAGTTGCAGGTCGTAAGATCCATTTCAACACAAACCCTTCTGGTACTCGTGGTCGTTACCTTAAATTGTCGAACACCAATGCGTTAACGGCGATTACGACCAAGATTAATCACAAGATGACCATCAATCAGCGCTTCAAAGAGCTACAAGAAGTGCTGTCGATGGATGCGATTAAGCGCATGGAATGTTTCGATATCAGTCATACCATGGGTGAAAGCACGATTGCGTCTTGTGTGGTGTTCAATCAGGAAGGCCCGGTGAAACCTGAGTACCGTCGTTACAACATCACAGGTATTACCGGTGGTGATGACTACGCTGCGATGGCTCAGGCGCTTGAGAGACGTTACTCGAAGCAACTCGATGTCGACAAGATCCCAGACATCATCTTTATCGATGGTGGTAAAGGTCAGCTAAACCGCGCGCATGAGATCATTTCTCAATATTGGGGTGATTGGCCGTTTAGACCAAGAATGATGGGTATTGCGAAAGGCGTGACTCGTAAACCGGGTTTAGAGACTCTAGTGACTTTAGAAGGGGAAGAGTTCAATTTACCCAGTGATGCTCCAGCACTGCACCTTATCCAACACATCCGTGACGAAAGCCATAATCACGCGATTGCAGGGCATAGGGCGAAACGTGGTAAAACGCGAAGAACCAGTGCTTTGGAAGGAATTGAAGGTGTTGGACCTAAGCGTCGTCAAGCTTTGCTGAAATATATGGGTGGCTTACAAGAACTTAAGCGTGCAACTGTCGAAGAAATAACCAAAGTGCCGGGCATTAGTCATTCTTTGGCAGAAAACATTTATCAAGCATTGAAACAATAGTAAAAATCCCGCACCATTAAAGCGCAATTAATAAGAGCCTAATAATATGCGTTTGAATATACCTAATATTTTGTCATTACTGAGACTATTTTTGATCCCAGTATTCGTTGTCGTTTTCTATCTACCTTATCAATGGGCTCCTTTTGCTGCTGCGATGGTGTTTTGGGTAGCAGGTTTCACTGATTGGCTAGATGGCATGCTAGCTCGTAAGTTAGGGCAAACGTCTCGCTTCGGTGCCTTCATTGATCCGGTGGCTGACAAAGTGTTGGTTGCTACGGCTCTTATCCTGATTACTGAGCATTACCACTCGATTTGGGTGACTATCCCAGCAGTGACCATGATAGCTCGTGAGATCATCATTTCAGCGCTTCGTGAATGGATGGCTGAAATCGGTAAACGTGCAAGTGTTGCAGTATCTTGGGTCGGTAAGGTTAAAACGGTTTCTCAGATGTTCGCGTTGTGGGTGCTTATTTGGCGTTATGACGATTGGATGGTTTGGGTTGGTTACATCGCGCTCTACGTTGCAACGATTCTAACCTACTGGTCGATGGCGCAATACTTGATGGCCGCCAAAGACGACTTGTTAGACGAAAAACATCATTGATGAAGAAGCGAGCTGAGGCTCGCTTTTTTGATCTTTAACCTAAGGTTAAGTTATCAATAGTGGATATCTAATGTGATATAGATCTCCTTTGAATAACCTGCTCACCGTGTGTTTTGAACATAAAGTCAGCTATTTGGCCTGTTTCGTATGAAATCTATTCAAACGAATTAAAAATACAAAAATAATATTGACTCAATCGTCTGAATCCGTAGAATGCATCCCGTACCCAAGAGGATGGCAATGAGCTATTCGATTGGAGTTACTAAGGCGCCTTGGCAGAGTGGCTATGCAGCGGATTGCAAATCCGTGGACCTCGGTTCGACTCCGGGAGGCGCCTCCATTCTCTCTTTCTTCTAGAAAGAATACGAATGAAAATGCGATACTAGCTCAGTTGGTAGAGCGCAACCTTGCCAAGGTTGAGGTCATCGGTTCGAACCCGATGTATCGCTCCAAATTTTGTAATGTTGATTGGCGTCAGCATTAAGATGGTGTTTTACTTTTCAGTAATCGGCATCGCAATAAAGAATTGCGTGCCCTGGTGGTGGAATTGGTAGACACAAGGGATTTAAAATCCCTCGGCGTTCGCGCTGTGCCGGTTCAAGTCCGGCCCGGGGCACCATCTATTAAAGTCTTTATCTCGATAAAGCAAATGCGATACTAGCTCAGTTGGTAGAGCGCAACCTTGCCAAGGTTGAGGTCATCGGTTCGAACCCGATGTATCGCTCCAAATTAAAAAGCCCGAACAGAAATGTTCGGGCTTTTTGGTTTCTGTGGTTTAGCTTTTGCGTGTAAGTACTTTGCTTGCTCGAGCCCTCACTTAGAATTCATCTCTATCTCTATCTCTATCTCAAAATTTCGCAATCAAGTTCGTTTAGATAAGTTAGTTTTTAAAAGCGAGATTCCCTATGAACTCGTTCCTCGTACTAGGGAATGACGAAAAGATGCCACAGCCTCGAAGCTATCACTAACGCCGCCTGTATACCTGCCTCGTCAGCCTCGGGCTCGAGGAACGAATGAACAGGGGAGCTCTTTCTTAAACGATAGTGTTGACGATATTTACAGCAATTGCTTAGCCACCACTGCTATTTATCAAGCTATTATTAAAAACTATTGATCGTTCATTTCACTTTATGTTACTTTTCCGCGCAATCTCGGAATGAACAATGTTCAAGAAGAGCAACGATTGCTTCTGGGGGATACGCGTAGTGACCATTCTTGCTGATTGGGACATTACGTAGGGTAGGTATTGGCTAGTCCTTTAGCTGATAGACGGGATACTTATGGCGCAGTTCGCCATGTTAATGGGAAACCCAACATTGAACACACTAATTACAACATTGCTAATCAGCTCTGCATTTCCAAAGGGACCAGCTCCTCATAGCTGCCCGATCCTGCAAAAATGTCCAATTCTTCAAAACAGTAGCATTACTGAACCTTGAGCTCACGCTAACAATTTATCGCTGTCTTAAGACGGCTTAATTTCGTATTTGTCATTTGACTTATGCGAGCGTACAGCTATATCTCATTTCTAGACAATACGCGTACTTAACTATGAACTCTCTCCAAATTTAAAGAGGGTTGGTGGATAGTTGCGTCTGATGGAGGTGAGTATGAACACATTCAAGGGGACTTTTATGACTACCGCCTTTGAAGTCGATATCAATACTATCGCAAATTCATTTTCAACTATGGTTCCTATCGTCGAGGGAACTTACGACCTAACACCTGACGCTATTTTGCTTGAGCAAGAACAGCATGAGTCGGATGTACGTTCTTACCCAAGACGTCTTCCTATTGCTATTAAGCGAGCATGTGGCGCTTTAGTTGAAGATACTCGTGGCCAACTCTTTCTCGATTGCTTAGCCGGTGCCGGTACACTTTCTTTGGGTTATAACCACCCAGAGATTAACCAAGCACTTAAAGACCAACTTGATTCCGGTCTGCCATACCAAACTCTGGATATTACGACTCAAGCGAAAGAGACGTTTATCAAGCGAGTTAAAGCTTTTCTCCCTCAAGACTTTTCAGATAACTCGGTTCTTCAATTCTGTGGCCCATCAGGCGCTGATGCTGTTGAAGCGGCAATCAAACTAGCGAAGCAAACCACAGGTCGTAACACCATGTTTGCTTTCCGTGGTGCTTACCACGGCATGACCAATGGCACCATGGGCATGATGGGTAACCTAGGCACCAAAGAGCGTCGTAGTGGCTTGATGTCTGATGTGCACTTTATGCCTTTCCCATACAACCTACGCTGCCCGTTTGGCATTGGTGGTGAAGCGGGTGCTAACGCAAGTATTCGTTACATCGAACGTATGTTGAATGACGATGAATCCGGCATCATGAAGCCAGCTGCGATGATCGTAGAGCCCGTGCAAGGTGAGGGCGGTGTTATTCCGGCTCCTGCGTCTTGGCTACAAGGTTTACGTCGCATTTGTGATGAGCACGGTATACTACTGATTTTTGATGAAATTCAGTGTGGTGTCGGCAAAACAGGACATCGATTCGCGTTTGAAGAGTCAGGCGTTAACCCTGATATCTTATGTTTATCTAAAGCGATCGGTGGCGGACTGCCTATGTCGCTGCTTGTATTCGACAAGAGCATCGATACTTGGAAAGCGGGTGAACATACCGGTACATTCCGTGGTAACCAGTTAGCAATGGTGTCTGGTGCTAAAGCACTGGAAATCATCGAGCGAGATGGTTTGGTGGAGCACGCGAACATTGCAGGCCAATACCTACGTCATGGGTTAGAGAAGATTCAATCTCGCGTTAACTGTATTGCTGAAGTTCGTGGTAAAGGTTTAATGCTTGGCGCCGAGATCAAGCAACCAAACGGTGAACTCAATAAATTTGGTGAGCCGAAATCAGACGGTGACCTGACCCTAGCTATTCAACGCGCGGCATTAGAGCGTGGTTTGATGGTCGAGAAGGGCGGTCGTGATGGATCTGTGATTCGCTTCCTGCCACCAATGATTATCTCTTTCGAACAGATAGACTTTGCCCTGCGAGTGATGGAAGAAGCCATCATTGCTGCCAGCGGAGGTGTTCAAGAAGAGCAAGCTTCAGATAAGCAAGCAAATCAAGAGTGGAACAAGCACTTCATTCACACAGGCCTAGGCGGTAGCGACGAATTCGCTAACGTGATGAACCAAACCACTCAGGCAATGAAAGCGGTTTTCGAGCAGGTTGAAACTCCATACTCAGGTCTAGAACCAAAAGTGCTAGAGGCTTCTATCAAGGCTGTCGACCTAGACAACAACCAACACGCTTTGGTTGACGTTATAGATAGCACCGCTGACCTAGTTGCAGCAAACTCTATCTTTGTACAGCACCCTGACTGTATCGCACACCTTCATACGCCTCCTCTTATGGCATCAGTAGCAGCGGAATCAATTATCGCGGCTCTGAATCAATCTATGGATTCATGGGACCAAGCATCTGCTGCGACTTATGTTGAGCAGCGCGTGGTTGATTGGATGTGTGACAAGTACCAACTAGGTGAACAAGCGGACGGTGTTTTCACTAGTGGTGGCACGCAAAGTAACCTAATGGGCCTATTGCTAGCGAGAGACTGGGTTGCGGATAAGCACGATAGTCACTCTATCCAAAAGCTGGGTTTACCGGATTACGCGAGTAAGCTTCGCATCTTGTGTTCAGATAAATCTCACTTCACGGTTCAAAAATCCGCTTCATTGCTCGGTTTAGGCGAGAGCGCGGTGTGCTGTGTTGAGACCAACGCAAACGGCACCATCAAACCGGATTACTTAGACGCAGAAGTAAAAGCGCTTAAAGCCCAAGGGTTGATTCCTTTTGCTGTAGTTGGTACGGCGGGTACAACTGATCATGGTGCTATCGACGACCTTGATGCGATTGCAGACATCGCAAACCAACAAGGTCTTTGGTTCCATGTCGACAGCGCTTACGGCGGCGCGCTTATCTTAAGTAGCCATAAAGCTCGTCTGAAAGGCATCGAGAAAGCGGACTCTGTCAGCGTTGACTTCCACAAGTTGTTCTTCCAAACAATCAGCTGTGGTGCTGTGCTGCTGAAAGACAAAGCGAACTTTAAGTACCTACTGCATCACGCAGACTACTTGAATCGCGAGCATGATGAGCTGCCAAATCTAGTCGATAAGTCTATTGCGACCACCAAGCGTTTCGATGCATTGAAAGTCTTCATGACCATGCAAAGCGTTGGGCCAAAGCAGCTGGGTGATATGTACGATCATCTCCTAGAGCAGACGCTTCAAGTTGCCGACCTGATTCAAAATCAAGCGGATTTAGAGCTATTAGCGGAGCCTTCACTATCGACGGTGCTGTTCCGTTCGGTGCTTAGCAATGAGCAATCAGCAAACAGTGCTATTGATTTAGACAAACTGAATCAAACGTTAAGATTGGAAGCGCTGACTCGTGGTGTTGCCGTACTTGGCGAAACGGTAGTGGATGGTAAAAGCGCGCTGAAATTCACTATCTTGAATCCGTGCTTAACGACATCAGATTTCAAATCTCTAATTAACAAAATTCAAACTTTAGCTATTGAGCTAGCAGAACAACAAGGGTAATTAAAACTATGGCTATTCTACAAATTGGTGCAGGTGGCGTTGGTTGGGTTGTTGCACACAAAGCAGCACAAAATAACGAAGTACTGGGTGATATCACAATCGCTTCTCGCACAATCGCGAAATGTGAAAAAATCATCGAATCGATCAAGGGTAAAAACAACCTAAAAGATTCAACTAAAAAACTAGAAGCTCGCGCAGTAAACGCTGATGATGTTGATGCACTTGTTGCTCTGATTAACGAAGTGAAACCAGACCTAGTCATCAACGCTGGTCCTCCTTGGGTAAACATGGCGATCATGGAAGCGTGTTACCAAGCGAAAGTATCTTACCTAGATACATCGGTAGCGGTTGACCTATGTTCTGAAGGCCAACAAGTACCACAAGCTTACGATTGGCAGTGGGGTTACCGTGAGAAGTTTGCTGAAGCGGGCATCACAGGTATTCTTGGCGCGGGTTTCGATCCTGGTGTGGTATCAATCTTTGCTGCGTACGCGGTTAAGCACTTGTTCGATGAGATTGACTCAATTGATGTAATGGACGTGAATGCAGGTGACCACGGCAAGAAGTTTGCGACAAACTTTGACCCAGAAACCAACATGCTTGAGATCCAAGGCGACTCTTTCTACTGGGAAAATGAAGAGTGGAAACAAGTACCGTGTCACTCTCGTATGCTTGAGTTTGAATTCCCGAACTGTGGTTCTCACAAAGTTTACTCAATGGCACACGATGAAGTTCGTTCGATGAAAGAGTTCATCCCAGCTAAGCGTATCGAATTCTGGATGGGCTTTGGTGATGCATACCTGAACTACTTCAACTGCATGCGTGATATCGGCCTTCTTAGCCCTGAACCGCTAACACTGCACGATGGCACAGTGGTTCAGCCTCTGCATGTTCTTAAAGCACTATTACCAGATCCAACATCTCTAGCTCCGGGTTACACTGGTTTAACGTGTATCGGTACTTGGGTTCAAGGTAAGAAAGACGGTAAAGAACGCAGCGTATTCATCTACAATAACGCAGACCACGAAGTGGCTTACGAAGACGTAGAGCACCAAGCGATCTCTTACACAACAGGTGTTCCAGCTATTACGGCTGCACTTCAGTTCTTCCGTGGCGAATGGGCTGATAAAGGCGTATTCAACATGGAACAGTTAAACCCAGACCCGTTCCTAGCAACCATGCCTGAAATCGGTCTAGATTGGCACGTTCAAGAGCTAGAGCCTACGGCTGGTTTACCTCTGATCCACACTTTGAAGTAATTTCTGGCTCTTTGCCCTCGTCGCGTTGTCCATCGTGCTCATTTACGTTCGTAAACTCGCGCGATGTCCTAGCGACAAGGTCAAAGCTCTGCGAATTCCATTCAAAGTCATATGATTGACGAGAACGTATAATTACAAGCCGATGCTGTTGCGTCGGCTTTGTTCGATTATCATGTGCCTTCGTGAACTCGAGGGCCGCAAGGTATTAACATGCAAAACAACGAACTAAAAACGCCTTATTTCATGATCAACGAAGACAAGTTGATTGCGAACTTAGAGAAAGCCAAGCAGCTGAAAGAGATCTCAGGTGTGAAGTTGGTATTGGCACTCAAGTGCTTCTCTACATGGGGTGTGTTTGACATCATCAAACCGTATCTCGATGGCACGACAAGCTCTGGTCCATACGAAGTGAAGCTTGGCCACGAAACCTTTGGTGGTGAGACGCACGCTTACAGTGTGGGTTACAGCGAAGATGATGTGAGAGAAGTTGCGGATATTTGCGACAAGATGATCTTCAACTCGCAAAGCCAATTCGAAGCTTACCGTCATATTGTTGAAGGCAAAGCCTCGCTGGGTTTACGTCTAAATCCTGGCGTAAGCTACGCAGGACAAGACTTAGCAAACCCTGCACGTCAGTTCTCGCGTTTGGGCGTGCAAGCTGACCACATCAAGCCTGAAATCTTTGATGAGATTAATGGCGTGATGTTCCACATGAACTGTGAGAACAAAGACGTCGATGCATTTATCGGCCTACTTGATTCAATATCAGAACAGTTTGGTGGTCACTTAGATAAGTTGGATTGGGTGAGCATGGGCGGTGGTGTGTTCTTCACGTGGCCGGGCTACGACATTGAGAAACTTGGCCTTGCGCTAAAAGCTTTCTCTGAAAGACACGGCGTGCAAATGTACCTTGAACCGGGTGAAGCGATCATCACCAAAACAACCGACCTAGTTGTGACAGTAGTTGATATCGTTGAGAACGTGAAGAAAACGGCAATTGTCGATTCTGCAACCGAGGCACACCGTCTTGATACGCTTATCTATAATGAACCAGCATCGGTATTAGAAGCGTCCGAAAGTGGTAGCCATAGCTATGTGATTGGCTCATGTTCATGCTTGGCGGGGGATCAGTTCTGTGAAGCGAGCTTTGATGAGCCACTAAAGATTGGTCAAAAACTTCACTTGTTGGACAGCGCAGGCTATACCATGGTGAAACTGAACTGGTTCAATGGCCTTAAAATGCCCTCAATCTACTGCGAGCGCAGCAATGGCGACGTTCAAAAACTGAATGAGTTTGGCTATGAAGACTTCAAACGTTCATTGTCACAATGGTCAGTTAAATAACGGACTTTATTGTTCAGAAAAATAAAAAGAGCAGCGGATGAGCTGCTCTTTTTGATTATTTGTACCGTAAAAACTAATTAAAATGTTTTCACTAATCGAACAAGAGGATGTGGAATATCATCTGGGTCGGTAATGACTTCCAAAGCTTCTTCAAAATCAATAATTAAACCATCATAGTCACTGTTGATTTTATGAGCGTCAGGAGTATTAGTCCAATATGGTTCGTTGGTTGTTGTCGGGAAGTGTGTCAGGTTAATTGCTGGTCTAGTACAGCTATAGTCAACGATTGAACTTAACTCTTTGATATTAGGCAACCTAAAACCAACCTGACCTGCGATAGTGGTCAGATTCGAATCTTCAGTTGCGATGAGCGCATCCTGCCAATTTTGATATTTAATTGCGGTACCATCACATGTGTCATTGGATTGATTGTAGGTTTCGCCTAGGTTGCATTTTGACCAAAGCAAATTAGTCGTTACGTCGAGTAATGTACCATCTTTACGGTCAATAAATTGTCCGTCTTGGTGAGAAGGAGTTTGAGTTTGCACGCAGGTTTGCGCGATGGTATTTGCACTTAAAAGAGAGGCAATTACACCTAAGCATAGTTTTAGTTTCATTACTCAATACCTCCACTTACAGCCACAATTCCTGTCGAGCCTGCGATGTTTTTATTACAAAGCTCAAGCTCTCCATTTTGAGAGTCGATACATCTAGCACTACCATCTTGTTTAACAGAGCTAGAATGCGTGAAGAGTCGGTCTCCAAGATTAGGAAAGAAATTAATGGCTCCTGCTGGTGCAGTGCCGACATTGAAGTTGATAAATGAACGGGCTTCAACAGGTGAAGGTAAGCGCCAATCTGTAATGCCGCAAATAGAGCGACTGTTTAGGCTACTAATATAACTACTTGTATTACAGTAGTTACTTCCCGAACCATCATTAATGTACGCACATTGAGAAGATATCGGGCCGGCGCTATACAAGAGATCATTGGGTGCTCCGGCATAGCCACCATTGGTTGTATTGTCAGAGTCGTACCAAGTATATGTGTATGAGGCGCTTCTCCATGAGCTTGATTGACTGCCCCAAGGGTAAGGGTTGGCGTCAGGGGCGTCTTTATGTTTCTTAACCCAAGTATCGACCTCGGACTGGCTGGGCATTGCTATCGGATCTTGTTTTGCTTCAATATACAATCCAGTATGCTCATCTTTAACACAGCGCCAATCAGTAGCGCTAGGTATTAGAGGGTTTCCGTGAGCATCTAGCTTGGTGTAGCGAAAGCCATATTCCCCATCTGAATGTTCACTTCCATTGGTGACATCTAAACCAAAATCGGCATCTTGATTTGGATGTGATGCTGGAGGAGTGACGCTGTCGTAGTCTGTTCCATCAAAATAAGTGACATACCCAGTATCATTGAAACTTTTCTGCCCAGGAATATAGAACGCGAGAGTGTTTTTACTCGAATCGATAGTCGCGTTACCAACGGAAGCTATCGTGTAGATTACCGATTCGCCACCTTCATCGAAGCTATCATCACGAGCAGAAAATGTGATATTTGTTGATAGGGTTTCTGCTGGCAATTTAAGAGTTAACCCTGCTATATCAACAGTAAAGTCCTCAGGCGCGGCAATACCGGTTTGAGTTAGGGTAAGTGTTACATCTTGAGATGTGTAATGACTCAAAACAGCTTGTTGAATAATGCTGTCACCTTCTACAACGGTACTTAAGTCGTTACTAAAACTAACGGTTGGTTGAGTATCGCTATCATCAATAGTTACTACAGTTCGTTCGTTTGAAAGAGTGTAATTTGCACCGTTATCAGCACTAATAGAGTAATGAAGTGTTTTACTGCCCTCATACAGATTATTGTGCACAAGGTTTAGTGGTAGAGCTGCGCTGGTTGCACCTGCCGCAATTTTGACGTTTTGGCTTGAGATAGCATCGTAGTTTTTGAAGGTGCCATTAGAGCGAGTTGTCACGTCACTAGTTGAGATCGTTAAGGTGAGTTCTTGAGCTAATGCTTCGGAAAGAGAAACGGTAATGGATTCTGTTTTCGACCCTGATTGTGGTTCAGAAAATGAGACACTATTTGGGATGCTAAGCGTAATAGGGGAAGATGACGTACTTGAAGTTGTTCCCGTAGTAGTTGTTCCACTATCGTTATTTTCATGACCACTTTTACAACCGCTAAAAAGTGTCGTAAGAAGGATTGCTGAGATGACATTGAGTTGCCAGCTCGACCTTTTTCTTTCCATGTATGAACCTAAGCTACTAAATTATATAAGATATCTATCGTATCAAAAAAATTATATAAATGCTTAATTTCATATGCTATGGCTATGTGTTTTGGGTGTTTTGATGCGTTTTTTTTGTAAGTAATGTAAGAGAGGTCTTATTTATGAGGTGGCCTCCCAACGATTAAGGTATCGTCAGGAGGTAAGTTAAATTAGCTTTCAATCATTACTCGAGTGTCTTCACTGAGTGTTTCGAGTTCATTAACTACATCATCGATTTGAACTTCGATTGGTAGCTTAACGGCGATTTTTGAAGTGAATAAGCTTGAACTAACACCACCACCACCAGCGATAAAGACTCGGTGGCAATCCATATCTAGAATGCTGATCCCTTGTCTATCCAATACATGTGTCACTTCGTTGACGATACCTGCTCGGTCGTTAGAGTCGAGCCTTAAGTGATGGATTGTGTCTTGAGCATTGTGCGTATGATCTGAATCGACAAACTGTACGATGAGATCCGGGTTGGCGCTGAAAGCTTCTTTTACAATCGATTCGTTGATGGCTGGAAGTTGAACCTTGAGTACGCCTGCGACTTGGTCTTCAATAAAGTTCACTTTACTGATGAGCCATTTGCCGTCGTTTTCGTGAGTAACCGCAGCAAGTTGTTTGATTGTTGCTGGTGATGCTTTTCCGATAAAGTTTACGATAAATGTACTGTTCATATCAGCCCCCAAAGTTTCAATTATTATTTGCTAATTAAATGTTTGATATCGCGCGATAAAGTTCTTTAATTTCAGTGTAGAAGGTTACATCGAACAATGTTTGACCTAGGTCAATTTTTGAAACTAAGCTGTGATGCAAAAAAAGAGAATGAAGAGTAGGGCACAAAAAAAGCGGCTAGAGAGCCGCTTTTTAGAAGAGTTTTGTTTTTACGAAAGTAATTAGGTTGCTGTATTAGAAGGTTACTTTAAAGTTCATACCAACAAACTGAGAATCGTATGGCGCACCAGCATCGTATGCGAATCTAGCTGCGTCTTGGTTATCCCACCAAGGGTTAGTATTCAGATTAACTTCTGCGTCACCGCCCCAAGCATCACTTACCCAGTAGTGGATGTGTCCAACAGGGTTTAGGAAAAATAGAGACACATCACCCATGGTTTGAGAGCCCATCACTTCGCCGCCTGAAGCAATGATGTCTTGCTCTGCTTCTAGCATCATTTCACCAACAACCGCACCAAAGAATGGAGTGATGAACAGATCTTGCCATGATGGTACTTCGGCAAACGCTTCTACACCGTATTCCCAGAAGAACGTAGACATGGTCCAAGAGTATAAGAAAGACTCAAACTCATCGTAACCTGCGTGTCGAGCTGCGGTGTAGTAAACACCACCAAAATAGGGGTGCATCACGTAGTTTAGGAAGTGTTCATCGCGGTCCCATACAGGGCCTTCAGATACGTTGTCTTTCCACTTTTTACCTAATGAGCTGATGTCACGTTGGTCATCATCCCACTTAGTGATACTTTCAGGGAGTAGAGTCATCAAACCTACTGTAGCGACACTTAAGCCCAAAATGGTGTAGGTTTGGCCCATAAGGTAGTCCCAATCCTTCTCTTGGCTCACCAACATGTGTTTTGGTTGTTGGATTGAGAAGTCGTACTCATCACTTGATTCGCTCAGTGCGTAATTGGTATTAGGCTTGTAGGTGTACAAGCTATCATTAACACAGTAATCTTGAGCACATTCATCCGAATAAGAAAGGTTGATTGGCTGGTCGAAGTCGTATTGGCTTGCAACCGAGTTAACTGACATTAGCATTGTAAATGCAGCAGTAACCTTTGCTAGTAACGGTGATTTGGCCACAAGGGTCTCCATGAGAAAGTTTGGAATTGATCAGGGTCACAATTATCTATTAAATGCCTGATTTAGGGAACTAATAATTTATAGCTTTTCCTAAGAAAACCTTAGGTTTAACATTATTAATATTAGTGAAAAGGCGAATTGCTCCAAATTCAACCATAGACCAGTTTGTAAATAATGCAGTGTCTTTTTATGACAACAAGGGATAGAAATATGACGAAAATCGCAATGTTAAGTACAGGTGAAGAAGTTCTTCATGGAGACATTGTAGATACGAACGCAGCTTGGATGTCTGCTGAGTTTTATCAGCATGGTTTTGCTCTTGCTAAGCGCTCAACTGTGGGTGATCAAATGAATGCTCTTGTTGAAGAACTGCTGATGCTGAGCTTTAACTATGATGTGGTTATCGTTAATGGTGGTTTAGGCCCGACAACCGATGATATGAGTGCAGCTGCTGCTGCGGCTGCCTCAGAGCAGAAACTCATTATGTTCCCTGAATGGCTGGCGCGTATGGAAGAGATGTTTTCCGGGCGTGGTATGCCGATGCCGGATAGCAACCTAAAGCAGGCTTTGCTGCCAGTAAACTCGGAAATCGTCGATAACCCTGTCGGCACTGCATGTGGTTTCAAACTTAAGATTAACGATGCGACTTTCTATTTCACTCCGGGAGTGCCCAGTGAGTTTAAGCGCATGGTGAGCTTTGAAATTATCCCTGACCTCGCTCGTACTTATCCTCAAGTGGTCGCTTCTGAATGCAGCAGGTTGTTTACCTTTGGTTTGTCCGAATCTGGCATATCAGACGTGTTAGACCAGCTGAAATTGCCTCAAGGCTATGAATTGGGTTACCGCTCTTATCTGCCGTTTATTGAAGTGAAACTATTTGGACCTAAGTCGGATTTAGAAACTCGCGTTAAGCTGCTGCAAATGGTGTACAAGCTATTAGAGAGCAACGTTGTCAGTGTTGATGAGCCGATGATCGATCATATCGGCCACATTATGGCTGAGAGAAAGAAGACGCTGTCGGTATCGGAAGTGTCAACTAAAGGTGCGCTATCGGCTTGGCTGCAATCGAATGAGCAAGTTGAAGATTGCTTCGGCCACTCTTGGGTTATGGCGGAGCCAAAAGAGAGTGAGCTTGAAAAGAGCGATCCACTAGCGGCGACGTTTGCATTGGCTGGTGCAACAAGAGAAAAGTGCGGCACAGAGTTAGCCTTAGTAACGGGTAAGTTAGAGGGTAATACTTTTAGTATTGCGTTATCGAGCGAAGCAGGCGAGTGGGGGCAAGTGCTGGAGTTCTACCGTCAATACAAGCGTGAAGATGCACGTACCATCATCAAAACCGTAGCAGCCGATATGCTGAGAAGGCACCTAGACAACAAACCGATGTTTGGCACTTACTCTTCGGCTAAGCGATTGAAAGACATGTTTATTCCAGCAGCTATCATTAAGTAAGTATGTAAGCGAACTCGTTAAGTCTGTACTAAAAACGTTAGAAAAATGAAATAAAAAGGCCCAACATCTAAATAGGTGTTGGGCCTTTTGTTTATCTAGCCTTCTAGATAACCAAACAAGCAGTGATGTTTACACGTAACTCATGTCTGTAAGAACTCGATTACAAACCGCTTGTCATATGTAGACTATAGAACAAGCCACGGCCGATTAACTCTGAGGCCAAGAACAATACTAGTGCTAAGCCAAGGTTAACTGGGTTCACTTTTGCTTTGTTCAGCATAGGTAGAATCCAAATCAACAAGCTTGCCATTAGCAGTGCCACTTGAAGAATCACATAGTTACCTAAACCATCGACTAACTCAGACGCTTTTGCCGCTGAAGTTTGGATGTCACCGATTAGGTTCAGCTTTCCTACTGTCACAAGCAAGCTGATAGCAACTGCGATAAAAGCCAGCATGGTGATGTTACGGTCAACCGTAAAGCGGCTGTCATTTGCGAATACAATCACAAACTGAGACAGCAGCAAGCCGCCCACAACCATCGTCATGATGAAGCTCAGTGGTGTGTAGATGTTGTCCCACGTAGGTACTGTGTTGATCATGTATACGTTGATCATCGCGTACATGAAGATTGCACCCAACACCATCGCGCCAACCATCAGTGCTTTCTGGATAGCAACGCCACCTTTCTTAACCACAGACAGTAACCATTGAAGGCCACCTACCGCGAAGAATGCCGCACCGAAGAATACTTCGTTAGACAGCCAAGCTGAGCCTAGTTGGTTAAAAGCGTTAAACGCGCGCAATGGAGAACCTAGGTGAGTTGTCGAGAACATAAAACCAAGACTCATTAATGCCCACAGAATGAACATTGGAACCTTGTAGTTGTTTAGTTTCTCTTCGTCATGACCAAGTACCAGTGCGCGAGCACCAATAAGTAAGTAACCACCAACCGCAGTTTGCGCCAGCACCGTAAAGAAGATTAAAGACCACTCATGAAAAATCATCTTACACCTCCTTCGGGTTTGCTAGGTGACCACTGGTATCGCCAGTCGGTTTCGCGTTTTTGTTCAGCTTAATCACGATGTTCGGTAGCGTTTCTGTTGAAGATGGCAGTGGAGCCACATCCGCACCAGAGCCGTACTTCTCGCGAAGTGTATTGATTTCACCAAACTCCAATGCACGAAGTGGGCAAGATTCAACACAGATAGGCTGTTTGCCTTCAGAAACACGTTGGTAACAACCATCGCATTTAGTCATGTGACCTTTCTTAGCATTGTATTGTGGTGCGCCGTAAGGACACGCATTGCTGCAGTGCTGACAACCAATACAAACGCTCTCATCAACCACAACCAAACCGTCTTGATCACGTTTGTGCATCGCGCCCGAAGGACACACTTTCACACACGCTGGGTTAGTACAGTGGTTACAAGCGATAGACAGGTAGTAAGAAAAGACATCTTTCTGAACCCAGGTATCACCACCTTGAGTGAAGCCACCACCTGCGTATTCGTATACGCGACGGTAGTTCGTTTTGATGTCGAGATCATTATAATCTTTACAAGCAAGCTGACAGGTTTTACAACCCGTGCATTTACTTGAATCAATGTAAAAGCCGTATTGTTTCATTCCAACCTACCTTATGCTTTCTTTAGCGCTTTGATTTGAACTAGGTTTGTATGCTGAGGGTTACCCTTAGCAAGTGGGCTCGGGCGCTGAGTCGTCAACACGTTGATAGAGCCTGCATGGTCGATCTTCTGACCATCCGGTGCGTACCATGCACCTTCGCCTAGTGCGACAACTCGAGGAAGAATCCTTGGTGTCACTTTCGCTGGAATGTGTACTTCGCCACGGTCGTTGAAAATACTCACCATGTCGCCGCTTTCAATACCACGTTCTTTTGCATCGATTGGATTGATCCACAACTCTTGCGGTGCTGCTGCTTTTATTTCTGCAACGTTGCCGTAAGTTGAGTGCGTACGAGCTTTGTAGTGGAAACCGGTCAGCTGAAGCGGGTACTTCTCTGCTAGTGGATCGTTATGGCCTTCAAAAGAATCCGCGTAAATAGGAAGTGGGTGAATCACTTCGTCTTCTTTCAGTTTCCAAGTCTTCGCGATATCAGCCAGTTGCTCTGAGTAGATCTCGATCTTGCCACTTGGTGTGGTCAGTGGGTTCGCTTCTGGATCTTTGCGGAAGTCTTCGTAAGCGATGTAGTGATGGTCGTAGCTACGTTTGTAGATACCCAGCTCTTTCATCTCTTCGAAGGTTGGCAGGGTTGGATCGTTCTTACGAGTTTCTGCGTACAGGTGCTCAATCCATTGCTCTTGAGTACGACCCTCCGTGAACTCTTTTTCAACGCCCATGCGTTTAGCAAGCTCAGTACACATCTCGTAGATAGATTTCGCTTCAAACTGAGGCTCAATCGCTTTCTGCGCGTAGATGAAGTAAGGCATGTTCGATGCTTTACCATCCATACACCAGTCGTCTTGCTCAGACGTTGTTAAGTCTGGCAGGATGATATCGGCGTATTTTGCTGAAGAAGTCATATGGTTATCAACCACGACAATCATTTCACACGCACTTTCATCTTGAAGAATCGCGTGTGTCTTGTTGATGTCTGAGTGCTGGTTGATGATGCAGTTACCTGCGTAGTTCCAGATCATCTTGATTGGGTTCTTAAGGCGCTCTGCACCGCGAACACCATCAGTGATGTCGGTCATTTCATGATGACGGTAAATTGCGTCTGTCCACATAAACATTGAAATAGACGTTTCAACTGGGTTTGGCACAGTAGGGAAGCGCACAAACGGAATGTTGATGTCACTCTCACGAGCACCTGTTGAACCGCCTGATACACCGACAGAACCGGTTAGTAGTGACAGCATCGCGATTGCACGACACGCTAGTTCACCGTTCGCAGTGCGTTGTAAGCCCCAACCTTGGTGAATCGCACATGGTTTTGCTGTACCCATTTCACGGCCAAGCTTGATGATGGTATCAACTGGAATGCCTGTGATCTTAGAAGCCCACTCTGGTGTTTTTTCTACGCCATCTTCACCTAAACCTAGGATGTAAGATTTGTAGTCGCTGTTTTTAGGCGCTGATGCAGGCAGAGTTTTCTCGTCGTAACCTACGCAGTATTTGTCTAGGAACGGTTGATCGACAAGGTCTTCAGTGATCATTACGTGTGCAAGACCCGCTACCAATGCAGCATCCGTAGAAGGACGAATTGGAATCCATTGATCTTCACGGCCACCGGCAGTATCGGTGTATCGTGGGTCGATGATGATCGTTCTTGCGTTCGATTTGTTTTTGCTTTCTACATAGTGGTGGATCAGACCGCCGCCAGACATACGTGTCTCGGCAGGGTTGTTACCAAACTGGATGTTAAGCTTAGTGTTCTCTAGGTCAGAGAAAGAGTTGTTGTTTGCCCAACCACCGTAGGTGTAGCTCAAGCCTTTCGCGATTTGCGCTGTTGAGTAGTCACCGTAATGGTTTAGGTAACCACCACTTAGGTTCATTAGACGAGCAATCAGCGTTTGAGCTGGTGGCCAAGACTTAGTTACTGTACCGCCAAGCGTACCTGTACCGTAGTTTAGGTAGATAGTGTCGTTACCGTAGTCTTTGATAAGGCGCTGCATGGTGCCAGCAACTTCATCATAAGCTTCTTCCCAGCTAATACGCTTAAACTTACCTTCACCACGTTTACCCACACGTTTCATTGGGTATTTCAGGCGATCTGGGTTGTAAACACGGCGGCGCATAGAGCGACCACGTAGACAAGCACGAACTTGGTGATGACCGTATTCGTCAGTACCAGTGTTGTCGGTTTCTACGTATTTGATTTCACCGTTTTGCACATGCATACGTAATGGGCAGCGAGAGCCACAGTTTACAGTACATGCACTCCATACGATTTTCTCATCCACACTCTCAGCAACCGCAGCCGCTACTGGTTTGGATTTGAAAGGTAAAGCGATACCGCCCGCGAGTGCGGCTGCGCTACCTACCGCAGAAGAAGCTTTCATGAAGCCTCTTCGAGTAAGATTCATTACCCCAGATTCTTTTTTATTCGTCATTCTAAGATGCCTTTTGCTATTGATGGCTAGCACTTTATAGGTAGTTTTGTTTTTGTCTTTTAATATTTAAATGTTGATTGATAGGCGTCAAATAAGTGTGGAATTTAAAGTTTATGAATTGAATGTATAAAATGGATCAAAGAATAAAATGGATTAATTAATATAATTATCTTTAAACCTATAACGTTATAAATAATAATGATTATCGATACGCATAAATTGTTGGGTTCGCTATTTTATCAAGCGACAAGTAAAGAACAGTTAATCACCATTGTTGAAGCCTTGGTTGAGAGCGAAGTACTCTCTCAAGAATGCTTGCTGGCATTGAGAAGTGAAGACGAAGATGCACTCGCAGCAGAGTTCAGCCGCCTGTTTGAAGGCGTGGGAGACATGCCAGCGCCACCTTGGGGTTCAGTGTACCTAGATAAAGACCGCGTTGTGTTCGGCGCTTCTACTGTAGAGTATCGCCAGTTTTTAGAATTGAATCAGATTGAATTAGACACAGGTTTAAGAGAGCCGGAAGATCAATTTGGTTTAATGTTATTCGCTCATGCATATTTGTTAGAAAATAATAATATTAATTCAGCTGGTGAATTACTTGAAGGTCACTTATTAACTTGGTCTTCTGTTTATTTAGAAAAAATAAATAAAGCATCAGAGCTATCTTTTTATAAAAAGCTATCGGTTGATGTAATAGGTTGGTTTAAGTACTTAACATCTGAATATAATTTAAACGTTGCTACTAAAAAGTTATATATCGACTAATGTCTGAACAAATAAATTCAAATAGACGCGGTTTCTTAACTCGACTTTCTAAACCGGTTAAAGCAGCCGCGAATTATGAAGAGATATCACAGCGCTTGCATGCAAGACCACCAAGAGCGGTCGATGAAGTGCTGTTTGAGCGTCTTTGCGACGGTTGCGGGTTGTGTGAGCAAGCGTGTCCTAATAGCGTTATTGAGATGCTAGAGGGCAGTGCGTTACTGAATTTGGATTACAACCATTGTTCTCTGTGTAACAAGTGCAGTGAAGTGTGTCCGACTGGCGCGCTCCATCCAACGGTCACACCTTATATCGACCTCAAGCCTAGCTTTGCTGATAGCTGCAATAACTACATGCAAATGGACTGCTCGGCATGCCAAACTGCTTGTTCAGCAGGTGCGATATACATCGAGGTAGGAGAATTGCCTATGGTGGACAAAGATAAGTGTAATGGTTGTGGAGAGTGCCGAAGCGCTTGTTATATTGGCTCTGTGACTCTTAACCTGACTCAGCAATAAACGTTTGGTTTTCGAGGGGTTGCTTAAAGAGTACCCTGACCAGCGGCTTCAAACAGGCATAAAAAATGTGAAGCGTGCTTGCCACCATCATTTGACTAATGGCATGGCAATAGGGATAACTTCAATTGCCGAGTTTATTCGAGCAAGCTGTGGAGGCAAACCAGCAAAGGGTACGCTGGATAACGATAGTAAAGGTGTTTATAAGCCGATAATAGATGCTTATTGTGAAGTCGCTTTATCTCCGCGCAAAATTAACAAACAAGGAGAGGCATCGTCAGCGATTCCATCACAAATCCAGATCTATATTAAGCATCTAGAAAACAGAAATAAGCATCTTGAAAAAATACTAGATAAAAATTTTAAGAACCAAGGTTCTATTAGCGTCGATTCAATGCTCAATTATCGGACTGATGCGCAAGGGTCAGTAGATGTCATCCCTTCGTCTAATTTTTCCGTTGCGGAAAAAAAGGCAATAAAAAATCTCTTAGGTCTGATTAAGTTAACTAATGATTTTACGTTTAGGGGTGAGAAAGAGCGAGCGAGAGTACTGAATACAGCCGGAAAAGTGCTGCTTGCACCCAATGACCTTGTGTTGATAAAAAACATAATAGAGGACTAAGTCATGGCAAGTAGTAAGCAAAAGGTGCAACAAAACCTTGAGGCATTTGAGGTCTGGAAAGCCACACAGACAGACGATGATTTTAAACAAATTGCATTCCGAGGGCTGCTT